>NZ_DATMBZ010000146.1:0-6732 GCF_035558935.1 Gaiella sp. | reverse complement strand
GCCCGGATCGGGCGACCGTAGCGAGAAGAGCCCCGGAATCGGCGCCAAGCCGTCCGCCGCCAAGCCAGGCCGGCGGCCGATTCCGAGGCTCTACCGGGAAGATGCCGAGGAGCGTCGAAACTTGCGCGTTTCCCGTGAAGTTCCCTCGAACGGGTGACCACGCGCGGCCGTGCGAAGCAGGAGCCTCGCGGCGCGCTCGTGTCCCGGCGCGCGGCGCAGTACTCGCCCGATGGCGGCCGCGCGCCTCGTCGTCGCCGGTGAGAGCGCGAGGCGGACGGCGGCGGCGAGGTCGTGCGCCGACGCGCGGTTCGGGTCGAGCGCCGCGCCGAGGCCGGCATCGACGAGATCGGCGGCGACGGCGAACTGATCCGTCGAGAACGGCAGCGCGACCACGGGCACCCCCGCTGTGAGGGCTTCCATCGCGGTGTTGTTCCCGCCGTGGCAGATCGCCACGTCGCACGCGCGCAGCGCGGCGACCTGGGGAAGGTACGGGCGGACGATGGAGCCCTCGGGCAGCGGCCCGAGGTCGGCGGGCGGGGTGACGCCCGACGCAACCACCGCGCCGAGGTCGGCGCAGCGGAGGGCGTCGGCGATCGTTCGCAAGACGTCCGAGCGTGCCGACAGGAAGCTGCCGAGGGCGACATAGGCGCGGGGACGGCGTCGCTCGAGGGCGTCGAGACCCGGGTCGCCGGACTCGTCACGGACGCACGGCCCGACGAGCGTCGCTCCGGGCGCGACGCGGGATCCGGCCAGGCCGGCGGGATAGTTGACCAGGGTTCCTCGCGGCGCAGTCGCCGCGAAGGCGCTCTCCAGCGGTTGCGCGTCCGGCGCCAGCTCGAGCAGCGTCTCGTTGAACCGTCGCGTGAACACGCGGGAGGCCCGATCGCACAGCGCGCGTAGCCGAGCGAGCTCGTGCTCCTCCGCGAACCCCTCGGGCCGTCGCGCGGGATAGCCGAACACTTGCCCGGGTGGCGGCAGCTGGCACGGGTGCCCCGGGAGGAACGCCGTGTACGGCACGCCGAGGGCGCGCAGCGCGAGGGATGCGCCGAACGCGAGCTGATCGGAGAGGACGAGCTCGGGCCTCAGGTCGTCGACGATGTCCCCGAGGCGGCCCGTCACGTGCTCGGGATCCCAGAGTAGGTCGTGCAGCCTCCGTCGTGCCTGGTGCTCGAGCGTCGCCACCATCCCCTCGTACGTCACCGCGAGGAAGTCCCGTGTCGCCTGGTCGCCGGCCTCCGTCTCGCTTCTGGCGTTGCTTCCCGCCCCGAGCCGTAGCTCGACGTGCCCGAACCCGTCGGCGAGCACCCGCCCGCGGAGGCCGGCGCCGGTTGCCACCACCACCTCGCGACCGGCGTCGCGGAGCGCCGATCCCACCGCTGACAGCGGCAGGTAGTGCGAGACGTAGTCGGGGCTGACGAGCAGCGCGGTCATGCGGCCCGCAGCGCGCCACGGCGAGTCACGCCCTCGTACAGCTCGACCAGCCGGCCGGCCATCGCGTCGATCGTGAAACGCTCCTCGACGAGCGAACGCGCCCGCGCCGCGCGCGCGGCATCCAGCCGGACCGACGCCGCACGGCGGAGCCCCCCTCGCAGCGAAGCGAGATCCGTGGTGTCGACGAGGAAGCCCGTCGCCCCGTCCTCGACGAACGTCGGCGGCCCGCCGCGGTCCGGGGCGACGACAGGAAGCCCCGCCGCGAGCGCCTCGAGCAGGCTGAGGCCGAACTCCTCCTTCCGGCTCGGGCACGCGTAGACGCCACCGGCCGCGACGAGGCCGGGGATCCCGTGCGCGGCGGCCCTGAGGAGCTGGGGCACCTCGTCGTGCGGCCGATGGCCGAGGGCGACGAGACCGCTCCTTGCCTGCGGGAGCCGCGCGCAGACGGCGTCGATCTCGTCGATCACGTGACGCTCCTCGGGTGTCGGGTGCTCGAGCTCGCCGCCGACAATGGCCAGGTTGAAGCTCTCGAGCAGGCGGGGATCGCCCGCCCACGCCTCGACGAGTGCGGGAATGCCCTTCACACGGTTGAGCCGGGCGACCGTGAGGAGCAGCGGGAGTCCGCGCCGGCCGGCGGGCAGCTTGGCGATCGCCGAGGCGAGGGAGCGGATCGCAGGCCCGCCGGCGTCGATGGGGTGCCGTGCGGCGGCGTCGACGGCGATCCCCTCGGGGATCGTGCAGAGGCGATCGGGGTGGACTGCGGCGAAGGCCGGCCCGAGCAGCTCCCGAAGCTCGCGCTCGAGGCCCGGTCGGGGAAGCACGGCGAGCGCGGCGGCCTCGCGCATCATCCGATCGAGGAGCCACGCGCGGAAGACGTACTGGTGCTCGAGATCGGCCGCGGGAAACGTGGAGCGGTCGAGGTGCCCGGTCGCCTCGGCGTCGCGGAGCACCGAGTGGGGATCGGGCGCGAGGGTGAAGACGACGGGCACGCCCAGACGGCGGAAGACACGGGCCGCGACGAAGGTGCCGACGTCCGCGAACCGGAGGTGCGCGACGTCGAACGGTCCGTGGCGGGCGACCGCTCCCGCGAGCGCGAGCTCGATCTCCCGTCGGTACTCCCATTGGCCGGCCGTCGGGAGATACGTGTCCGGGCCGTATCGCAGGCGCGCGATGCGGGAGCGGCGGCCGATCGGCTCCTGCGGGAGGGAGTAGAGCCCCGGGAACGACGGATCCTCGAACGCCCGCGTGAACGTCACCACCTCCGAGACGGCCGGATGGGCGTCGAGCGCGCGCGTCAGGCTCACGATCAACGTGGCGAGGCCGCCGCCGTCGCCCGCGCCGGCGCCCCGGAGCCCGGCGTCGAGTCGGCCCTGGAGCGATACCTGGGCGATGCGGAGGCCGCGAGCGCTGCTGTCGCGGGCCGGCGCAAGCGCCGGGGCCGGCGTCCTCCGCCATCGCTCGAGCGTGAGCTCGGCGACCATCGACGGGAAGCCGCCGCGCGCGGCCAGCGCGGTGAGCGGCGCGATCGCGCGCGGGTACCGGGGCCGCTCGCCGAGCACCCAGGCGGCGTGTGCCCTTCGCTCGTCGGAGGTGACGAGCTCGTCGACGACGAGGCGTCCCGTGCCGCGGCCGCCGCGCGCGAGCGCGTGGAGGACGAGCAGCTGCGCGGTCGGGTCGGAACGACGTGCGGCCCGCGCGAGCCGCCGACCCCGGGCGTCGTCGATACCTCGGCGCCGGAGGGCGAGGGCTGAGGTGACCGCCTCCAGCAGGGGAGCTTCGAGGAGTCGCTGCTCGTCGCTGGCCATCTCGAGCGTCGCGCCGACGAATGCTGCCCGGCACCGCGGGTGCGGCGCCGGGCAGCGGACGGGCGTCTCCTACGGGATCAGCACCTTGTTGACGACGTGGATGACGCCGTTCGACGCCTTGACGTCGGCGGTCGTCACGCGAGCGCCCCCCACGAGCACGTTGCCGCCGTTGACGCGGATCGAGACGGCCTTGCCGTTGAGCGTCTTCGCGGAGCGGAGCATCACGACCTTGGCGGCCGGGACGTTGCCCTTGACCACGTGGTAGAGCAGCACCGAGCGCAGCTTCGCCTTGTTCTTGGCGAGCGACGCGAGCGTTGCCTTCGGCACCTTCGCGAACGCGGCGTCGGTCGGGGCGAAGACCGTGAACGGCCCCTTGCCCTGCAGCGTGCCGACGAGGCCCGCCTTCTTGAGCAGCGAAGCGAGCGTCTTGAACGACCCTGCCGCGACAGCGGTCTGGACGATCGTCTTGGATGCGGTCGCGGTCGCCTCCTGCGGGATCAGCACCGAGTCGATCACGTGAATGACGCCGTTCGTGGCGCCCACGTCCGGAGTCGTCACTTGCGCGGCGTCGACGAACACCGATCCGTTCACGACCTTGATGGCGAGGGACCTGCCCTCGGCGGTCTTGGCGGACGTGAGCTTCACGACGTCCGCCGCGGTGACGCGGCCGGGAACGACGTGGTAGAGCAGCACCGCCTTGAGCTTGGCCGGATCAGCGGCGAGCGCGTCGAGGGTCGCCTTGGGCACCTTCGCGAAGGCCGCGTCCGTCGGCGCAAAGACCGTGAACGGTCCGCCCGTTGCGAGCGTGTCCACGAGGCCGGCCTTTTGGAGCAGCGACGCCAACGTGGTGAACTGTCCGGCGGCGACGGCCGTCTGGACGATGTCGACGTTCGACGCGCGGGTTTCCGCAGAGGCGGTGCCGGCGCCCCCCACGGCGGCCGCCGCGACGGCGAGTACTGCGAGAAGCGAGATGATGCGCTTCATTCCGATCTCCTTTCTGTTGGGTGTTGCTGTCGGGTATTGCGTCGGTCAGGCTGCGGCGGGAAAATCGCCCGCCTCCGTCGACGTGTCGTCGGGAACTGCGGAGGGGCGAGGGCCGACTCGTGCCCGGTCGGCCTCCTCGTCCTTGCGGCGAGCCTCGTCGCGGCCGTCGAGGATCGCCCCGTAGACGAGGAGTGACAGGCCGGTTCCGTAGAAGAGCGTGACGAGCACACCCATCGCGAACAGCGCGGCCGGGCTCATCGTTCGCCCCGCGGAGCGACCAGAGCGCCGAGCGAGAGGATGGACGGCACCCAGAGGCCGACGAAGATGGCCTGCTGCTCGTTGCCCCCGAACCACAGGCTGACGGAGAGGACGAAGGAGACGAGGGCGCCGAGGAGGATGAGCGCCCGCGCGCTCGTCTCGGGGCGCGTCATAACGAGTTCCTGCACTCTCTGCTGCATCCTGGGACCCTCCTTAAACAGAACCTGTACAGAACATGTGCGGCAGCCTACCTACGGCTGTCGACTGTGTCAAGCGTCTGTATAGATTCCGCACAGATATCCGGGCCGGGGCAGCGGGCGAGACTGCGGGCCGTGACGTCACCCGCGGACGGACGGCCGGGTGCGCGGGGCGTCTAGCAACCGGAAGCGGCGGCGGGGACTGCCCTCAGTGCGCAGCGAGCTCGCCGCTCCGGGGGCTCAGCGCGCAGCGCTCGGGAGACGGCGCCGCTCGAGCTGCGCGGCGTCGGGCACCCTGACGTTCCAGACGAGCCCGAGCCGCTCCAGGCCGCGGATCACCCACCACGAGAGGTCGATCTGGCCGCGGTCGAGCCCGTGCCGCGCCGAGGCAGGGAAGGCGTGGTGGTTGTTGTGCCAGCCCTCGCCGAAGACGAGCAGCGCGACGAAACGGTTGTTCCGCGACTCGTCGCGTGAGCGGTAGTGCTGCCGGCCGAACATGTGGCAGATCGAGTTCACGCTGAACGTCGCGTGCTGGTAGGCGCAGATGCGGATCAGGCCGCCCCAGACGAGGCCCTCCAGCCCGGCACCGACGGTGCCTCCGAGGCAGTAGCCGATGAGGAACGGCAGCCCGAGCGTGACAGCCACCCACAGCAGGTAGGCGCGATCGATCAGCCGCAGGACGCGGTCGTCGTAGAGATCCTTCGCGTACTCGCGTCCCTGTTCCATCCCCAGGTTCACGAACAGCCATCCGACGTGCGCGTGGACGAAGCCGCGCGCCGCGCCGAGTGCGCCGTCGCCGTGGCCGACATGGGGTGAGTGCGGATCGCCGGGCTTGTCGGAGAGGGCGTGGTGCTTGCGGTGATCCGTGACCCACTGGGTGAGCGGCCCCTGCATCGTCATGCAGCCGAGGACGGCGAGCACGACCTTGACGGCGGTGCCGGTTTCGAAGCCGCGGTGCGTGAAATACCGGTGGAAGCCGATCGTCGTCCCGAAGGCACAAACGAGGTAGAAGCCGGCAAAGAGCGCGAGGTCGACCCAGTGGAAGGCCACGCCCCAGAGGAGCCCCATCGCCGCGAGCAGGCCGAGCGGCGGCACGACCACCGCGACGAGCGTGACCGCCTGGCTGATACGGCTCGTCCGCGGCCGCACGGTGCCGACCGCAACCTGCGTCGAAGATTCGTACAATGTTTGTGTAGACTAACAGAACGATGCGGATCGCGGTCGTCGGCAGCGGTATCTCGGGGTTGGGGGCCGCCCATGTCCTCTCGCGCGCCCACCACGTCGAGGTCTTCGAGCGAGAGCCCCGCGCCGGTGGGCACGCGAACACGGTGGTGCACGACGGGCTCGCGCTCGACACCGGCTTCCTCGTCCACAACGTGCGCAACTACCCCCTTCTCACGAGGCTCTTCCGCGAGCTCGGCATCGCCGCGCACGAGTCCGACATGTCCTTCTCGGTCAGTTGCGGCGGCTGCGGCCTCGAGTATTCGGGGCGGCGTCCGTTCGCGCAGCCGGCGAACGCCGCCAGTCCCCGCTTTCTCGCGCTGCTGTGGGAGATCGGCCGCTGGCTGCGGACGGCGCGACCCGAGGACGAGTCGCAGTCGCTCGCGGAGTACCTCGACGTCCACGGCTACTCGCGGCGCTTCCGTCGTCATTTCCTCGTGCCCATGACGTCCGCACTGTGGTCGACCGCGCCGGGGCGCGCGCTCGAGTTCCCGGCTGCCTACGCGATCCGCTTCTTCGCCAACCATGGGATGCTGGGCTTCGGCCGCTTCCGCTGGCGCACCGTCACCGGCGGCAGCCACCGGTACGTCGACGCGATCGCGGCGCGGCTCGGCCGGCGGCTCCGCCTCGGCGCCGGCGTGCGCTCCGTCCGACGGTCGGAGGCCTTCGTCGAGCTGCGGGTCGGCGACGCGATCGAGCGCTTCGACAGGGTCGTTCTCGCCACGCACGCCGACCAGGCACTCGCGCTGCTCGAGGATCCGACGCCGGACGAACGACGCGTGTTGGGACAGTTCGCCTACACGAGGAACGACGCCGTCCTCCACACCGATTCGCGC
>NZ_DATMBZ010000145.1:0-5743 GCF_035558935.1 Gaiella sp. | reverse complement strand
CAGCCGCCGCGCGAGGCTTTCGTCAACGGTGATCTCGGCGGCCCACTCACGCACGCGACGACGTTATCGAGGGCGCCGGCCCGGACTCGGCCAGACAGGGCTCAGGTGACGGAGCCTCCGCCCCCGGGCGCGCCGGAGACGTGACGAGGCCCACACGCCGCGCTCGACGTGCGGCTCAAGACGTCTACGTTGTCGTCGACGATTGTCCGGGAATCCCGGCCGCGCCGCAATGCACCGGGCGCAAATCCACGAGAAGTTGGTCATCAGCTGAAGCCGAAGAGCGGCGGTAGAACGACCACGACCGCCGCAGCCCAGAGAGCGAAGACGGGCAGGTAGCTCGTCTGCCAGCGCTCGAGCCGATGGAGCGTGCTGCGCCGTCTGAGGAATCGGCCCGCGAGCCACGCGGCACCGGCCAGGTTCACGAGCAGGACGAGGTTGAGGCCGAGCGCGACCGTCCGGTTCGGCGTGAACCCGAGATCGCCGATGCGGGCGACCATCGACCCGAGCACCAGCAGGTCGAGGACGAGTGCGAACACGACGGCGACGAGCTGCACGCCGTCCATCCAGCTCGGCGAGGTGGAGGGCTCGCGCGCGGAGAGCCCGTAGAGGACGAGACCGAGGACGACGATCAGCAGAGCGTCGAACACGCTCAGGAGCTCGCGGTCGAAGGCGTCGCCGAGCCCGGTCGCGGCATAGACGACGGCGGCACACGCCAGCATGACCGCGAACAGCGGCGTGAAGAGCATCGCCAGCACGGGAGCCATGTTCTCGACGACGCGCTGCTTGGACTCGACGAGCCACGCGGCGACGACGACCGCCCCGGCGGCGCCGGAGGGCAGCACCCACTCCGCGACACGGTCGACGTCGACTCCCGAAGGCTCGAGGATCCCGGCGGTCAACGCCATGAGCACGCCGCCGCCGAGCGCGATCAGCACGTAGTAGATGAACCACTCGCCGGTGAAGCGGACGAAGTCCATCCGGCGCTCGTGCGACCCGATCGTCCCGCCCATGTACGGAAACGCGACCGCGAACCACAGCACGACCGGGAGGTGGAGGGCGACCAGGACCTCGGTGTCCGAGTCGGAGTCGTACGGATAGAGGTTGACGAGGAGCGCCGCGACCGCGAACGGCACCGCGGCAATCAGCCACGCGCGGGGGTCGAGCTGCCGCCGACGGGCGAAGTACCCGGCGAGGAACGGCAGGACGAGGAGGCCGAGGTTCCGCGCGAACCAGGTCGGCTCGTCGTCGGGGAAGCCGGCGGCGAGGCGCGCAACCTGGATGACGACGGCGGCGGCGACCGCGAGGACAAGCGCATCGAGCCAACCGGCCGCAAGGAGCGGCGCCTCTTCGTCGGGCCCGAGCAGCTGCTTCCACAGGCGTCCGCTGTGCTCACGCGCGTACTCCCGCGAAACGGCGTCGAGATCCCCCATCCGCTTCACGGCGACGAGGAACGCCTCGTCCTCGGCGAGGCCCGCGGTGCTCAGCTCCGCGATCTCGTGGCGGAGATGGTCCTCGAGCTCGTCGACGTCGTGCCCGTTGACGGCCGGGGCTCTCGAGACGTAGGTGCGCCACTGGGCAATCTGCGACTCCACGCTCTCCATCGCTCAGGCCTCACCGGCCGATGCCAGGAGCGAGCCGGGCCACACGTCGTCGAGCGCCCGGGTGACGGTCAGCCACTGCCGCCGATGATCGGCGAGCGCAGATCGCCCCTCGTCTGTGATGACGTAGTACTTGCGACGGCGCCCTTCCGGCGGCTTCCGCCACTCGGTCGTCACGTACCCGAGCCGGCCGAGGCGATGGAGCAGTGGATAGAGCATCCCGTCGCTCCACTCGAGCTCGCCCCCGGAAAGCGCGCGGACTCGCTTCAGGATCGCGTAGCCGTAGCTCTCACCATCAGCCAGGATCGCAAGCACGAGCGGTGTCGCCGAGGCCGCGACGAGATCCTTGTCGATGCGCATCGCCCTCCATGGGTCGAACTACGATGCATAGAAGCACAAGGTATTGTTGAACGCAACCGGGCTATTCGCGTGTGAGCCGTCGAAGCGCCGCGCGAACGGCGCACGGAGCCTCGAACCACACGAAATGCCCCGCGCCCTCGACGACCTCGACCCACGCCCCCGGTATCCGGTCCGCTGCATCGGTCGAGGCTGCGAGCGGCATGGGGCTTCGAGAGCCGTGGACGAACCCGACGGGAACGCGGATCCCCGACAGTCCCGCCTCGAGCGCCGGAAGCCCGGCGAGGATCGACGGCACCATCTCGCCCGAGCGTGCGCTCGACATGCGGAGCGCGGGCATCGGCGGCGCGTGCTCCGGGTCGGCGAAGTACGCCGGCCACACGAGCCGCATTCCCTCGAGGGCGAGCTCGTCGTCTGCCGTGCCGGCCATGCTCAGCTCGTCGATCTCCCGCGCACGCTCGCGCACCGATTCGGGAGTCCGGCGGAACATCTCCTCGTCGAACTCCGGCCAGCGGCCGTCGCCTACCGCCCCCAGCGGATCCACCGAGAGCACGCCGAGGAGCCTGTCGGGCATCGCCTCGGCCACGTGCAGGGCAAGGTGGCCGCCCCACGAGTGCCCGACGACGTATGCCCGCTCCCAGCCGAGCGCGTCGAGCACGCGACGCGCATCGTCGACGTCGAGCGCCACCGAATGCGGCCCTCCGACCGCCGACGGCTCCTGACCTCGCTGCTGGTACCAGGCGACGTCGTTCTCGTCCGCCAGCTCGTCGGCGAGCTCGCTCATGTAGTCGAAGCCGAGCCCCGGCCCGCCGTGCAGCAGGAGCACGCGCGGCCCGCTGCCGGCGCGACGACCCGCGATCAGCGGCCCGTCGTCGTGCGTCGTGAACTCGACCCACGTCACGGCGACCATCGTCTTCGGTCAGCGCCAACCGAGGGCAGGAGCGACGTGCTTCACGACGCTCTCGATGACATGGGCGTTGTACTCGACGCCGAGCTGGCTCGGCACGGTGAGGAGCAGCGTGTCGGCCGCGGCGATCGCCTCGTCCTGCGCGAGCTGCTCGACGAGCGCGTCCGGCTCCGCAGCGTATGTGCGGCCGAAGATCGCTCGCGTGCTCGCGTCGATGAAGCCGACGTGGTCGTCGTCTCCGCCGCCGCGGCCGAAGTACCGGCGGTCCGTGTCGTTCACGAGCGCGAAGATGCTGCGGCTGACCGAGACGCGTGGCTCGCGCTCGTGCCCGGCCGCCGTCCACGCCTCGTGGAAGGCGTGGATGTGCCGTGCCTGGACGACGTGGAACGGATCTCCGCTTGCATCGTCCTCCACGAGCGTGGAGCTCATCAGGTTCATGCCGAGCGTGGCCGCCCACGCGGCGGTCTTGTCGGACCCTGCGCCCCACCAGATCCGCTCGCGGAGCCCCGGTGAGTGCGGCTCGAGCCGCAGCAGGCCCGGCGGGTTCGGGAACATCGGGTGCGGGTTGGGCTCCGCGAACCCCTCGCCGCGCAGGAGGTCGAGGAACACCTGCGTGCGGCTGCGCGCCATGTCGGCGTCGGTCTGCCCCTCCGCCGGCCGGTAGCCGAAGTAGCGCCAGCCGTCGATCACCTGCTCCGGCGAGCCGCGGCTGATGCCGAGCTGGAGCCGGCCGCCTGCGAGCAGGTCGGCGGCCCCCGCGTCCTCCGCCATGTAGAAGGGGTTCTCGTAGCGCATGTCGATCACGGCGGTGCCGAGCTCGATTCGCGACGTCCGGACGCCGGCCGCCGCGAGCAGCGGGAACGGCGATCCCAGCTGCTGCGCGTAGTGGTGCACGCGGAAGTACGCGCCGTCGGCACCGACGTCCTCGGCCGCCACCGCGAGCTCGACCGCCTGGAGCAGCGCGTCCGAGGCCGTGAGCACGCGGGAGGCGGGCGAAGGTCCCCAGTGACCGAACGACAGGAAGCCGATCCGCTTCACGTGCTCATCCTCGCCCACGGCACCCGGCGTCTGCGGCAGGCGGAAGCGGACAGCCTTCGCTCGACTAGGTTGGCCCGATGCGCGACTGGCGTCGACCGGAGCGGGGAACGCGGTGCTTCGACCAGCTCCCCGCCACCGTCGAACGGGTGCTCACGGGCGCCACGGGCGGTACCACGCTCGACGAGCCGCTCCTACGGGAACGCTTCGAGCGCATCGTCTTCGTCTACTTCGACGCGTTCGGCTGGACGTTCCTCGAGCGGCATACCGGACATCCGCTGTTCGTCCGGGCCCGATCGGAGGGTCTGCTCACCCAGTTGACGGCTCAGTTTCCGTCGACGACCACCGCGCAGGTGACGACGATCCACAGCGGCCTGCCCGTCTCGGACCACGGCCTCTACGAGTGGCACGTCTACGAGCCGTCCCTCGACCGGCTGGTCACGCCGCTGCTCTTCTCCTTCGCCGGGGACGGCGTGCGCGGAACGCTCGCGGGACATCTCCATCCCGATGACCTGTTCCCCACCGACTCGATCTACGCTCGCCTCTCCGACGCGGGCGTGCGCAGCACGGTCGTCCTCCCGGCGCCAATCGCGGGCGCGGCACCGAACCTCGCCCTCCTGGGCGGCACGGAGATCGTCCCGTTCGAATCCACGGAGCGCGGCCTCGCCGCAGCAGCCGCTGCGCTGCACGACGGCGCCGGCTACGCCCACGTGTACCTCGACGAGATCGACTCGCTCATGCACGCGGTCGGGCCGGACGATCCGCTCGTTGACGCGGGCGTACGGCTCGTGCTGGACGCGCTCGCGGGCGTGCCGTTCCCGCCCGGGACGCTCGTGCTCCTCACCGCCGACCACGGCATGTCGCCCGTCGACCCGGCGCGGACGGTCTACGTGAACCAGATCTGGCCCGAGCTCGCCGGGCAGCTCGAGACGGGCGCCGACGGGAAACCGCTCGCCCCCGCGGGCTCCTGCCGCGACCTCTTCCTCCACGCCCGCGAGGGCGATGTGGAGGCGGTCTGCACCGGCCTTGCCGAGCGGCTCGACGGCGTCGCCGACGTCGTTCCCGTGGCGGAGCTGATCGAAGAGGGAATCTTCGCCGAGCCGTCGCCACGCCTCTCCGCGCGGCTCGCGAACGTCGCGGTGCTACCGCGCCACGGCGAAGCGGTGTACTGGCACGAGCCCGGCCGCTTCGTCCAACGCCTCTTCGGCCAGCACGGCGGCCTGAGCCCACAGGAGATGGAGATTCCGCTCGTCGCGTGGGTCGCCTGAGCGCCAAGCCGATCAGGCCGAGATGCGCTCCCCATGCCGATCGATCGTAACAACGGCATTCCAACCGTCCCTCCGCCGCACGACATGCCGCCGAAAGGGCGTTCCGGTCGGCGCCATCGACGCTCTCCTGGCGCAGCTGTGCATCAGGCACGAGCCGACGATGCTGACGACGGACGAGGACTTCACCCGGATCGCAGCGCAGTACCCGCTCCGCCTCTGGACTGCGTGACGCGGGGCGGGACCGCGGGAGACTCGAGCCCATCGGAGGAGCTCCTGCCGACGACGACGATCGCGCGCTCTAACCAGAGGCCCGCGCGAGCAGCCGCAGGAGCTCGTCGCGGCTCGGCCCGAGTTGCGGACGGGCGCCGTCGGGGGAGAGCTCGAGCGCTCGCGCGACGAGGGCCTCGTCCCTTGCCAGGGCGTCCGGGGGGTCGAGGGCGTTGACGCGTCGGGCGACGGCGCGGAAGAGATCCGGATCGCCGATCGAGGCCGGATAGGCGGTCAGCCGCAGGAACAGCGCCATGCTGTCGCGCGGGTCGCGGATGTCGATCTGGTCGCCCTTCCACAGGCGGATCCGG
>NZ_DATMBZ010000144.1:0-8712 GCF_035558935.1 Gaiella sp. | reverse complement strand
CATGCCGCAGCTGTCAGACGTCATTCGCCCCGAGCCGATCGAAGTCGCCCCGGAGGACACCCTCGGCGAGGTCGCCGAGCGCATGAGCGGTGCCAACGTCGGCGCGGTCATCGTCAAGGACTACGGCCGCCTGATCGGCATCCTCACCGAGCGCGACATGCTCAAGGCGATGGCGGCGCGAGTCCACACGAGCGAGGCGCGTGTGCGCCAGTGGATGACGGAGGATCCCGTCACCGCCACCCTCGAGACGGACGTCGAGGACGCCGCGCGCACGATGCTCGAGCACGGGTTCCGTCACCTCCCCGTCGCCGATGAGACTGGCCGGATCGTCGGCATCGCGAGCTTGAGGCGCGTGGTCGCAGCGAGGCAGGCCGCCGCCGACCGGGTCTGAGAACGAGACCGCTCAGCAGGCGGCAGCCGTGCCGCGGGTCAGCGCGCCGGCCGCCTGGTCGACCGTGACGTGCATGCGGCCGAGGCGCGCCCGTAACCGATCGTCGGACTTCAGTCCTCGAGCCAGCTCCCGTTGCGTCGAGTCGGGCGTGGCCTTGGCGAAGACGCACTCGCTCGCCTTCTTCCGGCCGGTGATCCAGCCCTCCGCATAGAGGTACCGGAGCGCCGGCCGGCCGTACGGGGCATGCGCCATGACCGACCGTGCCTGCGCGGCCGGGACGCCGTTGCCGCGGGCGCTTTTCGAGATGAGCGCCTGCGCACGCGCCGCCGTGACCGGGAGCTGGCGCGCGAGCTGCGCCTCTGGGATCGTCGCGAGCGAGATCGCAAGGCTCGCCACGACCGCGGTGATGAGCGCGTACTCGGCCACCTCCGGATGATCGGCGAGCAGCCGGAGGCGGTCAACGCCCCCCGGGGTTTCGGCGCCTGTGGAAAGACCGGCACCGTTTCGATGCAAAGGACATCTGGCGCTGGACCGCCTCATTTGCGACGTTGGCAACAGTGCAATCAGACCGAAAGGAGCCGTCATGTTCGAAGAGCTGAACGAGGAGCTGCTCGACCTCTCGGCCGGTGTTCGCGGCGTTGGGAACGCCGTGTACGCCGCCTCGCAGGACGACCCGGGCTCGTGCGCCCTCTGCTGTTCCTTCGTCCTCTGCTGCTGCTGCGAGCTCTGCTGGTGAGACGCCTCGGTGCAGGAGGCGACACTCATCCCATCCCGCCCGGCTCTCGTCGGCTGGTGCCGCGTCGTCGAGGACGGATCTCGGCTCCTGCTGGAGCACGGCGGGAGCCTGGTCACGCTGGAGGGACGCGCGGTGCGGGCCCTCCTGCCCAGCCTCCTCCCGCTGCTCGACGGAACCCGCACGCGGGATGAGATCGCGGTCGCCCTCGGCCGACCGGTCGAGCCGGCCGTCGTGCACGCGCTCGGACTGCTGACGCACCACGGGCTCCTCGTCGACGGCGCGCCCCGCGAGCCCGACGGCACGCCCGGCACGGCGGCGGCGTCCTACGTCGCCGCCGTGACCCGCCGCACGAACGTCACCGACGCCTCGGCAGCCCTCGGCGAGGCAAAGGTCGTCGTCCTTGGATCCGGCGTCGGGGCGGACGCGGCGGCCGAGCAGCTGCAGCACACCGGCTTTCTCCACGTCGACCGCGGGCCGATCGAAGGGCCGGTCGACGCGGACACCCTCGTCGTCGCCTCCCCGTGCCCGGAGGAGGTCGACGAGCTCACGTCCTTGAACCACAGGCGGCTCGACGACGGCGGCGCCTGGATCCAACTCCTGCCCTACGACGGGCGCCATCTCGTCATCGGGCCGCTCTTCCTTCCGGGAGCGTCCGCGTGCCGAGCGTGCTACGTCATGCGTCGCGGGGCCTGCTCCGGCTACGAGGAAGACTTCGAGCGGATCGACCGCGTGCCCCTGCGGGCGTCCGCACCGCCCTCGCTCGCGGCTGCGGCGGCGGCGCTCGCCGCCGTCATGGCGCTCCGCTGGTGCACCGTCCGTGACCCGACTCTCCCCGGCTGTCTGTACGCGCTCGATCCGGGACCGGTCATCCGCCTCTCACACCATCGCTTGCTCCGCGTCCCGCGGTGCGCGGCGTGCGGACCACAACAGGCTGTCCCGTCGCCCTGGCACCAGGCGGAGTGGCCGTGAGCGTCACAGACACGCCCTTCACGCCGCTCGACGAGTCGCTACGTCGCCTCGACGCGGCGGTCTCCCAGCTCGTCGGCGTCGTGCGCCAGACCGTGACGACGATGCACGCGCCCGACGAGACCCCGCTGCCGAACTGCGCAAGCGAGCTGGCGCCGACGCTGCGAACGCTCGACGCCCCCACGGTCGAGTTCGGCAGCGGTGCGCACCCGAACCCGGCGCAGGCCCGGGCTGCGGCGATCGGTGAGGCGCTCGAGCGCTATTCGGCAGCCTTGGTCCCCGAGGGACGCGTCCACGTCGCGACCACACGAGAACTCGGCGCCGCGGCGGTCCCACCGTCGCGGTTCGGACTCTTCCACCCGTGTCAGTACGCGGACCCCGGTTTTCCGTTCACTCCGTTCACGGCGGACACGCCGACCTCCTTCGTCGAGGGGATGTCACTCGCCGACGGCTCCGCCGCCCTCGTGCCTGCCGAGCTCGTCTACCTCCGGCCACCGGCTGCAGGGACGAGGCCCATCGCGTTCGCGACGAGCAGCGGTCTCGCGTGCGGCCCCAGCTTCATGGAGGCGGCGCTCGCCGGGCTGCTCGAGCTCGTCGAGCGGGACGCCGTGATGGTCGTGTGGAGCAACCGCCTCTCACTTCCGCTGCTCACGTGGGACGGCGACCGCGAGGTCGAGTGGCTGGACCGGAGGTTCTTCGCCGTCACCGGGCTCCGCTACTCGGTCGTCGACGCGAGCGCGCTTCTCGACGTCCCCGTCGCGCTCGGCGTTCTGCACGGCCCTCCGGCCTCCCGGGCGGCGCTCGCGGTCGGCGCGGGCTGCGCGGCGCGAATGCCGGACGCCTGGCTCAAGGCGCTCTCGGAGGCCTTCGGGGTGTACCGCTGGCTCGGCCTGCAGCGTGAGGTCGAGCCTCGCCGGCCGCTTCCCCGGGCGGAGGAGGTCAGGACGTTCGACGACCATATGCTCTTCTACGCGACCCACGAGCGCGCGCAGCGGGCCGCGTTTCTCGACGGGTCGGACCTGCGGACGACCCTCGCGGCCGCGCGTCCGCTCACGGGTATCACGCCGCGTGAGCAGATCGATGCCGTCCTGGAGCGCCTCGAGCGTCACGGCGTGTCGGCCTACGCGGTCGACGTGACCTCTCCAGACGTCGAGAGCCTCGGGCTGCGGGTGGTCCGCGTGGTGGCGCCGGAGCTCTGCGCGCTGGACGTCGCCCAATCCGCCCGCTTCCTCGGGTGCCGGCGGCTCTACACCGCGGCCTTCGACGCGGGGCTGGCCCGGGCCGTGCTCGAGCCGGCGGACCTGAACGACGACCCGCACCCCTTCCCGTGAACGAGTCTGTCCCGGCCCACACAGACGCACGGCACGGGGAGCCCGAACAGGTGCCGACCGTGCGTCTCGCGCACGTGACCGGCGTCGACGCGCTTCAGGACCCCGACCCCACGGAGGACTACCACGAGGCGTCCCGGATGTACCCCGGGATCGTCGACCCTCTCCTGACGGGAGCCACTCGCCTGGAGCAGAGCGGCGACATGCGTATCAGCGTGACGCGCGCGGTCAAGCGCCATCCCCATCGCCGATTCGTGCCGCTCCCACCCGCGGCGCTCGGCGAGGCGAGGCTCCGCGACGCGCTCGCGGCGCGACGCTCGGGTCGCGAGTACGGCACCCGGGCGCTCCGTCTCGACGAGCTCGCGACGTTGCTGCACGCTGCGTACGGGGTCACGGGCACGCTCGGGGGCCCGTATGGCGCAGTGCGCGCAGCGCCGTCCGGCGGTGCGCTGTATCCGCTGGAGCTGTACGTCGCATGCCTGCGCGTCGAGGGCGTCGACGTGGCGCTCTTCCACTTCGACCCCTCCCGACACGGGCTCGAGCTGCTGCGCTCGATCTCCTCGGACGAGGAGGTCGCAAGGCTGACGCCATATGCCGAGCTCTTGGGTCCGAGCGCCGCGGTCGTACTCGTCACGGGGATGCTCTGGCGCTCCCGGTTCAAGTACGGAGCCCGGGCGTACCGGTTCACGCTCATGGAGGCCGGGCATGCCGCGCACGGGCTCTTGCTCGCGGCGGCCGCGCTTCGGCTCGCCGCCGTGCCGGTCGGAGGCTTCTTCGACAGGAAGGTCGACGCCTTCCTCGATGTGGACGGCGTCTACGAGGCCTCGCTCTACCTGCTCGCCGTGGGAGCGGAGAGCGAATGACGGCCGTCGCGCGGCTCGGTGGCTGGCTCGTCGTGGCAGTGGCCGCGATGATCGCGGCGCCTCCGGTGGATCCCGTGGATCCGAGCCTGCACCCGTTCGGCGAGGCGCTCGCCTTCGGCGGGATCGCCGGGGCCACCCTCTTCGTCGCGCTCGCCCGGAGGCCCTTCCCCACGGCGGCGCTCAGCGCGGCTCCGCGCCGCCGCCTGCTGGTACGAAGCATCATCCTCACGGCCAGGTCGGTTCAGGAGGAGGCGGTCTGGCGCGGCCTCGTCCTCGGTCTGCTCGGGGGAACGGTCGGCCGCCTCGGCGCCCTCGTGCTGAGCTCCGGGATGTTCGCGGCCGCACACGCGCGGCCCCAGGGCCGGGCGGCCACGGCGCACCTGGCCACGGGATCGGTGTTCGGCGCCTCGTACCTGGCTACCGGACGGCTGCTCGCCGCGATCGTCGCCCACAGCGCTTACAACGTCTGTGTGGGCGCCACGGCCCTCACACAGCACGACGTGTCCGTTTCGGACACTAGCCAGACCCAGGCACGCCCCCTAGCATCGACTCGACCCCGCCCCGCCGCCACGACGACGCAGGAGGACTCCATCCCGCAGGCACAAGCGCAGGTCGCGGCGCGCCTCGAGGGGGTCGTCAAGTCGTACGGCGTCACACGGGCGCTCGACGACGTCGACCTCGAGCTCCGTGCCGGCGAGGTCCTTGCGCTCCTCGGTCCCAACGGCGCGGGGAAGTCGACTGCCGTTGCGGTGATGCTCGGGCTTCGCAGTCCCGACGCCGGCCGCGCGTGGCTCCTCGACGGCGACCCGCGCGACCCCGCCTCCCGCCGGCGCGTCGGTGCCGTGCTCCAGGAGGTCGGCTTCCCAGCGACGCTCCGCGTCCGCGAGATCGTCGACCTCGTGCGCGCCCACTACCCCGCCCCCTACCCGGCGGACGCGGCGCTCGAGCGGCTCGACCTCACCGCAGCCGCGGGCAGGCAGGCCGTCGGCCTCTCGGGCGGCCAACAGCGACGGCTCGCCGTTGCGCTGGCGCTCGCAGGGCGACCCGAGGTCCTCTTCCTCGACGAGCCGACGGCCGGCATGGACGCGGGGACACGACGAGCTCTCCTGGGCGACCTCGCGGCCTTCGCGGCGGACGGCGGCGCCGTGCTCCTCACCACACAGCAGCTCGCCGAGGCGGAGGAGATCGCCTCGCGCGTCGTCCTGCTCGCTCGAGGGAAGGTCCTGCTCGAGGGGAGCCTCGCCGACATCCGCGCCCGCGCGGGCACCACGCGCGTGACGTTCCGAGCGGAGTCGGTGCCCCCGCTCGCGGGCATCTCCTGCGTCGAGTCGAACCTCGACCGACACATCGTCTTCGTGACCGACGCGGACGTGTTCGTCGGCGATCTCGTCAGGTCGGGCATGCCCTTCCACGACCTGCACGTGACGCCGGTCAGCCTCGAGGACGCGTTCGTCACGCTGACGCGGAACGACGACGGGTGAGGCTTGCGGTCGTCCATGCGCGGACGGAAACCGCCCAACTGGCGCGATACCCGGCGTATGCCGTCCCGACGCTCGCGTTCCCCGCGATCGTGATGCTCCTCTTCGGCTCGCGCTTCGAGCACGGCGAGCCGGAGCGGATGCTCGCGGGCTTCGCGGCTATGGCGCTGCTCACCGTGACGTTCTTCCAGTTCGGCGTCGGGATCGCGACCGCGCGCACGACGCCCTGGGAGACCTATCTTCGGACGCTGCCGGCGAGCGCCACGACGCGACTGGCGGGGCGTGTGCTCTCGGCGCTCGTCTTCGCCGCGATAACGGTGGGCGTGGTGGCGGTCGTCGGCACCGCCGTCTACGGCGCGAGCATGCCAGCGTGGCGCTTCGCGGCGCTTGCGCTCGCACTGCTGGTCGGGTGCGTCCCATTCGCACTGCTCGGCGTCGCATTCGGGTACTGGCTGCCTCCGCGGGCCGCCCTGCCGATCGCCAATCTCGTCTTCCTCCCGCTCGCGATCGGCGGCGCACTCTGGGCGCGGCCGGATGGCATCCCGCACGGTGCCGACGTCGCGTCCCAAACGCTTCCCACGAGGAGCTGGATGGAGGTGCTGGACTCGGTCGCCACGGGCGACCACCCGCTGCCGTTGCACCATGCGGCGGCGCTCGCCGGCTGGTCGGCGGTGTTCTTCGCCGCGGCGTGGCTCGGCTACCGCCGCGACGAGGGCGAGCGGTTCACGTGACGGTCACCACACCTCCCGCAGGAGGTCGGTCACCTCGGCCGGGCTCGCAGCACGAGGATTCGCCTGCGCGCCAGGGCGGGCGACGACTGCTTCCGCGACGACGTCGAGCTCCTCCTCCGGGACGCCGACGTCGCGCAGCCGCCCGAAGCCGCCGAGTCGCGCGAGCTCCTCGACGCGAGCGACGGGATCGTCCGTCCCGAGCGCCTTCCCGAACCGTGCAACGGCGTCGGGGACCGCCTCCGTGTTGAAGCGGAGCGCCACGGGAAGGCAGATGGCGTTCATCGAGCCTTGCGGGAGCCCGTAGCGGCCGCCGAGCGCCTGCGCCATCGCATGGGCGAGGCAGAGGCCGGACTCCGCGAGGGCAAGCGCGGCCCGAAAGGCACCCTCGAGCAGCCGCGTGCGGCCGTAGATGCCGCCGGGTCGTTCGGCCACGATCGGCAGCGCATACCCGATTGCGGTGGCTCCGGTGTCGGCGTGGCGCGCCGCGGTCTCGGTGCACGCAGGGTGGTAGTACGCCTCGGCGCAGTGCGCGAGGGCGTTCATCGCGGTCCCGACCGTCGCATCGAGGGGGAGGTCGAGCGACAGCTCCGGGTCGTAGATCGCCGCGATCGGGCGGGCCCGCTCGTCACGACCGCCGCCCTTGCGCCCGGGCTCGAGGAGCACCCCGAACCCCGAGGTCCACTCTGCGCCGGCATACGTCGTCGGAATCGCCACGACGCGCGGAAGCGGCTCGACCGAATCCGCCAACTCGGCGACCGCCGCCTTGCACGTGTCGATCGCGCTGCCTCCGCCGAAGGCCACCAGCCCGTCCGCCCGGCGCTCCCGAGCGACAGCGGCGACCTCCTGGACCGTGTCGATCGGGACGTGGGGGCGAACGCCGTCGTAGACGCCCACGACCGGAAGCCCACCGGCCGACGCGGCGCCACGACGCGAGGCGACGAGCAGCGGCCTCGTGATCCCCGCCTCTGCGCACACATCTGCGAGAGCGGCGAGCGACCCAGCCCCGAAGCGGACGATACGAGCGGGACGCTCGTCCGTCACCGCTCGGCCCGTTCGGCCGGCACGAGCCCAAGGCCGCCCATCGTGGCGATGCGCTCGCGCGCGAAGGCGGCGAACGCCTCGGCGACCCGCGACTGGGCGCGTCCGGTCGCGCGGGCCAGCGAGATCGCGCGCCTCCCGTCCATGCCCTCGATGCGCGCCTCGACCAATGTGCCCGCCGCGAGATCGGACTCGACGGCGGCGCGCGAGATGAACGTCACGCCGTAGCCGGCGAGCACGGCGCTGCGCACCGACTCCTGCAGGCCGAGCTCGAGCCGGAGGTCGAGGTCACGCAGACGGAGGCCGAGGCGCCGCAGCTCGTCCTCCACGATCCTGCGCACGCCTGCCCCCTCCTGCATCACGACGAGGGTCTCGGACGCGAGCTCGTGGGCCCCGAGCGTCCGTCCGCCGAACCGGTGCCCCGGCGGACAGACGAGCACGACCTCGTCGTATGCGAACGGATCGAACCGCACCGCGCGGTGCCGCGGCGCGGCGCCCACGATCCCGAGCTCGAGCCGGCGGTCCGCGACGAGCTCGACCACCGTCCGCGTGTCGTGCACCTCGAGGGCCACGCGAACCCGTGCGTGCGCCTGCTGGAACTCGCAGAGAAGCTGCGGCACCACGACTGCGGCCGGGCCGGTCGACGCGCCGATCCCCAGCGAGCCGGCGAGATCGCCGACGCCTTCCGAGACGACCTCGTCGAGCACCTGCTGCTCGAGCGTGAGCAGGCGCTGCGCCCCACGGTAGAGCCGGAGGCCCGCCTCCGTCGGCTCTACGCGACGGCCCGACCGGTCGAGCAGCTGCGTCCCGAGGCGCTTCTCGAGGGCGCGGACCTGGAGCGAGACGGCCGGCTGGGTGACCCCGAGCTGGTCGGCTGCCTGGGAGAACGACCGACGCTCCACGACGGCGCAGAAGGCGGCGAGTTGACGCGTATCCATAAGTTCATCTTATGGAAGAGACTCCAGTACGACGTGCGTTCCGCAGATATGCATAGTGCTCGTGTGCGTGGCGCAACCAATCCGTTCACGTTCGGGACACTGGCCCAGGACGAAGCCGTTCACCGACAGCGCGACGAGATCCTGGGGCTCTCGGCGGACATGTCGGAACGGACAGGATGTCCGCGTCCTCGAACGCCTGCTCGAGCTGCCCGCGGAGATCGCCGCCGAGCGTGACCGCCGCGT
>NZ_DATMBZ010000143.1:0-7595 GCF_035558935.1 Gaiella sp. | reverse complement strand
GACTCCGGGATCGAGGTCAAGCCGGTCTACACCGCGGACGACGTGGGCGGCCTCGAGCTCGAGCTGCCGGGCGAGATTCCATTCACGCGAGGCCCCTACGCGACGATGTACCGCGGCCGGCCGTGGACGATCCGCCAGTACGCGGGCTTCGGCTCGGCGGAGGAGACGAACGAGCGGTTCCGCTACCTGCTCGACCGCGGCCAGACCGGGCTCTCCGTCGCGTTCGACCTGCCGACGCAGCTCGGCTACGACTCCGACGACCCGCACGCGGCCGGGGAAGTCGGCCGCACCGGCGTGGCGATCGACTCGCTCGAGGACATGCGACTGCTCCTTGCGGGGATCCCGCTCGACGAGGTCTCCACCTCGATGACGATCAACGCCCCCGCGTCCCTGCTGCTGCTCCTCTACGAGCTCGTTGCCGAGGAGCAGGGCGTGCCCGGCACCGCGCTGCGCGGGACGGTCCAGAACGACATCCTCAAGGAGTACATCGCGCGCGGGAACTACATCTTCCCGCCGCGGCCCTCGATGCGGCTCACGACCGACCTGTTCGCGTACTGCGCCGAGCGGATCCCGAGGTGGAACACGATCTCCATCTCCGGCTACCACATCCGCGAAGCGGGCTCTACCGCCGCGCAGGAGCTCGCGTTCACGCTCGCGAACGGGATCGCCTACTGCGACGCCGCCGTCGCCGCCGGCCTCTCGCCGGACACGTTCGGCGCCCGGCTGTCCTTCTTCTTCAACGCGCACAACGACGTGCTCCAGGAGGTCGCGAAGTTCAGGGCGGCGCGTCGGTTGTGGGCGCAGATCATGCGCGACCGCTTCGGTGCGACGAGCGAGAAGGCGCAGGCGCTTCGGTTCCACGCCCAGACCGGAGGGTCGACGTTGACCGCGCAACAGCCGGAGAACAACCTCGTCCGGGTCGCCGCACAGGCGCTCTCGGCGGTGTACGGCGGCGCGCAGTCACTGCACACGAACGCCTTCGACGAGGCGCTCGCGCTCCCCACCGAGCGCGCGGCGACCCTCGCCCTCCGGACGCAGCAGGTGCTCATGTACGAGGCGGGGACGACCGACACCGCCGATCCGCTCGGTGGCTCCTGGTACGTCGAGGCCCTCACGGACGAGCTCGAGCAGCGGGCGTCCGAGCTGATCGAGCGGATCGACGACCTCGGCGGGGCGGTTGCCGCGATCGAGGCCGGCTGGGTCCAGGAGCAGATCGAGCAGTCGGCGTTTCGCTGGCAGCGCGAGGTCGAGACGGGCGACCGCGTGATCGTCGGCGTCAACCGCTTTACGACCGACGAGCCCGAGCACGTCGAGCTGCATCGGCTCGATCCCGAGATCGAGCGCGCGCAGCGCGAGCGCGTGCAGGCGCTCCGCGCGAGCCGCGACTCGGCCGCGGTCGAGGCTGCGGTCGCCGAGGTACGCCGCATGGCCGAGACGGACGCGAACCTCCTCCCCGCCCTGCGCGAGGGGCTCGCAGCGCGCGCGACGATCGGTGAGCTCTGCGGTGCGCTGCGCGAGCTGTGGGGCACCTACGACCAGCGGTGAGCGCGGGTGGGCTGGTGTCCGACTCTGAGTCGGTCACCGAGCGTGGTTCCGTCAGCTCGCGCCTACGATGACGCGCGTGTCTCTCTCCCGCACGCTCGGGACCGCGGCAGCGGGTGTGGCCGCAGGCGCGGCAGTCGTCGTCCTGCCGGCGCTCGGCTCGGGGAGCGCCGCCCCCGACTTCGCCCGCGACGTCGCGCCGATCGTCCGCGAGACGTGTCTCGGCTGCCACCGCGACGGCGGGATCGCGCCCTTCGCGTTCCGCACCGAGCGCGACCTCGCGAGTCGGGCTCCACTGGTCGTCGCCGCGCTCGAGCAGCGGCGCATGCCGCCCTGGCCCCCCTCGGCCAGGTCACCGCGCTTCGTGGGTGAGGCACGGCGTACGCTCGACGATCGCGAGCGCGACACGCTGATCCGCTGGGCGCAGTCGCAGACCGTCCGCCCCGGAGGCGCCCGACGCGGGACGCCGGTGGGCAGGCCCCCGGCCGTGCCCAATGCGCTGCGCCCTGGCGAGTCGCGCCTCGCGGTGCGCATGCCACGGTCCTATCTCCCGTCGGCCTCGAACGGCTCGACGGACGACTACCGGTGCTTCCTCCTCGACCCGAAGCTGACGAACGACGCGTTCGTCACCTCGGCGCAGATCGTCCCGGGCGCGGGCTCGCTCGTTCACCACGTGATCCTGTACCGCGTCGCGCCCTCCGTCGTGCCGCAGGCGGCGGCGCTCGACCGCGAGAGCGCCGGGCCTGGCTGGACGTGCTTCGGCGGACCGGGCGTCGGGGCGGGGACGAGGAGCGACCCGCGAGGCTCGCTGGAGGACGCAGGCTGGATCGCCGCCTGGGCGCCTGGCACGGGCGCCGACCGCTTCCGCGAGGGGACGGGTGTGCCCCTCCCTGCGGGAAGTCGGATCGTGATGCAGGTTCACTACAACCTCCTGAACGGCCGGCGTCCCGATCGCTCGCGTGCCGTGCTGACCACCGTCCCGGCCACAAAGCGGCTGACCCCGGTCGAGACGTTGCTTCTCCCCGCCCCGGTCGAGCTCGCATGCCGGGCAGGCGAGAGCGGACCGCTCTGCGACCGCACGGCTGCGGTCTTCGACCAGGTCGACCGCTTCGGAGCCGACTCGGCCCTCGTCCCGACCGGCCTGCTGCTGATCTGCGGCCGCGACGCGGCACATCCTGTACCGAGCGCGGTCACGAGTTGCGACCGCCCGATCGGCCGCCCCGTCACGATCCAGGCGGTCGGGGGCCACATGCACCTTCTCGGACGGTCGATCGAGGTGTGGCTGAACCCCGGGACGGCGCGCGCGAAGCTGCTCCTCGAGATCCCCCGCTGGAACTTCCACTGGCAGGCCGTGTACCAGCTCGAGCAGCCGATCGCCGCGGGACCGGGCGATGTGCTGCGTGTCACGTGCCGCCACGACACGAGCCTCCGGCGCGGCCCGCCCCGCTACGTCCTCTGGGGCGAGGGCACGACGGACGAGATGTGCCTGGGCATCGTGCAGGTCACGCCGCGGTAATCCGTGCGGATCCTGCTCGTCTCGCAGATGTACCCGGGGCCGGACGCGCCCGAGCTCGGCACCTTCGTCGCCGACCTGGAGCGGGCGCTGCGCGAGCGCGGGCACGAGCTCGAGCGGGCCGTCGTCGACGCCCGCGGCGGCCGGGTGCGACACGCCGCGCTCGCGCGCGACGTCGTCATGGCCGCGCACCGCTTCCGACCCGACGTTGCCTACGCCCACTTCCTCGTCCCGGCCGGGCTTCTCGCCGTGCTCGCCGGCCGCGCGCCGACGGTGGTCACCGCCCACGGCCAGGACGTCGAGAACGCCGCGGGCTCGCGTGTCGTCCGCGCGGCGACCCGACTCACGGTCCGGCGGGCAGCGGGCGTCGTCGCCGTCTCCCGCTGGCTGGCCTCACGCCTCGAGACCGTGGCGCCGGAGGCACGAGGTCGGATCGAGGTGATCGACTGCGGTGTCGACCTCGACCGCTTCGCGCCGGGGGACGCCGAAGCCGCCCGGGCGGCGCTCGGCTGGCGGCCGAACGGGACGGCGTTCGTCTGCGCCGGCTCGCTGAGCGAGCGGAAGAACGTGCTGCGACTCGCGTCCGCGTTCTCGCGCCTCGGGGAGGGTTCGCTCGCCTTCGTCGGCGAGGGGCCGCTTCGCGGAGCGCTCGAAGGGCGGCGCGGGGTTCACCTCTCCGGCGCCGTCGCGCACGACTTCGTTCCGCTCTGGCTCCAGGCGGCGGACGTCGTTTGCCAGCCGAGCCTCGTCGAGCCGTTCGGGCTCGTCACGCTCGAGGCGCTCGCGTGTGGCCGGCCCGTCGTCGCGACGCGGATCGGAGGGCCTCCCGAGTTCGTCCCGCCGGACGCAGGGGTCCTCGTCGATCCCGAGAACGACGACGCGCTCGTGGCCGCGCTGGAGCGCGCCGCAGCGCTGCCGCGTCCGAATCCCGCCGGACGAGCGGCGGCCGAGTCCCACGACCTGCGCGTCCAGGCCGCGCGGATCGAGGCGCTGCTCGAGCGGGCGACCGGGACGCCCGCCGCCGCGGGCGCCCCGGCGGGGGAGGGAGCTGGCTAGCCGGCTGGCGCGCCGCCTCCGCGGCGCGCGGCCTCGATGTCGTCGCGCAAGCTGGTGTCGCCCTCGATCACGATCTTGTGGATCACCCAGCCGAGGATCGCGCCGACCGGCGGGAAGATCAGGTAGATCCAGATATCGCCGAAGTCGGTGCCGACGATCGCAGGCCCGAGGCTGCGCGCCGGATTCACCGACGAGCCGCTGATGGGGATGATCGCGACGTGGATCGCAAGGAGGGTGAGGGGGATCGCGAGGAGTGCGGTCCCGCGTACCCGCTCGCTCTTCGTCGACTGCAGGATGACCGCGAGGAACAGTGCGGTCATTACGACCTCGACGACGATCCCGGCCCAGTTGTCGGACGAGTGCGTCGTGGTCGCGGCGACGGCATCGTCGTTGAAGGCGATCAGGACGACGAGCGACGCGACGATCGCCCCGGCGAACTGTGCGATCCAGTAACCGAACATGTCGTTCATCGAGATCCGCCGGTCGAGGAACATCCCGAGCGAGACGGCCGGATTGAAGTGGCCGCCCGACACCTCTCCGAAGGCGTACAGCCCCACGAGGAGCGCGAGACCGAACCCGAGCGCGATCGAGACGATCCCGAGAGCCGCCCCGCCGGCTGAGGCGGAGAGGATGGCGAACGATCCGATCCCGACGAGGGCGAAGGTGCCGAACGCCTCCGCGAGGTAGGTCTGAGTCTTCCGCATGGCTTGGGCTCCCTGTGTCCGAGGTCGGGGGACGCGCCAAGTCTGGCGAACCGATCGGCTGGAACCTCCTCCGCGGGACTACGCCCGGTCTGCGTCGAGGTCGGCGAGGCGGATCTCGACGAGCGGACGGACCGCGTCCTCGAGCCCCGCCTCGCGTGCGAGGGCGAGCGCCTGCTCGTAGCTCTCGCGCACCTTCTCCGGCGCGACGCCCTGCTTGAGCCTGTTGTCGCCGGTGACGAGCAGCCGCTGGATCTTCGCGCGAGCGTCGTCTCCGGCGGCCATCCCAGGACCATAGCGCCGGTACCATGGCGGCCCCGATGGTCTCCTTCTTCGCCGTCGTCCAGGTGCTCCTCGGCGCCGCTCTCGTCACGCTCGTGCTCATGCACTCCGGGCGCGACGCGGGGTTCGGCGGCATCGGCTTCACGCCTACCTCCCAGGGTGGGACGCACATCGTCGAGCGGAACCTGACGCGGCTGACCGTGGCGGTGGCGATCCTCTTCGGGATCAACACGGTCCTCCTGTACCGCCTGCTCGCGTAGCCCGCGGGCGCGTGGCTTCAGCCTCGCCCCTCTGGTGCCCTCGACGCGAACAACGGGCCGAAGCCCGTTGTTTCGCGCATGCGCTGGAGAGGACTTGAACCTCCACGACCGCAATGGCCACCAGGCCCTCAACCTGGCGCGTCTACCAATTCCGCCACCAGCGCGTGGGTTGGTGATGATAGCGGCAGGCAGACCGGGGAACGACGAGGGCCGGGGCGCGAGCCACGCGCCTGGCCCGCGGTTGACGCCGTCCGGCAGGTTCCCTACCCTTCGTGACGAACATACGTTCGTCGTATCCCACCAGGAGGCGCCCCGTGCCGGCCGAGACCCCACTCACCGCTCGTCAGCAGGAGATCTGGCAGTTCCTCGTCACGTACGTCGACGGCCACGGCTACCCGCCGACCGTGCGCGAGATCGGCGAGGAGGTCGGGCTGGCCTCGCCGTCCACAGTGCATGCACACCTCGCGAACCTCGAGCGCGTCGGCCTGATCCGCCGCGACCCGACGAAGCCCCGGGCGATCGAGCTCACCGGTCACCGGCGGGTCGAGGCAGAGCCGGCACGCGACATCCAGCGCCTCCCGCTCCTCGGCCGCGTCGCGGCTGGCGGCCCGCTGCTCGCCGATGAGAACGTCGAGGACGTCGTCGCAGTCCCGGACACGATCGGCCGCGGCGCGGACTTCCTGCTCACGGTGCACGGCGACTCGATGATCGAGGCGGGCATTCTCGACGGCGACACGCTCGTCGTCCAGCGCCGTGAGGACGCCCGGAACGGCGATGTCGTCGTGGCGCTCGTCGGCGACGACGAGTCGGCCGACGAGGCGACGGTGAAGACCTTCTACCGCGAGGCAGACGGCCGCATCCGCCTGCAGCCCGAGAACGCCGCGCTCGAGCCGATCTTCGCCGACCACGTCAGCGTCCTGGGCAAGGTCGTGGGGGTGTTCCGGAGCCTCCGATGAGCGCCCACGTGACAGCGATCGCGAGGACGCTCGACCAGGAGCTGCTCGCGCTCTCCCGCGGTGCCAGCCTCGAGTGCCTCTGCTGCGGTGAGTTCGTGATGCGCCTCCGCGGCGTCCTCGCCTGCCCGGAGTGCCGGTCGCTCCTCGCCGACGGAAAGGAGGTGCCGGAGGTCCTGCTGCCGAAGGTCGGAGCCCGAGCGGGGTAAGAGTGAGCGAGTCGCGCCGCGGGCGTCAGGCGTTCGCGAGGAGCGTCTCGATCGCCTCCTCGAGCTCGGCGGGCTTGAAGCCGAACGGTCCGTCGCCGCCCTGGTACGCGATTCGCCCGTCCCGCCGGACGAGGTAGAGCCGGTCGGGCCAACCGCCGTACGCCGAGCCGACTGCATTGTCGACGTGGTCGACGACCATCGGCATGCGAAGCTCGAGCCGCGCCGCGCACGTCGCGGCGACGGCACGTCGCTCGCCGTCGCTGACGGGGTTGTGGATCGCGACACCCGAACGTCGGTTCTCGGGCAACACCCAGCCGTCCTCTGGATGCGCCTCGTGGATGTACACGACGAGGAACGAGACGCGGTCGCGGAATCGGTCGGCCATTGCCTCGAGCGTCCCAACCTGGGCGCGGAACGGCGGTCAGGTGTACGAGCCGAAGACGAGTGCGACGGGCCGCTCGTCGAGGAGGCGCGAGAGGCGCACGGTGTCGGTGCCGTCGACGAGCGGAAGCTCGAAGCCCGGCGCGATGTCGCCGACGGCGACCTTCGGCCGGGCGAGGTCCCGGTAGCCGGCGTCGGCGAGGACGTCCTGGAGCGTGAGCGGGGAGTCTTTCGGCGCGAGCCCGCGGCCGTGCCTGACCATCGACCACAGGGCGCCCGCGGTCGACCACTGGCGGTCGGCCGGGCTCCCAGAGGCGACCGTCCGCGCGTACCAGAGGAGATCACGCGGCCCGGCCACGGAGCGAGTGTACGCACGGTATTGAGACGTACGCGCGTTCCCGCTACCTTGGAGTTGCAGGCCGGATGGCCGCGGGCGGCTCTTGCCGTCCGAGGAAAGTCCGGACACCGCAGGGCAGGGCGCTGGGGAAATCCCAGGCGGCGAAAGCCGACGGAAAGTGGAACAGAGAGGAGACCGCCGGTCGTACGACCGGTAAGGGTGAAACGGTGGGGTAAGAGCCCACCAGCGGCCGTGGTGACACGGCCGGCTCGCCAAACCCCGTCCGGTGCAAGGCGAAGCAGGTCCCGTCGACGCGGCCCGCCGAGGGACCGGGTACGCCGCTCGAGCCTCCGGGGAACCG
>NZ_DATMBZ010000142.1:0-36087 GCF_035558935.1 Gaiella sp. | reverse complement strand
AGGGCCGGGCGGCAGCCGACTCGCCGCGCTCGAGGACGCCACGCGACGACGGTTCTTCCTCGTCCCCGCGGAGGGGCACGCGCATCTCGACCACTTCGAGGTGCTCGCGGAGGGACGGCGCGACGACCTCGCGCCGTCGGCGCCGGTCGCGGAGGGTGGCGAGCTCGAGCTCAAGCTCGTCGAGCTCGCGCTCCATGATGCGACCGCCGCAGTCGGCAAGGTCGACGGCATCGACGTCGTCGTCGCGGACGCCGCGAAGCTCGTCGGCAAGAAGGCGAAGGTGGCCGTCGGGCGGGTGCTCGAGGGGCAGGCGTTCGCAGCCCTCGTGGCGGCCGAGCCCGCCGCCGCGCCCATCACGTTCGAGAGCGAGGCCGAGAAGCCGACCCGTGCCCCCGCCCGGCGAAAGACCGACGAGGGCGCCACCGAGGCGGCTCCCGAGGAGCCGGCGGCCGAGGACGTCGAGGTCGCAGAAGCGGTGCCCGCCGAGAGCGAAGGCGACGGGGCCGAGAGCGACGAGACCGAGGCTCCGCCCGCGAAGAAGCGGAGCCGCCGAGGCTCGCGCGGCGGCAAGCGGCGGAAGAAGCCTGCATCGTCGACGGCGGACGCCGACAGCGCCGAGGCCGACACCGAGACCGACGCCGAGCCGGACGTCGCGCCCACCTCCCCGCCGTCGGAGGACGCGGCCCCATCCGGGGCGCCGAAGCCCCGCAGGCGGAAGCCGAAGATCCACGTGCCGAACGCCGATGGAGCGCCGACCGACGAGGCCGAGGCGCCCGAGGCCCTCCCTGCGAACGTCACCGCCGCCGAGCCCGTCGCGGACGGGGCGGAGCGCGGGGGAGACGAGCAGCCCGCTCCCACCGAGGGCGTGCCGCGCAAGCGAACCCGTCGCGGATCGCGGGGCGGCAAGAACCGGCGCAAGCGGGCCGCCGCGAACGGCGACGGCGCGGCGGCGGCGCAGCCGGACGAAAGCGGCGCGACGGCGCCCGAGCCGGAGGGCGGCCGGGCGCCGGAGACACCCGTCGACGAGCCCGTGAGCGTGCCCGCTGCGACTCCCTCCGAGCCCGGCAACGGCGACGGCTATGTCCCCATGTCGGAGTGGATCGAGGACTTCGACCGGCGGCCCTGAGCACGCAGCGAGCCTCGGGATCTCCGCTACAATCCGGCGGCTCGCGGGCGCTGCCCGCGATTTTCCTCGTCAGAAGGCCCTGCGCATGAGCTACGCGATCATCTCCGTCGGCGGCAAGCAGTACCGCGTCCGCGAGGGCGAGCGCCTGCTCGTCGACCGCCTCGCGCTCGAGGACGGCGCGTCGTTCACGCCCACCGTGCTCCTCACGGGCGGCGACGGTGAGCCCGAGCTGGCGCCCGCCGCCGTGGTCACGGCCAAGGTCCTGTCCCAGGAGAAGGGGCCGAAGATCCGCATCGGCAAGTACAAGCAGCGGACGGGCTACAAGCGCCACACCGGGTTCCGCGCGTCCCTCACGCGGATCCAGATCGAGTCGATCGGCGGCGCGCCCGCGAAGCGCGAGAGGGCGACGCAGAAGCCGCAGACCACTCTTTCGGCGCCGCCCGCGGAGGCTCCGTCGGCACTGCCCAAGGGCTACTCGAGCTTCACCGTGGCGCAGATCAGGGAGGCGGCACCGACGTGGGACGCGGCAGCGCTCGCCGCGGCGCTCGAACACGAGACCACGCACGGCAAGCGGAAGGGCGCGATCGCCGCGCTCGAGGCCGCGATCGCAGAGGAGAGTGACTGATGGCACACAAGAAGGGGCTCGGCTCCTCGAAAAACGGTCGCGATTCCGAGAGCAAGCGCCTGGGCGTCAAGATCTTCGCCGGCCAGGAGGTCAAGGCCGGGATGATCATCGTGCGCCAGCGCGGCACGAGATTCCGCCCCGGTCCCGGCGTCGGCATCGGCCGCGACGACACGCTCTTCGCGCTGCGCGAGGGCGTCGTCGAGTTCCATCGGAGCGGCGACCGGCGCTCCGTCTCGATCGCGGCTTCCGCCGAGACGGCCTAGCGCCGATCCGGAGGCCGGGTCGTTTCCGGCCCGGAGGCTCGTGTTCCACGACCGCGCCCGCATCCTCGTCCGCTCCGGACGCGGCGGTGACGGCGCGCTGAGCTTCCGCCGCGAGAAGCACGTACCGAAGGGCGGCCCCGACGGGGGCGACGGCGGGCGCGGCGGCGACGTCGCACTCGTCGCCGATCCGTCGCTGCGCGACCTGTCGTCGCTGCGGGGGCGGCGGGCGTTCACGGCCGAGCGCGGCGGCAACGGCGGCGGCGCGCGCAGACACGGGGCGGACGGCGAGTCGATCGAGCTCGCGGTGCCGATGGGGACGCAAGTGATCGCCGAGGACGGCGGGCTCGTCGCCGACCTGGCGCGGCCGGGCGCTCGGGTCGTCGTGGCGGAGGGCGGCCTCGGCGGGCGCGGGAACGCCCGCTTCGCGACGCCGACGAGGCAGACACCCCGTTTCGCCGAGACGGGCCTCCCGGGCACGGAGCAGGCGCTCGAGCTGCGGCTCAAGCTCGTCGTCGACGCCGCACTTGCCGGGCTGCCGAACGCCGGGAAATCCTCGCTCCTGCGGCGCCTTTCGAACGCGACGCCCAAGGTGGCGGACTACCCCTTCACGACGCTCGAGCCGGTGCTCGGGACCGTCGAGGCCCCTGACGGGTCGCAGCTGACCGTCGCCGACGTCCCGGGCCTGATCGAGGGCGCGAGCGGCGGCGTCGGGCTCGGTCACGCGTTCCTCGCCCACCTCGAGCGGGCTCGCCTCCTCGTCCACGTCGTCGACGGGTCGGAGGGAGACGCGGACACGCGTTTCGCAACGATCGACCGCGAGCTCGCCCTCTACGGCGCGGGTCTCGACGAGCGGCCGCAGCTCGTCGTCCTCAACAAGGCGGATCTGAGCCCCGACCCGGCGCCCTTCGGGATCGAGGATGCCCGCATCGTCGGCGTCCATCGCGTGTCGTGCGCGACCGGCGCGGGCATCGACGAGCTGAAGCGGGCGCTCTTCGCGCTGTGTCCCACCGCCCCCGAGCCGAGCGACGAGGAGCCGTCGCTCCCGGAGTTTCTCGACTACCGTCCCTCACCGGCCTCGAGGCGCAGCTTCCGCGTCCTTCGCACCGACCGCGGCTTCCGCGTGGTCGGGGATGCACCGGAGGGCGAGGAGCTCGAGGCTGCGCTTCGCACCGCCGGCGTGCGCCGCGGCTCGATGGTGGAGATCGGGGACGAGGAGCTGGAGTGGCAGCCGTGAGCGTCGGCATCTTCGGCGGCGCGTTCGACCCGCCGCACGTCGGCCACGTGGAGCTCGCCCGGGTCGGAACCGAGCGCTTCGAGCTCGATCGGCTGCTCGTGCGCGTGGTCGAGGACCCCGGGCACAAGGAGGTCTCCACGTCGCCGCAGATCCGGCTCTTCCTCGCCGAGCTCGCCTTCGCCCCCCTCGACGAGGCCGAGATCTCGCTCGATCCGTTCCCCCGGACGGTCGACTCGCTCGAGGCGCTCGCACTCGACGATCCGGTGTTCCTCCTCGGCGCAGACGAGTTTGCGGCCCTCTCCTCGTGGAAGGACCCCGAGCGCGTGCTCGCCCTTGCGCGGCTCGGCGTCGCGACGCGGCCGGGCTTCGCTCGGAGCCGGCTGGACGAGGTCCTCGCCGGCCTCGAGCGGCCGGACCGGGTCACGTTCTTCGAGATCGAGCCGCTCCCCGTCTCCTCGTCGGAGATCCGGTCTCGCGTGGCCCAAGGGCAGCCGATCGACGGGCTCGTCCCGCCCGCCGTGCGTGCCGAGATCGACCGTCTGGAGCTCTACCGGCGCGTTGACCGGCCGGAGGACGGGGGTATGCTTCGAGGCGAACCGACCGAAGGGACGACGCCCACCTGACCTCTCTCGACCAAGCACGCCGTATCGCCGCCCTCTCCGAGGAGAAGCTGGCGACGGACGTGGCGATCCTCGACATGCGTTCGGTGTGCGACTACACCGACTACTTCGTGATCGCGACGGGCAAGAACCCGCGTCAGACGAAGGCGATCCACGACGAGGTGCACGCCGCGCTCAAGCGCGACACCAAGCTCGTTCCCCGCTCCTCGAGCGGCCTTCCCGAGGCGAGCTGGATCGTCGACGACTACCTCGACGTCGTCCTGCACATCTTCACGCCCGAGACGCGCGAGTACTACCGCCTCGAGGAGCTCTGGGACGACGTCCCGAAGCTCGAGGCCGCTGCGACGGCCTGACGAACCGCGGTCCGCGAGGGTTTCGACGCATCCGAGGCGGCGCGGGCGAGGCTACACTTGGCCGTTCACGGGGCCGTAGCTCAGCTGGGAGAGCGTCTGGCTGGCAGCCAGAAGGTCAGGGGTTCGAGCCCCCTCGGCTCCATCGTCATCGTCGGGGCGGGCCGTCCCCGGCCCGCCCCGACGAGAGCGACTACTTCCCGACGATCGTGATCGTGCGGAGAACCTCGGCGGTCGTGGCCGTGTTCGCCGTGACCGTGACGCGGTAGGTCTTCTTCTTCGCCACCGTGAGCTTTGCCACGCGCGGCTTGACGGTGCAGTCGATCCCGAGCGGCGCGGCTCCCTGGCTGACCTGGACGAGCTTCGTCTTCAGGTAGCTGCGGATCGTGTAGCCCACGGTCGCGCCAACCGGGTTGTTCGCGCAGTACTCGCGCAGGTAGACGGTGATCTTCGGGTTCTTCGTCCCGCCGCGGACGGTCATCTTCCCGTTGACCGGGTCGAGCGGGGCGGCGGCGCGGGCGAACCGCGGCTGTGCGCGCTTCGGCGTCGCGTCCTGACGGTAGATGCCGCTCTGCCAGAGGCTCCCCGGCGAATCCTGCATCACGAACCAGATGAACATCTGGACGCGCGGGTCCTTGCTGGCCATCGCGATCGCCTGCGGGATGTAGGCGGCCTGCTGTGCCTCCGTGACGCCCTTCGGCTCGCCGGGCTTCGTCTCGTTCCCGTACTCGGTGATCCAGATCGGAATGTTCTTCCGCTTGAACGCCGCGTCGAGATCCTTCTCGAACCGCGGGAAGCTCTTGAGCGTGACGTTCGGGTAGCGCACGAGCTGGGTCGGCTTCTGGTTCACCGGGAACGGGTACGGGTGCTGAGCCCAGGCGTCGAACCTGACCTTGCCGAGTGCCTTGGCCACCCCTTTCATGAAGGTCGCGGGGGCAACGGTGTCGGTGCCCTTGCTCTTCTTGTCGCGGCCGTTCGAGGACGTCTCGCCGATCGCGACGAGCGCGCTTCGATTGCCCGCCTTGATGCCGGCGATCCCGGATCGGGCGAGCTTCGCGTAGTTCGCCGGGCTGACGATCTTGCCGCTTGCGTTGAACTGCGGGACGAGGAACGTCGCCAGGTTCGACTCGTTCCAGATCGTGAAGAAGCGCACGTACGGGTACCCGGCATAGCGGCCCGAGTACCGGGATGCCACCGCGCGGGCGAAGTTCTGGAAATCGGCCAGGTTGCTCGGCATGGCCTGCGGCTTCTGCCCGCCGTTGGCCCACCCGGGCGTGCCCCACAACGTGATGAGCACCTCGAGGCCGCGCTGCTGCGCGTTCCGCACGAACTCGTCGACGTCGCCGAACTGGTAGGCGGGGTCGAAGGGGTCGGTCGCCTCGGCCGGGCGATCCGGCGCGACCTTGGACCAGTCGACGATCGTCCGCAGGATCGACGCGTTGTTCGAGCGAGCCCGGTCGAGAGCGTCCAGGCGGGTGCCGTCCCAGCGGAACATCGGGTCGTCGTGGAAGCCGACCCACATGCGGTCGGCAGCGGCAGCGGCAGGGGCGAGGACGGTGGCTGCGAGACACGCGAGGACGAGCAGGCGGACGATGAATCGCACGAGAACCTCCTTGAGCGGGTTCGGAACGCGGGCACGGTAGCCCTGCCGCGTAAGGGCGGTGTAAGCCCACACCTTCGACCCGGGCTCTGGAAGCCCTGCCGTGAGTGTCTCGTCGAGCCCACGCGCCCAGGTTGGCGCCGAGGGTTCTCGAGTGCGTAGACTCGAAGCGCATGGTCTGGGAGGTCGTCTTCATGCTCGTCCTGCTCAAGATCCCTCTCGTCTACCTCTGCATGGTCGTGTGGTGGGCGATCCGGGCGGAGCCGCGCGACGAGCAGCCGACGGTGTCCGCGCGCGTGCCCGACACCCCCGTGTCGCCGCCTGTTCCGCCCGGCCGGACGCGTGACCCGCGCGACAGCCGCCGCTCCGACGACCGGCGCGGGACGCGGCCCCGCGGCCCGACCCGGCCGCGTCACACCCGCACGGCGGTCCGCTCGTGACGACGCTCGACGAGACGCGGCCCGAGCGGTCGTCGGCGGCCGACACGATCGGCGGGCTCCTCGCCGTCGCCTCGATCGTCCTGTCGGGCATCGCGATGGGCTTCGGGCTGCTGCTCCAGCTCGACGCGCATCCGGCGCGGCTCTCGCCCGTGGCGATGCTGCTCGCGCTCGTCGGTGCGCGGATGAGCTCCCGGTACCAGAGCCTCGCGCTCAAGGCAGCCATGTTCGCGGGCGTCGCGTGGGTGATCGGCATGACCGTCGCAATCGTCACCGACGGCCCGCTGTTCTAGGAGGCCCGCGCGTCGGGTGGCAGCGGTAGCCGCTGCTACAACACACGACGATGGGAGCGACCGATCTGACCGGTCCGAACGCGGCCTACGTCGCGCAGCTCCTGGCCGACTACCTGGATGCGCCGGCGAGCGTGCCACCGGAGTGGCGAGCGCTGTTCGAGGCGGACGGCCAGGCCGTCGACCGGCGCGGAAACGGCCTTTCCGCCCCTGCATTCGCGCCGTCCGTTCCGGCCCCTGATGCGCCGCCCGTCGACGCCGCCCCGGAGGCCGCGCCGGAGGCCGCGCCCACCGAGGCCGAAGCTCCCGACGCCGAGCTTCTCGCGGGCGTCGCCGCCGCGATGGCTCTCGTCAAGGCGTACCGCATGCACGGCCACCTCGCCGCCCGGCTCGACCCGCTCGGCTCCGAGCCGATGGGCGACCCGGCGCTCGACGAGACGCGGCTCGTCCCGCCGCTCACGCCGGAGCTGCAGGCGCGCATCCCGGCCAGCCTGCTCCGCCTCTCCGTGCCCGGCGAGACGCTGCGAGAAGCCCTCCCGCGGCTTCGCGAGGTCTACACCGGCTCGAGCGCGTACGAGATCGAGCACATCTCCGACCACGCCGAGCGCGTCTGGCTCCGCAAGGCGATCGAGTCCGGGCGCTTCCGCGTCGCACTCGGGCCCGACGAGCGGATCCGGTTGCTCCGGCGGCTGACGCAGGTCGAGGGCTTGGAGCAGTACCTGCGCCGGTCGTTCCTCGGCCAGAAGCAGTTCTCCCTCGAAGGGCTCGACGTGCTGATCCCGATGCTCGACGAGGCGATCGAGCTCGGAGCCGAGGCCGGCGCGCACGAGGTCGTGCTCGGGATGGCACACCGCGGGCGCCTGAACGCCCTCGTGCACACCGTCGGGCGGTCGTACGAGTCGATCCTGCGGGAGTTCGAGGGCGAACGCTCGTACGACGCGCTCGTGGTCGACCCGGAGGGAGGCAGCGGCGACGTCAAGTACCACCTCCCTGCGTCGGGGACGCGCGTCACGCGTGCGGGGGAGATAGAGGTCACGATCGCGCCGAACCCGAGCCACCTCGAGGCCGTCAATCCCGTCGTCGAAGGCTGGACGCGCGCGGAGCAGACCGATCGCTCGACCGGCGCGGGCCTCCACGACCCGACGGTCGCGCTGCCGATCCTGATCCACGGCGACGCCGCGTTCCCCGGTCAGGGCGTCGTCGCCGAGACGCTGAATTTGCAGAGCCTCGCCGGCTACTCGACGGGCGGGACGCTCCATCTGATCACGAACAACCAGGTGGGGTTCACTACCGACCCGGCGGAGAGCCGCTCCACGCGCTATTCGAGCGACCTCGCCAAGGGCTTCGACATCCCGATCGTCCACGTCAACGCCGACGACCCCGAGGCGGCCCTCGGGGCGGTCCATCTGGCGCTCGCGTACCGAGCCGAGTTCGGCCACGACTTCGTGATCGACCTCGTCGGGTACCGCCGGTTCGGGCACAACGAGCAGGACGAGGCGGCGTACACGCAGCCCCTCATGGTCGAGCGGATCCACGCGCAGCCGACCGTCCGGGAGACGTACGCCGCCCGGCTCGCGGAGCAAGGCGTTCTCACCTCGGACGAGGCCGACGCGATCGTCGACGAGGTCGTCGCCACGCTCAGAAGCGCACACGACCGGCTGCGCGCATCCATCGCCGAGCCCCCTGCGCCCCCGCCGGACCCGCCGCACCTGACGGGGACCGGCGACGCAGTGGAGACCGCGGTCCCGGCGGAGCGGCTGCGGGCACTCAACGAGGCGCTCCTCCGCGTCCCCGAAGGCTTCAGCGTCAACCCGAAGCTCGAGCGTCAGCTCGAGCGACGGCGGGAGACGATCGAGACCGGCGGGATCGACTGGGGGCAGGGCGAGGGGCTCGCCTTCGCGTCGCTCCTCGAGGACGGAATCCCGATCCGTCTGTCCGGCCAGGACACCGAGCGCGGAACGTTCTCCCACCGTCATCTCGTGCTCCACGACCCAGAGACCGGCGAGACCGCGACCCCGATGCAGCATCTCCCCGGGGCGAACGCGTCGTTCGAGGTCTACAACTCGCCCCTTTCCGAGTATGCGGCGCTCGGCTTCGAGTACGGCTACTCCGTCTCGGCCCCCGACGCGCTCGTGCTCTGGGAGGCCCAGTTCGGCGACTTCGTCAACGGTGCCCAGATCGTGATCGACCAGTTCATGGTGGCCGGGCGGTCGAAGTGGAACCAGACGAGTCGCCTGACGTTGCTCCTGCCGCACGGCTACGAGGGGAACGGGCCGGAGCACTCGAGCGCACGGCTCGAGCGGTTCCTCCAGCTCGGCGCCCAGGACAACATCCGCGTCGCCAACTGCACGACGGCGGCGCAGTTCTTCCATCTCCTCCGGCGCCAGGCGCTCGACGTCGTCGCCCGGCCGCTCGTCGTGATGACGCCCAAGGGGCTGCTGCGCCTGAAGCAGGCCTCGTCGAGCCTCGAGGACCTCTCCGAGGGAACCTTCCAGCCGGTCGTCGACGACCCGAGGGTCGAGCCGGAGACGGTCGAGCGGCTCGTCCTGTGCTCCGGGAAGCTCTACTACGACATCGTCGGGCACGACCTGCACGAGGATGCGAAGCACGTCGCGGTGGCACGGCTCGAGCAGCTCTACCCGTTCCCCGTCGAGGCGGTCGAGTCGCTGCTGCGGCGCTATCCGAGGCTCGACGAGGTCGTGTGGGCCCAGGAGGAGCCGCAGAACATGGGCCCCTGGCGCTCGATCAGGCACCGTCTCGAGCAGACGGTCCGCGCCAGCACGGCGCGCGGGCTGCACTACGTGGGACGCACGTGGAAGGCGAGCCCGAGCGAGGGCTACCCGACCGCCCATCAGGTGGAGCAGGACCGGATCGTGCGGACCGCGTTCGGCGCCGACGCCTGACCCGCACGCCCCTTCGTGCTGCGCGGTTCGCGCCGGGGGCGCGGCTACACTGCGGCGTGGCCCGCGACAGTTCCGATCGACGTAACGGAGACCCGATGGCAGTCGAAACCAGCATTCCCGAGAACCCCTTCACCCTCGACGGCGGAGCCGGAGACGATCCCTCGTCACTCGCTCGCGCGATCCAGGAGCACCTCGACCTGAAGCAGCGAAATGCCGGCCTCGACGGCAACATGCCGCTCGACCGGTACTCGGTCGAGGACCCCTTCGAGAACCACCCGCTCTTCAAGTCCGAGGAGCAGGCGCGCCTCGAGGAGACGCTCGACGGAGTCGAGGCTCCCGAGCCGTCTCCCGCGCTGCCGTGGCCCGGCGAGGACGAGACCGCGGAGGGCGCCGCCCTCGACGACGGCCTCTGGGGCCGCTCGCGCGACTTCGACTGGGGCGAGTGACCGCCGCGCTCCGCGGAGCGCATCCCGCAGCCACGTCGGCCGTATAGGGTCGGCGTCGTGACCCCGGAGCAGCGTCTCGAGCGGTTCTCCGACCTCGTCGTGCGGACCGGCGCGAACGTCCAGCCGGGGCAGGACGTGATCCTCATGTACCTCGTCGAGCACGTGCCGATCGCTCGCGCGGTCACGCGTGCCGCGCTTGCGGCGGGCGCCCGCCGCGTCCTTCCCTACGTGATCGACCTCCATCTTCGCAAGGCGGCGATCGAGCTCGGGCCGGAGGACCAGCTCGGGGTCAGTCCCGACTACCTCCTGGACTGGGTCCGCTCCTGGCACGAGACCCGTCCCGCGATCATCCAGCTCGCGGGCGATCCGGAGCCCGAGCTCTTCTCGGGGCTCGATCCGCTGCTCGTCGCGAAGGCCGAGCCGTCCGACATCCGCGCGATCTACCTCCCGCTCGTCACCCGCCGGCTCGTGAACTGGGTGATCGTCCCGGCGCCGAACGAGGGCTGGGCGACGGCGGTGCTCGGCGAGCCGGACGTCGAGCGTCTCTGGGACGCGGTCGCGACGACGATGCGCCTGGACGAGGACGACCCGGTCGAGGCGTGGCGACTCCATGCCGCGAACCTCAAGGAGCGTGCGGACGCGCTCAACGAACGCCGCTTCGACGCTGTTCGCTTCCGCGGGCCGGGCACGGAACTCGTCGTCGGGCTGCTCGACGCGTCACGCTGGGGCTGCGCGACGTTCTCCACCGAGAGCGGCATCGCGCACATCCCGAACCTGCCCACGGAGGAGGTCTTCACGACCCCGGACCTGCGACGCGCCGAGGGGGTCGTCCGGTCGACGTATCCGCTCATCGTTCCCGGGATCGCCGCTCTCGTCGAAGGCCTCGAGCTCACGTTCGAGGGCGGGCGGATCGTCGACGTGAAGGCCGACGGCGACGGCGCGGACGTCATCCGCACGCAGCTCGAGCGTGATGCGCAGGCGCCGTTTCTCGGGGAGGTCGCGCTCGTCGACGGCTCCTCGCGCGTGCGTGGCACGGGGCTCGTCTTCCGGAGCACGCTCTTCGACGAGAACGCGAGCTGCCACCTGGCGTACGGGAGTGGGTTGCCCTTTGCGGTGGACGGCGCGGAGGGGCTCGACGCCGAGTCGCTGCTCGAGCTGGGCGTCAACGTCTCGGGCGTGCACACCGACTTCATGGTCGGCGGCCCCGAGGTCGAGGTCGACGGCCTCGCCGCCGACGGCTCGGCCACGCCGATCATCCGCGACGACCTGTGGCGGCTCTGACCCTGCCCTCGAAGCGGGAATCCGGAGAAGCAGATTCCCGCCGCTTGATCCCCGCCTGCGGCGGCGGCCTCAGGCAACGCGGCGGGCGGCGGCGCCCTGGAGCGTCGTCGCGAGGCGGCGGAACGGGCCCTCGGTCGCCATCAGCTCGTCGTACGTGCCGGTCTGGGTGATCCGGCCGCGCTCCATGACGAGGATCTCGTCCGCGCGGCGGACCGTCGTCAGGCGATGCGCGATGATGATCGACGTCCGGCCCTCGAGCAGCGTGTCGAACGCGCGCTCGATCAGCACCTCCGTCGGTCGGTCGATGTTGGAGGTCGCCTCGTCGAGGATCAGGATGCGAGGATCCGCCACGAGCGCCCGTGCGATCGAGATCAGCTGGCGCTCGCCCGCGGAGAGACCGGCGCCGCCCTCGCGCACGACGTGGTCGAGGCCCTCCTCGAAGCGAGCGGCGACGCGGTCGACGCCGATCGCGTGCGCGGCGGCGACGATCTCCTCGTCGGTCGCGTCGGGTCGCCCGAACCGGATGTTGTCGGCGATCGTCCCGCTGAACAGGAACGGGTCCTGCAACACGACGCCGAGCTGGCGTCGGTAGGAGCGCAGGCGTACGTCCCGCAGGTCGGTTCCGTCGACCCGCACAGCTCCCTTGCCCGGGTCGTAGAACCGCGCGACGAGTTTCGCCGTGGTCGACTTGCCGCCACCCGATTCCCCGACGAGCGCGATGCAGCCGCCCACGGGAATCTCGAGATCGAGCCCGTGGATCACCGGCTCGTCCCCGTACGCGAAGACGACGCCGTCGAGGTCGAGCCGCCCGTCGATCCGCCCGAGGTCGCGCGCTCCCGGCCGGTCGACGATGTCGTGCTCGGCGTCGAGCACCGTCGAGATCTTCCCCATCGCGGCGCTCGCCGCCTGGACCTGCCCATAGAGCTCCGAGAGCTCCTGCAGTGGCTGGAAGACGAGCGAGAGCATCCCGACCGCGGCGATCAGGGTCCCGATCTCGAGCGCCCCGCCGTCGATCATCCGCGCTCCGGCGTACAGCACCGCGACCTGCGCGACGACGCCGAGCAGCTCGATCGCCGGGAAGAACACGGACGAGAGCTTCTGCGCGTACGTGTTGGAGATGCGGTTGGCCTCGTTCAGCCCCTCGAACTCCCGCTGGAACGCGCGCTCCCTGTTGAACGCCTGGATGACCGCCATCCCCGCCACGGACTCGGCGAGCTGGGCGGTGACCGCCGCGATCCGCGTCCGCACGTCCGAGAACGCGGCGTGGGAGCGCCGCTGGAACCACCGCGTGATGAGGATCCCCGGCGGCAGGACGAGCAGCGCGACGAGGCCGAGGCGCCAGTCGAGCAGGAACAGCCCGCCGATGGCCGCGACGAGGGTGAGCGAGTTGACGACGAGGGTCGTCAGGCCCTGGTTGAGGACGTCCGAGAGCGCGTCGACATCGCTCGTCAGGCGCGCGATGATCCAGCCGGCCTTCTGCTCGGAGAAGTACCGCAGCGAGAGCGAGGTGAGGTGCTCGAACAGGTCGCGGCGCAGCTCGAGCACCATGCGCTGGCCGATGCCCGCGAGCATCAGCCAGGTCGCGGTCCCGAGGAGCCACGCGACGACGCCGACGGCGACGTAGCCGGCGACGTCGATCGCGAGCCGCTGCTCGTCAGCCGCACGGATGCCGTTGTCGATCGCGTCGCCGACGATGTGCCAGCCGGCCACCGGAGCGGCCGCCGAGACCGCAGCGAGCGCGAGCACGACCGAGAGGCGTCGCCGCCGCCCTTCCGTGTAGCGCCAGAGGCGCGACAGCCCCGTGCGTCGCGTCCTCATGCCGCGAGCGCCTCCTCGCCGAACAGCTGCGCGAAGGGCCCACCGGCCGTGATCAGCTCGTCGGGCAGCCCCTGCTCGACGATCCGGCCGTCGCGCAGCACGACCGCCCGGTCGGCGACGAGCACGGTCGAGAGGCGCTGGCCCGAGATGAGGACCGTGCGGCCCGCGAGGGCCGGACGCAGGTGCTCGACCAGGTGCCGCTCGGTCTCGGTGTCGACGGCCGACATCGGGTCGTCGAGGACGATCACGCGAGAGCCGGCGATGAGCGCGCGCGCAAGTGCGACGCGCTGGCGCTGGCCGCCCGAGAGGTTCACGCCGCGCTCGCCGATCAGCGTGTCGTAGCCGTCCGGGAGGTCGTCCACGAAGTCCGCGACACCGGCGACCTCGCACGCATCGAGGACATCGCTCCAGTCGGCGTCCGGCCTGGCGGCGAGCAGGTTGTCCCGCAGTGGAACCGAGAAGAGCACAGGCTTCTGGGTGACGACGGCGACCGCAGCGCGGAGCTCCGCCAGTCCGACGTCGCGCGCATCGACGCCTCCGAGCAGCACGCGGCCCTCCGTCGGGTCGTAGAAGCGGGGAAGGAGCTGGAGGAGCGACGTCTTGCCGGCGCCGGTGGCGCCGCATACGGCGACGATCTCGCCGGGAGCGGCGTCGAGGTCGATGCCGGAGAGCACCTCGCCTCCCGTCGGGTACGAGAACCGCACACCCTCGAAGCGGACCGGGAGGGGGCCGTCGGGAAGCGGCAGCGGGTCGGAGCGCTCGGGCAGCGACTCGATGCCGTCGAGCCACGCGAAGCTTCGCGAAGCGGCGGCCGTCGCGCGCTGCCCGAGGTTGATGATCCAGCCGAGCGCCTCGAGCGGCCAGACGAGCTGCAGGAGAAGCGTGATGAAGAGCGTGAACTGCCCGATCGTGAGGTTGCCGGCGATCGCCTCGCGCCCGCCGACCAGCAACACCGCGGCGATCCCGAGCGTCGGGAGGAACACGAGGCCGGGCAGGAAGCGCGCCTCGACCGAGGCCTGCCGCATCGTCTCGTGGCGGACCGCTTCGGCGCGGTCGGAGAACCGATCGCGCACGTCGTCCTCCCGACCGAACGCCTGCACCATCTCGATCCCGACGACGGCCTCGTCCGAGGCCTCGGTGAGATGGCCTTTTCTCCGCTGGACCTCGCGCGAGATCGGGAACACGCGGTGGGCGAAGAAGTAGGCGAGCACCGCGATCGGGGGCATCGCGACCGCGGCCGTGAGCGCGAGCTGCCAGTTGACCACCGAGAGGACGATCGTCGCGCCGACGAGCATCAGCATGCTCTGGATCGCCTGCACGACGCCCCAGCCGATGAAGTAGCGCACGGGGTAGATGTCGTTCGTCGCGCGCGAGATGACCTCGCCCGTCGCGTGGCGGTCGTAGAACGCGCGCGGGTAGCGCAGGTACGCGTCGTAGAGCTTCGAGCGCAGGCGCGCCTCGACGGTGACACCGATCCGTGCCGTGGCGTAGCGCCGCGTGAAGTTGACCCCGAACCGCACGGTGGCGATCGCGACGATCGCGGCGAGATACGGGACGAGGAGCGAATGGTCGTTCCCGTCGATCGCGTCGTCGATCGTCCGCTGCACGAGGATCGGGATCGAGAGCGAGAGCACCGTGAACACGAGCGCGCACGAGAGGCCGATCGCGACCAGCCGCCACTGGGCCCGCCACAGCGGGTAGAGGTGCCGGATCGTCGGCCAGAGTGTGAGGTCGGCAGGATCGACGTTGGTCACGGGATGCTCCTCCCGCACCCGGAGGGCGAGAATCGTCACGCGAAACGCCCCGTGGGCACGGGGCGGAGAGGCGGCCGAGGGCGTGTACCGCCGCCCCGGGCACCTCAAGCGTAGACGATGGAGAACACAGGCACGTACGGTTTTCCGCCCCTCCATGCGGCCTCACGCACCGCTCGCCGCGACACCGACAGCATCTCGACGCACATTTGCACTTGACAGACATCAAAATGATGTCATACTGCGGTCATGGAGCTGCACATCGATGCGATCAAGCGCGACCTCACGGGCGTCGTGGCCGCCCTCGGCGACGAGGAGGCCGTCGAGCAGTGGCGGCGGCTCGCCGACGCGATCGAGCCGGCACTTCGCCTCCGCCTCATGGACCTGCTCTCGGAGGCCGCACTCTCGCTCAACTCGCAGCTCGAAGACGGCCACGTCGAGGTTCGCCTCGCCGGGCGCGACCCGGAGCTCGTGTTCGTAGGCGAGCCCGTGGCGCCCGACGAGCCGCCGGCCCCCGGCGACGACCTGAGCGCCCGCCTGACCCTGCGGCTCCCGCAGGGGCTCAAGACGAGCCTCGAGGTCGCCGCGGCCCGCGAGGCCGTCTCCACGAACGCCTGGATCATCCGCGCGCTCGCCCGCACCCTCGAGCCGCGCGCCGCGCGGCGATCGTCGAACCGGCTCCAGGGCTTCGCCCGGAGCTGACGGAAAGGAGCCCAGATGTTCTCGCTCGCCCTGTTCGGACCCTTCGATCCCGACCCCGTCGAGCGCCGTCGGCCTCCGCGCCGCGGTGACGGCCGCGTCGACTCGCGACCCTCCGTCCCGCCGCGCCTCGGCAACCCCCGCTGACGCCGTGCAGTCCTTCGAGACACCGGGCCGTGTCGCGCTCGACCTCACCGTCCCCGCCGGCACGGTCGCGGTCAACACCTGGGACGAGCCGCGGGTCGAGGTCGACGTCACGCCGATGCGCGGCGACGACGCCTCGACCCAGGCAGCCGAGGAGGCGCGGATCGAGGGCGTCGAGCGCGGAGGCCGCCACGAGATCATCGTGCGCGTGCCCAAGCGCGAGGGGCGGCTCGGATTCCTCGGGCGCAGCCCCGAGCTCCTCGTCACGATCCGCTGCCCCGAGGGCGCCGACCTCGAGCTTCAGACCCAGAGCGCCGATCTCGACGTCCGGGGACGGCTCGGCGACGTCGCCGCACGCTCGGCGTCGGGCGACGCGATGCTCGCTGACACGGCCGACCTCAGCTTCACGACCGCGAGCGGCGACCTCACCGCCGGTGCCGTTGCCGGCACGCTGACGACGAAATCGGCGTCCGGCGACGTCGCGGTGCGTTCCGCGAACGGCGCCGTGACGGTGAACACCGTCTCGGGCGACGTGCGGATCGGTGAGACGCCTGCGTCGGTGGGCGTGAACACCGTCTCCGGCGACGTCGAGCTCGAGTCCGTCGGCGGCCCGTGCCGAGTGAGCTGCGTCTCCGGCGACGTCCAGGTCGCGACGCGACCCGGGCTCGCGCTCTGGATCGACGCCCAGTCGGTCAGCGGGTCGGTGACCTCGGACCTCGACGTGGGCGACGCCCCCGCGGGCGGCGGCGGGCAGCAGGTCGACCTGCGGATCCGCACCGTGAGCGGCGATGTCCGCATCACGCGTTCGGGCGCTCCGGTCGCCTAGAGGCTCGATGCGGGTTGGAGGTGCGTGCGGGGAGGGCGTGCGCCGCGCGCAGGCCCCCATCCGTGCGTGCCTGCAACCCGCATCAGGCCTCTAGATCTTCGCCGCGTCAGGGTGCCCTCCGGGGCGCTTCCTAGACTCGCTCGTCGTGGCAGCACGCGAGCCGCCGACCAGGCGCGTCGAGATCACGATCTCCTTGCGGACGATCGCGACGATCCTCGGCGTCATCGGTTTCACGTGGGCGTTCGTCGCGGCCCGCCAGGCCGTGCTGTGGGTGTTCATCGCGCTGTTCCTCGCGATCGTCCTCCAGACGCCGGTGACCTGGCTCGAGGAACGGGCCGGGATGAGACGCGGCAACGCGGCGATGCTCGTCGTGCTGGGCCTGGTCGGCTTCTTCGGCGGCCTCGCCTACCTGCTCGTGAGCCCGTTCGTGGGCGCTGTGCGCAACCTGATCGAGGATCTCCCCACGATCGTCGAGCACATCCGGCAGTCCGACCTGTTCCAGCAGATCGACCAGCGCACCGACCTCGGCGAGAAGCTCCAGCAACGGGCGGAAGAGCTCGCGTCGGATCTCCCCTCGAAGCTCGGGGACGCCTTCGAGGTCGGTGGGCGCATCTTCGGCTTCGGGCTCGGGGCTCTCACGATCACGTTCATGACGCTCTTCCTCGTGATCGACCTGCCCAACCTCTCGCGGTCGCTCCACACGCTCCTCTACCCCCGCGAGTCTGCGCGCACTGCCGTCCTCGAGGAACGGATCACGCGCACGATCGGCCGCTACGCCCTCGGGGCCGTGGCGATCGCCGTGATCGCCGGAACCGTGCAGGGCACCGCCGCGTGGATCATCGGCGTTCCGTTCGCGCTCGCGCTCGGGATCATCGCGGGCCTCCTCGGCCTGATACCTCAGGTCGGGGCGACGCTCGCGGCAGTCGTCCTCTCGCTCGTCGCCCTCACCCAGGGCGTGCCGCAGGCCCTGATCATGCTCGCCGTCTGCGTCGGCTACCAGCAGTTCGAGAACTACGTGCTCCAGCCGACGATCCAGGGACGCGCGGCCGACATCTCGGGTTTCTTCGTGATCGCGAGCGTCATCCTCGGCGCCGCGCTGCTCGGTGTCGTCGGCGCGCTCATCGCGGTCCCGCTGACGGCGTCGGCGCAGATCGTGATCCGCGAGCTCACGGCCGAGCGCCGCGCGGCCGTCGCGCTCGCCCACGCCGCCGTGCCCACGCCGCCGGAACCAGACGACTGATCAAGCGTCCGTCCAAGGCTCTGTCCCCGCGGGGGACTGACCCCCATGACGCTCTGACGGAGGGCGAGCGATGCGCCAGGCGGTGCCGGGTCTCAGCGGCAGTCGTCGCAGGCGCCGCGCAGGACCACGTCGTGCTGCTCGAGCGCGTAGCCGAGCCTGCCGGCCGCCTGTGCGAGCGCACGCTCGAGGGGCTCGTCGCTGAACGGCTCGACCTTGCCGCAGTCGTCGCAGACGAGATGGTGGTGGTGATGATGGTCCTCACGCGCCGGCTCGAAACGCGCGATGCCGTCGCCGACGTCGACGCGCTGCACGAGACGCAGCTCGGCGAGCGTGTCGAGCGCCCGGTAGACGCTCGCAACCCCGACTGCGCCGCCGTGCGCCGCGATTCCGTCGTGGATCTCCTGCGCCGAGCGGCAACAGTCCTGCCCCGCGAGGAACTCGACGACCGCGCGACGTGCGCCGCCGCGGCGCAGGCCCGCCGCGCGGAGGCCTTCGAGCGCGTCGTCGATCCAGGTGGCGGCCATAACCAAACGATAGCGATTCTCATCTCCTGCTACGCTCGGCCGCGTGCTTTCGAGAATGGTTCTCTTGTGTGCCGTCCTTGCCGCCGCCGGTGCGAGCGGCTGCGGCGGGGCGGCGTCCGGGAAGACCGTCGTGGCGTCGATCTATCCCCTCGCCTACGCGGCGGAGCAGGTGGCCGGGAGCGACGTCCGGGTCGACGACCTCACGCCCCCCGGGGCAGAGCCACACGATCTCGAGCTGACGGCGCGGGACGTCGGGCGCGTGCAGAAGGCCGCCCTCGTCCTGTACGTCGGTCACGGGTTCCAGCCCGCCGTCGAGGATGCGCTCGAGGGACGGAGCGGACCGTCGCTCGACGTGCTCGACGGCGCGCGGCCGCTGCGCTTCGAGCGCGGGCTCGACCCGCACGTCTGGCTCGACCCGATGCGGTACGCCGAGGTCGCTCAGGGAATCGCCCGGGCGCTCGGCGACCCCGCCGCCGCGGATCCCTTCGTGTCGAGGCTCCGGAAGCTGGACGGCGACTATCGCCTCGGGCTCGCCGACTGCAGACGGCGGACGCTCGTCACGAGCCACGCTGCCTTCGGCTACCTCGCCGCCCGCTACGGCCTGCGACAGGTCCCCCTGCTCGGGCTTGCGCCGGAGGCGGAGCCGACGCCGAAGGAGCTCGCCCGCCTCGTCGGCACGATCCGCGTGAGCGGCGCGACCACGGTGTTCACAGAGCGGCTCGCGTCGCCCGCGCTCGCCGACACGGTCGCGCGCGAGACGGGAGCGGCCGTCGCGGTGCTCGATCCGCTCGAGGGGCTCACGCGCGCCGAGCTCGACGCGGGCACCGACTACTTCGGCGTCATGCGACAGAACCTCGCCGCGTTGCGCAAGGCATTGGAATGCCGGTAGAGGCGCCGCCGCCGGCGGTCGAGCTCGACGGCGTCTCGTTCGCGTACCGCGGCGGCCCTCCGGTGCTCGAGGCTGTCACGCTGGCCGTCGAGCGTGGGGAGTTCGTCGGCATCGCGGGGCCGAACGGCGGCGGCAAGACGACGCTCCTCCGTCTCGCGCTCGGGCTCGAGCGGCCGTCATCCGGTGTTGTGCGACTCTTCGGCGCGTCTGCGGGCGAGCGCGGTTCTCGACCGCGGATCGGATACGTCTCCCAGCGGGCGCAGCTCGCGTCGGCGACGCCCGTCACCGTCCACGAGGTCGTCGAGGCCGGGCGGCTGGCGGTGCGCGGCCCTTTCGGACCACTCCGCGCCCCCGACCGTGCCGTCGTCCGGGAGGCGATCGACCGGGTGGGGCTCGGCGATCGGGCGCACAAGCCCCTGCGCACGCTGTCCGGCGGGATGCAGCAACGCGCGTTCATCGCGCGCGCGCTCGCCTCGGAGCCGGCGCTGCTCGCGCTCGACGAGCCGACGACGGGCGTCGACGCCGCGTCGCAGGAGTCGCTCGCGGCGCTGCTCGCCGAGCTGCGCGCCGACCTCGGGATGACGATCCTCTACGTCTCGCACGAGTTCGGCGCCGTCGAGCACGTGGTTTCGCGCCTCGTCCTCGTCCGGGGCAGGATCGTCTTCGACGGCGACCCGGCGCAGCTGCCCGCCCTCTGGCACGACCCGTCCCACACCCACTGATGCTGAGCCTCGAGTTCATGCGCCTCGCCTTCGCGGTCGGCCTCGTCGTCGGTGTCCTCGCGCCCGCGGTCGGCTTCTTCCTCGTCGAGCGTCGCCAATCGCTCGTCGGCGACGGGCTCGGTCACGTCGCCTTCGCCGGCGTCGCGGCCGGGTATCTGCTCGGCATCTCGCCCGTCCTCACCGCGCTCTGCTTCGCCGTCGTCGGCGCGCTCTCGATCGAGTGGCTCCGGTCGCGGTTCGGCGCGGCGGGCGACCAGGCGCTCGCGCTCGTCTTCTACACGGGCATCGCGCTCGGGATCGTCCTCGTCTCCAGCGCGAACCGGCTCGACGTCGGTCTGTTCCAGTTTCTCTTCGGCTCGATCCTGACGGTTACGCGCACCGACCTGTGGGCCGTCCTCGCGCTCGGCGGCATCTCGCTCGCGGCGATCGCGATCCTCTATCGCGGCCTCGTCGGCGTCGTGCTCGACGAGGAGGGAAGCCGTGTCGCCGGCGTTCGGGTCGGGTCCCTCAACACGGCTGTGGCGGTCCTCGCTGCGCTCACCGTCGGGATCTCCATGCGGATCGTCGGGATCCTGCTGATCGCCGCTCTGATGGTGCTGCCCGTCATCGCGGCGCAGCGGCTTGCTTGGAGCCTCCGCTCGACGCTCGCCCTCTCGAGCCTGATCGGACTCGGGGCGGTGCTCGCAGGGCTGACGATCGCCTACTACGCCGACCTTCCGCCGGGCGGGACGATCGTGCTGCTCGCAGCAGCAGTCGCTGTCGTCGCGTCGTTCACGGGAGCCGTGCCGCGGCGCGCGTAGACGACCGTGCGGGTGGGCGCGTCTTGCCGCGCCCACCCGCGTCGAGTCGAGGCTCTAGGCGAGCCCGTTGGCCTTCAGGAAGGCGGCCGCGACGTCCTCGGCGGGCTTCTTGTCCACGCCGACTGCCTTGTTCATCGCGGCGATCGCCTTGACGCTCAAGAGCTTCGAGACCTTGTCGATCGTCGAGCGGAACTTCGTGCCGTACTCGGCGACGAGCTTCTTGCTCACGACCGGTGCGACGTACTGGAACCCGAACATGTTCTTCGTGTCGCGCAACTGCACGTACTTCTTCGAGAGGAGTTGCGGATCGGTCGTGAACACGTCCGCGGCCAGGACCTTCTTCTGGTCGAGGAGGGTATACGCGGAGATGCCGGCGAGCGGGACGAAGTCGAACCCGCGCACGCCGTAGCGCGTGCCGATCTCGTCCGTCCAGCGCGTCTCCCACTCGGGGAATCCCGCGATGGTCAGGTTCGGGACCTTCTTGAGATCAGCGATGGTGCGTAGCCCGTACTTGTTCGCGGTGGCGCGCGTGACGGCGAGCACGTCGACGTCCTGGAACGGCGTCTGCGCGAGTAGTGTCTGCCCTCGCTTCTCGTAGAGGCGCTTCGCCAGCAGGTACGTGGCGCTCGCGGTCTTCGGCAGCGTCTTCCGCTTGAACGTCACCGCGAGCATGATCCCCGTGTACTCCGGGTACATCGTGATCTTCCCGCTTCTGAGCGACGTGTCGATCAGCTCCGTCGAGGCGATGTTCTCCTTGTACTTCACGGTGAAGCCCTGCGCCTCGAGCGCCTGCTTGTAGAGCTGACCGAGGACGTACTGCTCCGGAAAGTTCTTCGTTCCGACAATGATCGGAGTGGCCTTCTGCGACGCCGTCGCGGCGGCGGCGTCCCCCGCGGCGGACGCCGCGGTCGTACCACCCAGGATGAGCGCGACCCCGAAGGCGATGGAGAATGCAGCCTTCGCGGCGCGCCTGTTGTGCTTGCGAATCACGGTACTGCCCCCTTCCGTGGCGGGTATCAGGTCGCGATGCGCCTGGACCCTAGAGGATCGGGACTCCGAATTTGCCAGTCCGCTTACTCCTGGCAGCAGCGAACCGGATGCTCAGCCGTGACGGTGATGGACGTCGAGCTCGAACGACGGCGCCGTTCCTCGCAACGCAGGCGGCGTGAGCCGGCGTTGAAGAAGGCCCACGCCGGCATCGGCGAGGAGCGCGAGCAGAGAGACGCAGATCGCCGCCCCGACGACGCCGTCGAGCCCGTAGCCCGCCTGGTTGACGATGATGTCGCCGAGCCCGCCGCCACCTGCGACCGCTGCGATCGTCGCGGTGGCGACGACGAACACCGTGGCGGTCCGGATTCCGGCGAAGATGAGCGGTAGGGCGAGCGGGAGCTCGACCCGCGTCAGGATCTGTCTTCCGGTCATCCCCATGCCGCGCGCAGCCTCGACGATCTCCGCCTCCACGCCGTCCACCGCAACGTACGCATTCGTGAGGATCGGCGGAACGGCGAGGATCACGAGCGCGAACGCGACGCTCCAGAATCCGACCCCGAGGAACACGAAGCCCAGCGCGATCACGGCGAGGCTCGGCAGCGCGCGGCCGAGGTTCGCCACGTTCACCGCGAGGAACGAGCCGCGATGGAGGTGCCCGAGCCACACGCCGAGCGGCAAGGCGATCGCGACGGCGATCGCCAGTGCGGCGCCCGAGAGCACGAGGTGCTCCCACGTCTTCTCGAGGATGAGTCGGCGCTCGTCGACGACGAACTGGAGCGCGTCCGCGAACACACCGAGGTCGAGGCTGGCGATCAGGTCGTCCTCCGCGCACTGCTCCAGGGTGTGAGCGCCCGCTCGGCGAGCACGAGGAGTGCGTCGGCGACGAGCGCGAGGGCGACCGCGAGCGCGCCCGCCGCGATGATCTCCGTGTTGAACGCCTCCCGGAGTGCGAGGAAGATCGGATAGCCGAGGCCCTTCGGGACGACGAGTGCCGCGACGGTGGCGAGCGCGATCGTCGAAACCACCGCCACGCGGAGGCCGGCCATCGTCGCGGGGACCGCGAGCGGGAGTTCGATCCGCCACAGGGTCTGCCGTCGTGTCAGCCCCATGCCGCGGGCCGCTTCGAGCACCTCCGGCGGGACGCTCCGCAGGCCCTCGACGATGTTCCGGTAGAGGATGAGCAGCGTGTAGCCGACGAGCGCAACCTCGACGGTCGTGACGGTGAGCCCCGTCACGGGGACGAGCAGCTGGAAGAGCGCGAGGCTCGGGATCGTGTAGACGACGGCCGAGAACGTACCGAACGGCCGCTCGAGGAGGCGGAACCGATGGGTGAGGAGCGCCGCCGCCAGCGACAGCACGAGCCCGATCGCCACCGCGATGATCGTCAGCTGGACGTGCTCGACGAGTGCGGGCTGGAGCACGTCCGACCAGTTGTCGCGCACCCAGTCGGGGCAGAAGAGACGGTTGTCGACGACGCAGTCGCTGCCCTCGCCGAAATCTGGGATGACCGGGCCGCTCTGCGCGACCAGCGGCTCGACGAGGCCGTCCGTCACGAGACTGCGGCGGCGAGTGTCTCGAGGGTGACGACTCCTCGTGGCTCGCCGGAGTCGCCGACGACGACGAGCGACCGCGCACCCGAGACGATCATCTGCGACAGCGCGTCCCGCAGGGTCGTCGACGCGTCCGCCGTGGGCGCGACCAGGCCGTCGAGCGGTCCGAGCTCGAGCTCGTCGAGCCGCCGGAGCGCGAGGAGCTTGAGGCCCCGGTCGGCGCCGAGGAAGCGGACGACGAAGTCGTCAGCGGGCCGCGCGAGCAGCCGTTCCGGGGTGTCGTACTGGGCGAGGACGCCGCCCTCGCGGAGGATCGCGATGCGGTCTCCGAGCAGGATCGCCTCGTCGATGTCGTGCGTCACGAACACGATCGTCTTCCCGACCTCGTGCTGGATCCGCAGGAGCTCCTGCTGCAGGCGGGCGCGGGTGATCGGGTCGAGCGCCCCGAACGGCTCGTCCATCAGCATCACGGGCGGGTCGGCCGCGAGCGCGCGCGCGAGCCCAACCCGCTGGCGCTCTCCTCCGGAGAGCTGCGCCGGGTAGCGGTCGCGGTAGTCGTCCGCGGGCAGCTCGACGAGGTCGAGGAGCTCGTCGACTCGCTCGGCGATGCGACCCTTCGGCCAGCCGAGGAGGCGCGGCACCGTCGCGACGTTCGCCGCGACGGACATGTGCGGGAAGAGGCCTACCTGCTGGATGACGTAGCCGATCCCGCGACGGAGCGCGGTGACGTCGAGCGACGCGACGCTCGTGCCGCCGATCGAGATGTCTCCCTCGGTGATGTCGATCAGCCGGTTGACCATCTTCATCGCGGTGGTCTTGCCGGCGCCCGACGGGCCGACCAGGCAGCAGATCGCGCCTGCCGGGACCGTGAGCGTCAGCTCCCGGACGGCAGGCTCGGCGCGGCCGGGATAGCGCTTGGTCGCACGATCGAACGCGATCTCGGCGGCGGCGCCGCTCACGCGCGACAGGGTACAAGCGAGCCCGTGGCAGTCGTGGCGTGGGAGTTACGCGACGAGCTGCACTGCGTCTGCCCCCGCTTCGTGGCAGTCGCGGCAGCGGGCCTCGTACGAGTCGAGCGCGCCAACGACGATCGTCTCGCCGGAGTACGGCGCCGGCCGGCCGTCGACGAGGCGCTGGGTCGTCGTGGCCGGCCCGCCGCAGCGATGGCAGACCGCCTGCAGCTTGTCGACGAACTCGGCCCGCGCGAGTAGTTCGGGCATCGGCCCGAACGGCTGACGGCGGAAGTCCTGGTCGAGGCCGGCGGCGATCACGCGGACGCCGCCGTCTGCGAGCACCAACGCGGCGTCGACGATCGTCGGCTCGAAGAACTGTGCCTCGTCGATGCCGACGACCTCGCAGCCGCGGGCGCGCGCGATCAGCTCGGCGCAGCCGTCCACGGGGACGGCCGACATGCGCACGCCCGCGTGGCTGACGACGTCCGCGACGTCGTATCGGTCGTCGATCCGGGGCTTGAAGAGGAGCACCCGCTGGCCCGCGATCTCCGCACGCCGCAGCCTCCGGATCATCTCCTCGCTCTTGCCGCTGAACATCGGCCCGCACACGACCTCGAGCCAGCCGCCGCGCTGGGGAGGAACCCTGATCACGAGGCGTGATCCTAGATGCCTCGTCGGCTGGCCAGCGCTGCGTTTGCGATCTCGGGCGCCGGGGATACAGAGGCATGAGCAACTGGTTCGGGTTCGAGCCGATGGCGTGCTGTCCGGAGTGCGGCGAGTGGATCCAGGCGGTCGCATACCGCGACGGTCTGCACGAATGCGATCTCGACGCGAGGATCGAGCATCAGGTCATGCGCGCACGGCACGAGCTGACGCGCATCGAGTCGGAGCTCGCCTCCTATCTCGCCACGCCGCGGGCGCGGAAGCTCCTCGCCTTCACTCGCTACCTCGAGCGTCGGCGCGGCGGGGCCCCGTCGACTGCGCGGCAGATCCACGCGCGCGCGTCGAGTCCGCTCGCGGACGTGTAGCTCCCGACTGCCTCGTCGGCAACCTGCATCCGTTGCGCGGCGCGGTTACATTCCGCGCTCATGGGCCAGATCGCCTCGGGTTCGCCGTCGCCCTCCTCGCCGACGGCAGATACGGGGCACTCGGGCGCCTGGTGCCGCGTCTCTGACATCGTGACGCCGAAGCTCCCATGACGCCCCACGAAGCATGACGCACCGCATCGCCGTGATCGCAGGCGACGGCGCCGGGCCGGAGGTCGTCGCGGAGGCGCGCAAGGCGGTCGACGCGCTCGGGCTGGCGCTCGAGTGGCACGACCTCCCGTGGGGTACCGCCCACTATCAGGAGACCGGCGCGATGATGCCGCCCGACGCGCTCGACGTCGTGCGCGGGTACGACGCCGTCGTGCTCGGGGCGGTCGGCGACCCGTCCGTCCCCGACCACGTGACGCTCTGGGGTCTGCTCCTGCCGCTCCGCCAGCGGCTCGACCTCTGGGCGAACGTCCGGCCGGCGCGCCTCCTCGACGGGGTGCCCTCGCCGCTCGCCGCCCGTCCGGAGGTCGACATGCTGTTCGTGCGCGAGAACACCGAGGGCGAGTACTCGGGCGTCGGCGGACGCGCCCACGCGGGCCTCCCTCTCGAGGTCGGGCTCGAGACGAGCGTCTTCACGCGGGCGGGCATCCGCCGGGTCGTCGAGTACGCGTTCACCCTCGCGGCAAAGCGCCGAGGCCTGGTCACGAGCGCGACCAAGTCGAACGCCTCCCGCTACGGCTACGTGCTCTGGGACGAGGTCGTCGACGAGGTCGCTGCGGTGCATCCGGATGTCCGCAGCGAGCGCGTGCTCGTCGACGCGCTCGCCGCGCGGATGGTGAGGAGCCCGATGTCGCTCGACGTCGTCGTCGCCTCGAACCTCTTCGGCGACGTCCTCACCGACATTGCGGCCGAGCTCCAGGGCGGGATGGGCATGGCTGCGAGCGCGAGCGTCGCGCCCGGGGCAGACACTCCGGGCATCTTCGAGCCGGTGCACGGCTCGGCGCCCGACATCGCCGGCAAGGGGATCGCGAACCCGTTCGGCGCCATCTGGAGCGCGGTGCTGATGCTCGAGCATCTCGGCGAGCAGGATGCGGCAGACCGTCTCATGCGGGCCGTCGAGGCGGTCTGCCGCGAGGGCATCCGCACACGGGACGTCGGCGGCTCTGCGACGACGAGCGAGGTGGGCGACGCCGTGGCGGCCCGTGTCTGAGGCCGGCAGCGAGTGGTGGCGGACCGCCGTCCTCTACCAGATCTACGTGAGGAGCTTCGCCGACACGGACGGCGACGGCCTCGGCGACCTGCCGGGGATCCGCTCGCGGCTTCCGTACGTCAGCGACCTCGGTGTCGACGGCATCTGGCTGACGCCGTTCTACCCGACCCCCGACGCGGATCATGGCTACGACGTGAGCGACTACGAGAACGTCGATCCGCGCTTCGGGACGCTCGCGGACTTCGACGCGCTCGTCGCCGACGCCCACGATCTCGGCCTTCGGGTGATCGTCGACATCGTTCCGAACCACACCTCGAGCGAGCACCCGTGGTTCAGGAACGCGCTCGCCGACCCGAACGGCCCGGACCGCGCGCGGTACGTCTTCCGGCCCGGGCGCGACGGCGGCCCGCCGAACAACTGGGAGTCCGCCTTCGGCGGCCCGGCGTGGACGGAGGACGAGCGGAGCGGAGAGTACTACCTCCACCTGTTCGCGCCCCAGCAGCCGGACCTGGACTGGCACAACGAAACGGTCCGCCAGGCCTTCCAGCAGATCCTGCGCTTCTGGCTCGATCGCGGCGTCGACGGCTTCAGGGTCGACGTCGCACAATCGCTCTACAAGGAGCGAGACCTGGCCGACGTGCACATCCCGGACCCGCGCCCGCGTTTCGGCGACTGGCACACCGGGCTCCAGCAGCCGGAGCTCCATGACCTGTACCGCGAGTGGCGGCAGATCGTCGAGGAGTACCCCGGCGACCGGATGCTCGTCGGGGAGATGTTCCTCGCCGACCAGACGAGGCTCGCCGAGTACGTCCGGCCGGGCGAGCTACAGCAGACGTTCAACTTCCGGTTCCTCTTCGAGGAATGGGAGGCGGCGTCGCTGCGCGCGTGCATCGACGAGATCCTCGCGGCGTTCGCTGCCGTCGGGGCGCCGGCGACATGGGTGCTCGAGAACCACGACGTCCCGCGCGTCGCGACGCGCTACGGCGGAGGCGCCGAGGGCGTCCGCCGCGCGCGCGCCGCGGCGCTGCTCATGCTCGCGCTCCCCGGCGCGGCGTACGTCTACGCGGGTCAGGAGCTCGGGCTCGAGGAGGTCGACCTCGCGGACGAGCTGCGACAGGATCCGATCTTCGCGCGGACGGGCGGTCGCCGCGCGGGTCGCGACGGCTGCCGCGTGCCCATTCCGTGGACGACCGGGCCGGGAGTCGGCTTCACGACGGGTACGCCATGGCTCCCGATGCCGCCGTGGTGGGAGCGCTCGAGCGTCGCCGCGCAGGACGGTGATTCCCAGTCGATGCTCGAGCTCTACCGCGCGACGCTGAGGCTCAGGCGCCAGCTGCGAGCCCTGGCGTCCGGACGCCTCGCCTGGCGGGACAGCCCGCCCGGCTCGCTCGTGTTCGAGAGGGCGGCGGATTCTTCGACGGTGGTCTGCGTCGTCAACGTCGACGCGCCCTCGGTGCCCCTGCCCGAGGGCGAGCTCGTCCTGGCGAGCGACGAGCTCGAGGGGTCCTTCCTGCCGCCCGGCACCGCCGCCTGGCTCGAGGGCTGACCGGGTTCGGCATGCGCGTGCTCGGGGAGAAGTCCGTATGAGCTTCGGTATCCAACCGCTGTCGTCCTGTCCCGACTGCGGCCAATCGCTCACAACTTCCGCGGACAAGACGGCTCGCACCAGTAGCACCAGGCGGACCGCCTGAAACCCGCGCCAGAGGCCTGATGCGGGTTGCAGGCACGCACGGATGGGGGCCTGCGCGCGGCGCATCGCCGTCGTCTCGGTCGGCATCCAGGCGTCCGGCCTGCACGTCGCCCGAGCCGGCGCCGCTGCTTGGCGCATGCCCTCCCCGCACGCACCTCCAACCCGCATCAAGCCTCTAGGCTGGAAAGAGCCTTGCTACACTGCCGCTCGGCTCGGCGGCGTAGCTCAGTTGGTTAGAGCAGCGGAATCATAATCCGCGTGTCGTAGGTTCGAGTCCTACCGCCGCTACCTGTTCCGCCCTTTCGTTCGTTCCGACCAGAAGAGAAGAGATGGCCACCGGAGTCAGAGTCGCGATCACGCTCGCGTGTACCGAGTGCAAGCGGCGCAACTACCAGTCGCAGAAGTCGAAGCGGAACACGCCGGACCGCGTCGAGCTCCGCAAGTACTGCCGCTGGTGCGGGTCGCACACGCTCCATCGCGAGACCCGGTAGGCGGGAGGGCGCATGGCAGGAGAGACGAGACGCCAGCGGCGCGACGCGCGCCGGGCGGCGGGCCAGGAACCGGCCCGGGCCGGGTCGCCCCGTCCCGTCCCGGCGGGCCCGGCGGCACCGGCGGCACCGGCTGCTCCCCCTCACGTCGAGCATCCGCGCCGTGGCGGCTTCATCCGCGAGTCGGTTGCCGAGCTCCGGAAGGTCGAGTGGCCGAACCGGTCCCAGGTGATCCAGGGGACGATCGTCGTCATCATCGCGTGCGCGATCGTCGGGGCGTACCTCTGGGGCGCCGACCAGGTGCTCCGGCCGTTCGTGCGCGACGTGCTCCTCGGGCAGTAGGGAGAAGACAACCTCAGATGTTCCACTGGTACGTGATCAACACCTACTCCGGGCACGAGAACAAGGTGAAGGCCAATCTCGAGCACCGGATCGTCTCGATGAACCAGCAGCAGCGGTTCCGCCGCGTCGTCGTTCCGACGGAGCAGGTGATCGAGACGAAGGACGGGCAGAAGGTGCAGACGGAGAAGCGCGTCCTGCCCGGCTACGTCCTGGTCAACATGGATCTCAACGACGAGGCGTGGACGGTCGTCAAGGGGACGCCCGGCGTGACCGCCTTCGTGGGCGCCGGTGCCAAGCCCTCGCCGCTCTCGACGTCGGAGGTCGACCGCATCCTCCACGCGGGAGGCGCTGCAGGCGCGCCGGCGACGAGGGCGCAGGTCGAGTTCTCGCTCGGCGAGTCGGTCAAGGTCACATCCGGCCCCCTCTCGGACTTCGACGGCGAGATCGTCGACGTCAACGCCGACGCGCAGAAGCTGAAGGTGCTCGTGGACATCTTCGAGCGCCAGGTGCCCGTCGAGCTCGCATTCGACCAGGTGAAGAAGCTCGACTAGAGGATTCGCGTTGCGAATCCCCTGGAAACCCAGGAGAAAAGGAGGAGGCGCAACGCGCCGCACGGACTCCGATGGCGAAGAAAGTCCTCACACTCATCAAGCTTCAGATCCCCGGGGGGCAGGCGAACCCTGCGCCGCCGGTCGGCCCCGCGCTGGGCCAGCACGGCGTCAACATCGTCGAGTTCACGAAGGCGTTCAACGCGCAGACCGCGCACGAGAACGGCCGGATCATTCCGGTCGAGATCACCGTCTTCGAGGACCGCTCGTTCACGTTCATCACGAAGACGCCGCCCGCGGCGGTGCTCATCAAGGAGGCGCTCAGCCTCGAGTCCGGCTCGGCAGAGCCGAACCGCAACAAGGTCGGCCGGCTCAGCCAGGCGCAGCTCCGCTCGATCGCCGAGACGAAGATGCCCGACCTGAACGCGAACGACGTCGAGGCGGCGATGCTGGTCATCGCCGGAACTGCGCGATCGATGGGCGTGGAGGTGGAGCAGTGAGCGCGCGCGGCAAGAGATACAGCGAGGCGCGGGCGGCGATCGACCGCGAGAAGCTCTACGCGCCGGGCGAGGCCTTCGCGACGCTGAAAGCCGCTCCGGACGCCAAGTTCGACGAGACCGTCGAGGTGCATTTCCGGCTCGGGCTCAACGTCCGCCATGCCGACGAGCAGCTCCGCGGGACGATCATGCTGCCGCACGGGACGGGACGCTCGACGCGCGTCGCCGTCTTCGCCGAGGGCGACAAGGCCCGCGAGGCGGAGGAGGCCGGCGCGGACGTCGTCGGCTCGGCCGACCTCGCCGCGAAGATCGAGGGCGGGTTCCTCGACTTCGACGTCGCGATCGCGACGCCCGACCAGATGGGCAACGTCGGCAAGCTCGGACGCGTGCTCGGCCCGCGCGGGCTGATGCCGAATCCGAAGACCGGCACGGTGACGTTCGACGTCGCCAAGGCGGTCTCGGACGCCAAGGCCGGCAAGCTCGAGTACCGCACCGACCGCGGCGCCAACGTCCATCTTCCGATCGGGAAGAAGAGCTTCGGCGAGAAGCAGTTGCTCGAGAACTACGCCGTCGTCGTCGAGGAGATCGTCCGGGCGAAGCCGGCCGCTGCGAAGGGCCGCTACATCAAGGGCATCACGGTCACGACGACGATGGGCCCGGGGCTTCACGTCGACCCGACGCGGACCCGCGACATCGCCGAGGCGCAGAGCGCAGAGGCTGCTACCGTCTGACGCGCAAATCCGACTAGAAACCCACCGAAGACAGCCGGCGGCCCCCCGGGGCAGAGGACCGGCCGAGGTGCGGTCAGGAACGCCGTGGGCCACCCGCCCGCGAGTCCGGGCCCGCCTCACGAGGTGGGCCTAGTCGTTTCCGAAGGAAACGACACATGCAGAAATCCGAGAAGGAACAGGTCGTCGCCGAGCTCGTCGAGCGTCTCCGCTCGACGGAGTCCCTGATCGTCGCCGACTATCGCGGGCTCACGAACTCGCAGCTCGCCGACCTGCGGGCCAGGCTCCGCTCGAGCGGGGCACAGCTCCAGGTCGTGAAGAACACGCTCACGCGCCGCGCCGCCGAGACCGCGGGCACCGAGTCGCTGCTGGCGCTCCTCGAAGGCCCCACGGCGATCGCCTTCGTCGAGACCGACGGCGATCCCGTCGCGGTGGCGAAGGCGCTCTCCGACACCGCGAAGGACACGAAGATCCTTTCGCTCCGCGGAGGGATGCTCTCGGGCCGCTCGATCTCGGGCGACCAGATCGAAGAGCTGGCGAAGCTGCCGGCACCCGAGGTGGTCAAGAGCCAGCTCGTCGGTGTGATCGTCGCGCCGCTCACCCAGCTCGCCGGGCTCCTCGCAGCGCCGATCCGCGACCTGGTCGGCCTGATCGATGCGCGAATCGAGCAGCTCGGCGGCGATTCCGCCGGCGCGGAGGCGCAAGACGAGCCGGCTTCCGGCGACGAACAGGAACCCGCCGCCGACGCTACGGCGTCCGACGGCGAGCCCGTCGACGACGCGACGGGAACGGAGGACAACGACCCAGCACTTCCAGCGGATTCGGCGTCAGCCGAATCCGCCGACAGCGAAGAGGAGTAAGCGATGGCAACGGATACAGCGAAGGTGCTCGAGACGCTCGGCGGCATGACCGTCCTCGAGCTCGTCGAGCTCAAGAAGGCGATCGAGGAGGAGTGGGGCGTCACGGCGGCCGCTCCGGTCGCGGTTGCCGCGGCGCCGGGCGCCGCAGCCGGTGGCGACGGTGCCGCGGCGCCGGAGGAGAAGGACTCCTTCGACGTCGTGCTCACCTCCGCAGGCGACAAGAAGATCCAGGTGATCAAGGTCGTTCGCGCCGCGACCGGCCTCGGCCTCAAGGAGGCGAAGGACCTCGTCGACGGCGCTCCGAACACCGTCAAGGAGGCGCTCGCCAAGGACGAGGCCGACAAGCTCAAGGCGGAGCTCGAGGAGGCCGGCGCCGGCGTCGAGCTGAAGTAGATCAGGGACTGTCCCCGAGAGGGGACCGTCCGCGCGAGCCGGGGATCGGCCGGCGGTGGCTGTCTCTCGTGGGCGCCACGGGAGACAGGCCGCCATTGGGGGCCAGTCCCCTGCCCTGTCCCCTGCTACACTTCACCGCGGACAGCTCCGCCGCCCTGCAGGGGTTGCGGCGGAGCGTGCCTGTCCGCTATCTTTCCCTGTTCCGCCTCGAGCCTGGCTCCGACTCTGCCCGTCCGATCACCGACCGCCGTACCTAGCAAGGGAGGCTGTTCTTGAGCAGCACCGCCGTCGCGCCGCGCGCGCGCAAGACTTTTTCGCGCCTGAAGCACGTCCTCGACCTCCCCAACCTCATCGACATCCAGAAGGCCTCGTTCCAGTGGTTCCTGGACGAGGGCCTGCGCGAGACGATCGACGACATCTCGCCGATCACCGACTACACCGGCACGCTCGCCGTCGAGTTCGGCGAGTACGAGTTCGGTCCGCCGCAGCACACGATCTCGGAGTGCCGCGAGAAGGACCTGACGTATCAGGCGCCGCTCTCGATGACCGTCCGCTTCGTCAACACCGAGACGGGCGAGATCCGCGAGCAGCGCGTCTTCATGGGCGACTTCCCGATGATGACCGAGCACGGCACGTTCATCATCAACGGCACCGAGCGCGTCATCGTCACGCAGCTCGTGCGCTCGCCCGGCGCCTACCTGATGGAGCCGAAGGACGCGACGAAGCAGGTCTTCACCGCGAACCTGATGCCGTCTCGCGGCTCGTGGCTCGAGCTCGAGATCGACAAGAAGGGCATCGTCTACGCCCGGATCGACCGCAAGCGGAAGCTGCCGATCACGACGCTCCTGCGCGCGCTGCCCGCAGAGGACCCGACGACGGGCTTCGAGCTCGACACGTCGACGAACGAGGCGATCCTCTCGCTGTTCGACGAGGCGACCCGCGTCTACATCCAGAACACGCTCGAGAAGGATCCCTCCACCCGCGAGGAGGAGGCCCTGATCGAGGTCTTCAAGAAGCAGCGCCCGGGTGAGCCGCCCACGCTCGACAACGCGCGGAACCTGCTGCGGTCGCTCTTCTTCGACCCGAAGCGGTACGACCTCACCAAGGTCGGGCGCTACAAGCTGAACCAGCGTCTCGGCGTCGAGGTGCCGGAGGACACGCGGGTCTTGACGACCGAGGACATCATCGCGCTCGTGCGGAGGCTCGTCGCTCTGCCTGCGGAGCTCGGCGTGCCGGAGGATGCCAAGGACTTCGCGGCCGAGGCGGCGGTCCTCTCCCGGGAGCCGATCCGCGGCGAGCTCGACGAGTACGAGCACTTCGGCAACCGCCGCCTGCGCACCACGGGCGAGCTGATCCAGGAGGCGTTCCGCGTCGGCCTGTACCGCATGGAACGCGTCGTCCGCGAGCGCATGACGACGGAGGACGTCGACACGATCACGCCGCAGACGATCATCAACATCCGGCCGGTCGTCGCGGCGCTCAAGGAGTTCTTCGGATCGTCGCAGCTGTCGCAGTTCCTCGACCAGACGAACTCGCTCGCCGCGCTCACGCACCGGCGCCGGCTCTCCGCGCTCGGCGCGGGCGGGCTGACGCGCGAGCGCGCGCCGATCGAGGTGCGCGACGTGCACCCGACCCACTACGGGCGCATGTGCCCGATCGAGACGCCCGAGGGCCCGAACATCGGCCTCATCGGAGCGCTCGCGTCGTACGCGACCGTCTCCGAGTTCGGCTTCATCCAGACGCCGTACCGGGCCGTCGAGAAGGCGAAGGTGAGCGACGACATCGTCTACCTCGACGCGGCTCAGGAAGCCCGGTACACGATCGCGCAGGCCTCGGAGGCCGTCGACCCGAAGACCGGGAAGTTCGTCAACGAGCAGGTGCTCTGCCGCTCGGCCGCCGGCGAAGCGGTCATCGCGCGGGCCGACCAGGTGGACTACATGGACGTCTCGCCCGCGCAGATCGTCTCGATCGCGACGACGCTCATCCCGTTCCTCGAGCACAACGACGCGAACCGGGCGCTGATGGGCGCGAACATGCAGAAGCAGGCTGTGCCGCTGATGATCCCCCAGGCGCCGCTCGTCGGGACCGGCCTCGAGTACCGCGCCGCTGTCGATACCGGCGACGTCGTGCTCGCGCGCAACCCCGGCACGGTCATCGACGTCGACGCGGAGCGCATCGTCGTCGAGGGCAAGGGCACCCGGGACGAGTACCCGTTGACGAAGTTCATGCGCTCGAACCAGGGCACCCTCATCCACCAGAAGCCGGTCGTCTCGCTCGGCGACACGGTCGCCGCGGACGAGGTGCTCGCCGACGGCGCGGCGACGGACCGCGGGGAGCTCGCGCTCGGCGCAAACCTGCTCGTCGCGTTCATGCCGTTCGAGGGCTACAACTTCGAGGACGCGATCGTGCTCTCGGAGCGGCTCGTCAAGGACGACGTGCTCAGCTCGATCCACATCCACGAGTACGAGATCGATGCGCGCTCGACGAAGCTCGGCGACGAGGAGATCACGCGCGACATCCCGAACCGCTCGGAGGAGTCCCTGGCGAACCTCGACGAGCGCGGCGTCGTCCGCATCGGCGCCGAGGTCGGCTCGGGCGACCTCCTCGTGGGCAAGGTCACGCCGAAGGGTGAGACCGAGCTGACGGCGGAGGAGAAGCTGATCCGCGCGATCTTCAAGGAGAAGGCCCGCGAGGTGCGCGACACGTCGCTCAAGGTCCCGCACGGTGAGGGCGGCAAGGTGATCGGTGTCAAGACGTTCTCCCGTGACGCGGGGGACGACCTGCCGCCGGGCGTGAACGAGCTCGTGCGGGTGTTCGTGGCGAAGAAGCGCAAGATCGCGGAGGGCGACAAGCTCGCCGGCCGCCACGGCAACAAGGGCGTGATCGCGAAGATCGTCCCGGACGAGGACATGCCCTTCCTGGAGGACGGGCGGCCCGTGGACGTCGTGCTCAACCCGCTCGGCGTGCCGAGCCGGATGAACATCGGCCAGATCCTCGAGACGCACCTCGGCTGGGCGGCGGCGCACGGCGTCTTCCACGAGAACGGCGACTCCGCAAACGGCGACGCGAGCCCGATCGCGACGCCCGTGTTCGACGGCGCGACCGAGGCGGACGTCGACCGGGCGCTCGTCGACTGGACGAAGCAGAACCCGGACTCGCCGATCAAGTTCGTGGTCGACGAGAAGCGGCCGGTGGGCCGCCATGCCTCCGGCAAGGTGCGCATGTTCGACGGCCGGACGGGCGAGAGCTTCTCGCAGAAGGTGACCGTCGGCTACATGTACATCCTGAAGCTGCTCCACCTCGTGGACGACAAGATCCACGCGCGGAGCACGGGCCCGTACTCGCTCGTGACGCAGCAGCCGCTGGGCGGCAAGGCCCAGTTCGGCGGCCAGCGGTTCGGCGAGATGGAGGTCTGGGCGCTGGAGGCCTACGGCGCCGCGTACACGCTGCAGGAGATGCTCACGATCAAGTCCGACGACACCGTCGGACGCGTGAAGGCCTACGAGGCGATCGTCAAGGGCGAGAACATCGCCGAGCCGTCGATCCCCGAGTCGTTCAAGGTGCTGCTGAAGGAGATGCAGTCGCTCGCGCTCGACGTGAACGTCCTCTCGGACGAGGGCGAGAAGGTCGAGGTGCGCGAGGAGGACGACGAGCTGCTGCGCGCGGCGGAGGAGCTCGGGATCGACCTCTCGCCGGGCTCGCTGCGGGCGGCGGCGCGCCAGCCCACCGCCGAGGAGTCGGAGGAAGGGCAGGAGCGCGTCGACGAGACCGGCCAGGAAGTGCAGCTGCCGGCCGACGAGCAGCTCGGTGACCTGGCGGACGTCGAGGTCGCGCCGGCCGACGGCGCCAGGGAAGAGGCCGAAGAACAGGCCGGCCCGCTCGCCGAAGAGCTGGCCGATGTGGAAGTAGACGAGTAACTGCGGGGCGAAGGAGAGCCTTGATCGATATCAACGAGTTCGACGCGATCCGAATCGGTCTCGCGTCCAGCAAGCAGATCCGGGACTGGTCGTCCGGTGAGGTGACCAAGCCCGAGACCATCAACTACCGCACGCTCAAGCCCGAGCGCGACGGCCTCTTCTGCGAGCGCATCTTCGGTCCGACCAAGGACTGGGAGTGCTACTGCGGCAAGTACAAGCGCGTCCGCTACAAGGGCATCATCTGCGAGCGCTGCGGCGTCGAGGTGACGCGGCAGAAGGTGCGCCGCGAGCGCATGGGC
>NZ_DATMBZ010000141.1:0-21441 GCF_035558935.1 Gaiella sp. | reverse complement strand
CGGATGACGTTCCCGAAGATGACGTTCGACAAGCCGATCCCGGTCTCGCCGCTGATCGCCCTCGATCGCGAGCGCTGCATCCTCTGCTACCGCTGCACGCGCTTCTCGGGCGAGGTGGCGGAGGACAACCAGCTGATCGCGCGGAACCGCGGCGCGTACACCGAGATCGCGACGTTCGAAGATGACCCCTACCGCGCGGCGTTCTCCGGGAACGTGATCGAGCTCTGTCCCGTCGGCGCGCTCACCTCCACGCAGTACCGGTTCGAGGCGCGTCCGTGGGAGATCCAGGAGGTGCCGACGACGTGCGGGCTGTGCCCCGTCGGCTGCAGCACCCGCGTGACGAGGCGTGAGGGCGCGGTGAAGCGTGTCCAGTCGCGCAACCACCCCGAGGTGGACGGCGGCTGGCTCTGCGACAAGGGCCGCTTCAGCTTCCCGCATCTCCGCGCGCAGGACCGCGTGCGCGAGCCGCTCGTCCGCGGCGACCTGGGGCTCGAACCGGTCTCGTGGGACGCGGCCCTCGACCGGGCGGAGGCGCTCCTGCGGGGCGCACGGGGGAGCATCGTGACCGCCCTCTCCGGCTCGGAGACGACCGAGATCGCCTACGGGCTCGGTGTGCTCATGCGCCGCGGGCTCGGCGCCCACTCCGCAGTCCTCGACGAGTCGACCTCCGCCGCCCTCGACGCGTTCCGGGCGCCGCTCTCGACGATCGGCAACGCCGAGCTGGTCGTCGTCGTGGGGGACGACGACGTCGTCGACCGGGCGCCGGCCGTCGACCTCTGGATCCGGCACGCGCGCCGCCAGGGGGCCGAGATCGTCACGATCGGCTCGCGGGGAACCGTGCCCGCTGCGCCCGGCGGCGCGGCCGACGTGTTGCACGGCCTCGTCGACGCCGGGAACGTGCTCGGCGAGCGCCTGCGCGGGTCCGACCGTGCCGTGCTGATCTGGTCGGGCGCCGGTGGAGGCGGCGGCGCGCGGCTTGCGGAGACGGCTCACGCACTCGGGTTCGAGGGCAAGCCCGGCTGCGCGGCCTTCCACCTGCCCGCTCGACCCAACGCGCGCGGGGTCGCCGAGGCGTGGGCCGCCGCGGCGGACGAGGACGAGGTCGAGCGCGAGGGGATCGGGCTGCTCGTCGTCTCGGGCGACGAGGCGGCGGCCGACCCCGGCGTCCGCGCGCTGGCCGAGAAGGCCGATGCAGTGATCGCCGTCACGATGTTCCATTCGCTCGCGGTCGGCTGGGCCGACCTCGTCCTTCCGGGGACGGCGGCGCTCGAGCGCGAGGGGACGTCGATGAACCTCGAGGGGCGCGTGCAGCGGCTCAGGCGCGCCGTCACGCCGCCGGTTCCCGACGAGCTCGCCTGGCTCTCGAGACTCGCCGAGCGCTTCGACGTCGAGCTGTCGCCGCACGCTGCCGTCGTGTTCGAGGAGCTCTCGGATCGGATCTACGGCGGCCTCGAGCTCGAGCAACTCGGCGAGCATGCCGCGCTGCCGGTGCGAGCGGCCTACGTCGCGCCGGAACCCGCCAGGGGCGAAAGCCTCACGGGGGACAGTCCCCTCCAGGGACAGTCCCCCCACTTCGTCGGGACGCTGCGGCTCGTCCGCTACACGCCGCTCTTCTCCGGGCACCAGGTCGAGCGGGTGCCCGAGCTCCAGTTCCAGCGGCCCGAGCGCGAGGTCGGGCTGTCCGTCCCGGACGCCGACCGGCGCGGCATCGCGACCGGCGACCCCGTCACCGTGCGCTCCAACGGGGCCTCGGTCGAGCTCCGCGCGCGAGTCGACCGAAAGCTCGTCGAGGGCGTCGCCCGCGTCGCCGACGAGCACGCCGCCGACCTCCACCTCGACGTCGAGGTCGTCCGGGCGTGACCGGCGCGATGACCATCGTGGCCGCGAACGGGGCGAACGGCGAGCCCTGGTGGATCGCGCTGATCAAGGCGCTGATCGTCATCAATCTCGTCCTCTTCGGCTTCGCCTACCTCACGCTGCTCGAGCGAAAGGTCATGGGTCGCATGCAGCTGCGGTACGGCCCCAACCGCGTGGGCCCGTTCGGGCTCCTCCAGCCGATCGCCGACCTCGTCAAGCTGATCCGCAAGGAGAGCTTCTTCCCGGCGGCGGCGAACGACGTGCTCTACATCATGGGGCCGTTCCTCGCCGCGTTCACCGCGATGACGACGTTCTCGGTGATCCCCTGGGGGCCGGGCTGGGAGATCGGCGGCTACCAGGTGAACGGCTACGTCGCCGACCTGCCGATCGCGCTGCTCCTGATCTTCGCCGTGGGGTCGCTCGGGGTCTACGGCTTCATCATCGGCGGCTGGGCGTCCGACTCGAAGTTCGCGCTCCTCGGCTCGATGCGCACGTGCGCGCAGCTCGTGTCCTACGAGGTGTCGCTCGCGCTCTCGGTGCTGGGCGTCGTGATCATGGCCAAGTCGCTCTCGCTGGTCGACATCGTCGCCGCGCAGGGCTCCGACGTCTGGTACGTGATCCCGCAGATCGTCGGGTTCGTGATCTTCATCCTCGCGGGCACGGCCGAGACGGCGCGGGCGCCGTTCGACCTGCCTGAGGCCGAGCAGGAGCTCGTCGCCGGATACCACACCGAGTACGGCGGGATGCGCTTCGGCCTCTACTCGATGTCGGAGTACATCAACCTGATCACACTCGCGGCCCTCGCCGTGACGCTCTTCCTCGGCGGCTGGCACGGGCCGTGGCTGCCGGGGCCGGTCTGGTTCCTGATCAAGCTGTTCGTGCTGCTGTTCCTGTTCATCTGGATGCGGACGACGCTCCCGCGCCTGCGCTACGACCAGCTGATGCGCTTCGGCTGGAAGGTCCTCCTCCCGGTCGCCACGATCAACGCGGTCGTGACGGCGCTCCTCGTCGTCTGGATCTAGGGTTTCGCGCCGATGCAGCCGTTCGGGACACTCAAGGGCTTCGGGGTCACGTTCAAGCAGATCTTCCGCAAGCCGATCACGCAGCAGTACCCCGAGTACAAGCGGCCCGTGTATCCGCGCTTCCGCGGCCGGCACCGGCTGCACCTCCACGCGAACGGGCTCGAGAAGTGCGTCGGCTGCTCCCTCTGCGCGGCCGCATGCCCGTCGGACTGCATCCGCGTCGTCGCCGCAGAGAACACCGCCGAGCACCGTGTCTCGGCGGGCGAGCGCTACGCGCGGATCTACGAGATCAACCTCTCGCGCTGCATCTTCTGCGGCTACTGCGAGCTCGCCTGCCCGTTCGACGCGATCACGCTCGGCAACGAGTTCGAGCTCTCGGAGTACTCGCGCGACGACCTGATCTACACGAAGGACATGCTCCTCGCCGAGCCGATCAAGCGGATCCCCGTCCAGGACGCCGACCTGTACGACACGCCCATCCCCGCCTACAAGCGCGAGTCGTAGAACCCATGGGGAATTTCCTCGTCTGGGTGATCTGGCTCCTCGCCGCCGCGGCCTGCGTGGGCACCGGACTGCGGGTCGTGACGGCGTCGAACCCGTTCTCGTCCGCGCTCTCGCTGATCGGGAACCTCGCCTCACTCGCGGTGCTCTACCTGCTCGCCTCCGGCGAGTTCGTCGCCGCGGCGCAGATCCTCGTCTACGCCGGCGCGGTGATGGTGATGTTCCTCTTCGTGATCGCCTACCTCGGCGGCCGCGCGGACGCGCCGTGGGCGGGGGGCACGCGTTTGATCCAGACGGCGTCGGTGATCGCGGCGACCGCGCTGCTCTCGGTCGTCTTCGTCGCGCTGATGCTGAACGCCGACGGTCGGCTCTCCGACGAGGCGGAGGTCACGCGGGCGTTCGGGTCGCCTGCCGAGATGGGCCGCCTCTTCCTCACCGACCACCTCCTCGCCTTCGAGATCACGTCCATCGTGCTGCTCGTGGCCGCCGTCGGCGGCGTGGTGCTGGGCATGCGCTCCGAGGACGAGGCGCTGATCGACGCGGGCAACGGGGAGCGCGCGTGAACGGTCCCGGCATCCCCTGGTACCTCGCGATCTCGGCGATCCTCTTCTCGACCGGGATCGCGGGCGTGCTCCTCCGGCGCAGCCCGCTGATCGTGCTGCTCTCGCTCGAGATCATGCTGAACGCGTCGAACCTCGCGTTCGTCGGCTTCTCCCGGCTGTTCGGGCAGATGGACGGACAGGTCTTCGCGCTCGCCGTGATGGCAGTCGCCGCCGCGGAGGTCTGCGTCGGCCTCGGGCTCATCGTCGCGATGGCCCGCCGGAACCTCGACCTCGACGTCGACCGCATGACGGAGCTGCGGGGCTAGACGAAATGGTCAACGGCGCCTGGGTCTGCCTGCTCGCGCCGCTCGCCGGCTTCCTCGCGATCCTGCTCGCCGGGACGCGGATCACCCGGCGCCAGGCGGGGATCGTCTCGACCGCCTCCGTGTTCGTCGGGTTCGCCGGGGCGCTCGTCGCCTTCATCGACGCCTGGACGCGGAGCCCCGACGACCGCACCGAGCTGACGACCGCCTGGACGTGGCTCCAGGCCGGCCAGTTCAAGGTCGGTCTCGAACTCCTGATCGACCCGCTGTCGCTCGTGATGATGCTCGTGGTCACGGGCGTCGGCGGCCTGATCGTCCTCTATTCGAACGGCTACATGGCGGGGGACGACGAGGAGCGCCGGTACTTCGCCTACATGGCCTTCTTCGTCTTCGCGATGCTCCTGCTCGTTCAAGGCGGCAACCTGCTGCTGCTGCTCGTCGGCTGGGGCCTCGTCGGGCTCGCGTCCTACCTCCTCATCGGGTTCCACCACGAGCGTCCCTCGGCCGTCGCCGCGGCGAAGAAGGCGTTCGTGATGAACGCGATCGGCGACGCCGTGATGGCGCTCGCCTTCTTCCTCACGATCTCGCAGGTCGGCAGCCTCGACTACGGCACCGTCTTCGCCGCCGTCGACGACGGCGGGCTCTCGGACACCGCCGTCACGCTCTTGGCGCTCGGCCTGCTCGGCGGCGCCGTCGCGAAGTCGGCGCAGATCCCGCTGCACACCTGGCTTCCCGACGCCATGGAGGGCCCCACCCCGGTCTCCGCGCTGATCCACGCTGCGACGATGGTGACAGCGGGCGTCTACCTCATCTGCCGCACGCACCCCGTCTTCGAGGCCGCGCCGGACGTCCAGCACCTCGCCGCGCTGCTCGGGCTCGCGACGCTCCTCGTCGCCGGCGTGATCGCGCTCGTCCAGTGGGACATCAAGCGCGTGATCGCGTACTCGACGATGAGCCAGATCGGCTACATGTTCCTCGGCGCGGGCATCGGGGCGTACGGGTTCGCGATGTTCCACCTCGTCACGCACGCGTTCTTCAAGGCGCTCCTCTTCCTCGCGGCCGGGCTCGTGATCCATCGGCTGGACGGCGAGCAGGACATCCGGAAGATGGGCGGGCTCCGCAAGTCGATGCCCTACACGCACGCGACGTTCCTGATCGGCTCGCTCGCGCTCGTCGGGATCCCCATCTTCGCCGGCTTCTGGTCGAAGGATGCGATCCTCGCCTCGGCGCTCGCCTACGGCGGCGGCCTGGGCTGGGTGCTCTACGTCGGAGGGCTCCTCGGCGCGCTGCTCACGGGCCTCTACTCGTTCCGCCTCTATTACCGCGTCTTCCACGGCGAGCCCGCCGCGGAGGCGCACGGGGCGGAGCACCACGGCGAGGGAGACCGGTCGATGCTCGTTCCCGTCGGGGTGCTGGCGGTGGGGTCGACGGTGGTCGGCTTCCTCGCGATCCCGGGTGTCTGGGAGCCGTTCGAGACGTGGCTCGAGCCCGTCGTCGAGCCGCTCGTGACCCCCTCCACGACGCAGGAGTGGGCGACGAGCGCCGTCGCGGTGGCGCTAGGCGCGCTCGGGATCCTTCTCGCGCGGCGCGCGTTCCTCGCCGGGCGCGAGCTCGTCCCCGACGGCGCGGTGCGGACGACCCTCGAGCACAAGCTCTGGTTCGACGAGCTGTACCACGCTCTCTTCGAACGCCCCGGCCAGGCGGTTGCGGCGCTGCTCCGCGACCGGGTCGAGACCCCCGTCGTCCAGGGCGGCCTCGACGAGGTCGCCGGGGAGACGCTGCGCGGAGCGACGCTGACGTCGAGCCTCCAGAGCGGCCTGCTCCGGACGTACGCGCTCGCCTTCACCGTGGCCGTCGGAGTCCTGACCCTCGTCTTCCTGGTGGTGCGGTAGGAGTGCTGACGACACTCCTCATCGTCGTCCCGCTCGCCGGCGCGATCCTCACGTGGGTTTTGCCGCTGTCGCGCGAGTCGACCGCCGGCTTCGCGCTCCTCGTCGCGCTCGCGGAGGTCGGGCTCTGGCTCGGCAGCGCGCGCAACTTCGACTTCGGAAGCGACGCGCAGCAGTACTCCGCGAACAGGGAGTGGTTCGACCAGCTCGGCATCTCCTACGCGGTCGGCCTCTACGGATTCCAGTACTGGCTCGTCGGCCTCACGATCGTCGTCGGGGCGTGCGCCGTGGGCTACGGCGCCTGGGTAGGCCGTGAGAACGCGCGGGCCTACTTCGGGCTCCTGCTCTTCCTCGTGGGGGCGCTCGTCGGCGTCTTCGCGGCGCAGGACCTGATCGTCTTCTACGTCTTCTTCGAGGCGATGCTGATCCCGATCTACGTGCTCGTCGGCGTCTGGGGCGGCCCGCAGCGCCTCAAGGCGACGGTCACCTTCGTCATCTACACGATGGTCGGTTCGCTGCTGATGCTCGCGTCGATCGTCGCGTTCGGCGTCTCACAGGGCACCTTCCTGCTCGCCGACATCGGGACGAGCTCGAACGACTGGATCTTCCTCGGCTTCCTCGCGGCGTTCGCGGTGAAGGCCCCGCTGTTTCCCTTCCACGGCTGGCTCCGCCTCGCGTACACCGAGGCGCCGCCGGAGGTCGGTGCGATCCTCTCGGGCGTGGTCTCGAAGGCGGCCGTGTTCGGGCTCGTCTGGATCGTGCTTCCGCACTTCCCGGAGCCCGTCGAGGACTTCCGCACCCTCGTGCTCGTGCTCGCCGCCGTTACGCTCGTCTACGGGTCGGTCCTCGCCTTCCGCCAGCCGGACATCCGCGGCGTGGTCGCCTACTCCTCGATGGCCCAGATGGGGCTCATCGTCCTCGGGATCTTCGCCGTCAACGACCTCGGCCTCGACGGCGCGGTGCTGCACTCCGTGAACCACGGCCTCGTCTCGGCAGGGTTCTTCCTGCTCGCGGGCATGATCGAGACTCGTGCCGGTACGGGCAGGTTCTCGGAACTCGGCGGGATGGCGAAGGGTCGACCGATCCTCGCGACGCTCGTGCTGACGCTCGGGATGTTCACGCTCGCCGTGCCGGGATCGACGAACTTCGCGGGCGAGTTCGCGATCCTCTCCGGCGTCTTCGACCGTGGCTGGGGCTACGCGGCGGTGGGCGCGGCGGCGATGGTGCTCGCCGCGCTCTACGCGCTGCGGATGATCTCCGCGATCCTCCACGAGCGCCGCGGCGCCGCGGTGCGAGAGGACGCAGGCGACCTCGTCGGCAACGAGCTGATGCTCCTCGTGCCCCTCGTCGCGATCCTCGCGGTCCTGACCGCCTGGCCGGCGGGGATCACCGAGCGGTCGTTCCCGGCCGACCGGCCGGCTGCGTTCATCGGCTCTCAGCAGGGGGTGGGCGCGCCGTGATCGACACACCGTCGGTCGACTGGCTCGCGCTCTCCCCCACGCTTGCGCTCCTCGCGGCGGCCGGGCTGACGCTGCTCGGCGCGGTGATCGTGCCGCGCGAGACGGAGCGGGCGTTCTCCGTCGTCGTGTCCCTCGCCGGTTTCGGGACGTCCGCGGCGCTGTCGGGCGTCGTCTTCGACCGCTCCGCCGACCCGAGCGCTGTGGTCGTGGAGTCGATGACCCGCGACCGGCTCGGCGCGCTCGCGGCGATCATCATCGCGCTGGTCGGCGCGGCCGTCGTCCTCGTCTCGGCCGGCGACGGGCGGCGCTCGCACGTCGGCGAGTTCTACGCGCTGATCGCGGCGTCGACCGCCGGGATGGTCTTCTTCGTCTCCTCCGGCAACCTGATGACGATGTTCCTGGCGCTCGAGTGGTTCTCGATCTCGCTGTACGTGCTCTGCGCACTCGACACGCACCGCCGTGAATCGCTCGAGGCGGGCCTCAAGTACCTCATCGTCGGCAGCTTCGGCTCGGGGATCCTGCTCTTCGGCTGCGCGCTCGTCTATGGGGCGACCGGAGAGCTCGGCTTCAAGGCGATCCAGGAGGCGACGGGCGCCGACGACCCGCTCTTCGTCAGCGGCATGGCGATGATCCTCGCCGGGCTCGCGTTCAAGGTGTCCGCGGCGCCGTTCCACATGTGGACGCCGGACGTCTACGAGGGAGCGCCGACGCCGGTGACGGCGTTCATGTCGGCCGCGACGAAGGTGGCCGGTCTCGTCCTCATGCTCCGCATCCTCGTGACCGCGTTTCCGGAGCAGGCGGAGATCTGGTCGGTCGCGGTGGCGGTGCTCGCGGTGTGCTCGCTCGCGGTCGGCAACCTCGCCGCGATTGCGCAGAGCGACCTCAAGCGGCTCCTCGCCTACTCGTCCGTCTCGCACGCGGGCTTCCTGCTCATCGCGATCGCCGCCAACTCGAACGCCGGTACCGAGGCGCTCCTCTACTACCTCATCCCCTACTCCGCGGCGAGCGTCGGCGCGTTCGCCGTCGTCGCCGCCCGCGAGCGGGAGCAGGGTCGAGCGGTGACACTCTCGTCGCTCGAGGGTCTCGGCTGGGAGCGGCCGTTCCTGGGGGTCTGCATGTGGTGGTTCATGCTCTCGATGGCGGGCTTCCCGCTCACCGGCGGGTTCCTCGGCAAGCTGTTCGTCTTCTCCGCGATCTACGAGGCCGGCTGGTGGTGGCTCGTCGTGGTGGGCGTGCTCGCGACCGCGCTCTCGCTCGCCTACTACCTGAACGTCGTACGGGCGCTCTACACGCGCTCCGGGGAGGTGCGGGGCGACGTCGTCGTCGCCGGCGGCTCGCCGCCGCGCGACGTCCTCCTCGAGACCGCCGCGGGCGCAGCCCTTGTCGTCACGATCGGGTCGTTCTTCTTCGTGCAGCCGCTCGTCGACCTCGCGAGCGACGCGGCGGCCGCACTGCCCTTCTAGCTCGGACGCGGCGCGAGTCGGGGAGCCCGGGCAGCGCCGGGCTCCCCTCTGCCGTCGGCGCGGCGGCTGGCGCTCGACCGGCGCTCAGTGCTTCGCGAGGCCGTTGCCCTTGCCGTTGCCGTTCGGGGCGCTGTCGGACGGGCCGTTACCCTTGCCGTCGCCCGCCTGGCCGTTGCCCTTGCCGTTGCCGTTCGGGGCGTTGTCGGCGCCGTTTGCGTTGCCGTTCCCGTTGGACACGCTCCCCGACGCCGGCGCGCTCTTCCCCACGAGCCCGGGGGGTCCGCAGTGGGTGTGGTTCTTGTCCCCGTAGCCCCAGCCGGGCCAGCACGCGTACGACACCGTGACGGTGAAGCTGCCGGCGTTGTCCACGAACAGGTCGTCGTTGACGGCGAAGACGAGCTGGCCCGTGCCCGAGAGCGTCGTCGGCCCCGTGCCGACCTGCACCCACGGGCCGCCGCCGACGCGGCCGACGAGCCCCCAGGCGGGCGCGCCGGGGAGCACGAAGCCGCCGTAGCCACTCGTCGTCGTGTTCCACGGCGCGTAGCCGTTCGGGCCGGGGCAGAAGCTGTCCCCGAAGGGGCACACGGCCCCGGACGCCGTGACGGTGACGCTCATCCCGCTCGTGAGGACGAGCCCCGTGCTCGCGCCCGGGACCGATCCGCCGCCGACGGTGTACGTATTCGTGACTGTCGTCGGGCCCGCCGCGACAGCCTGCGCCGCGACCGCGAGCGCGAGGATTGCGACGAGGGTCGCCAAGCCGCTCAGCCTCTTCATCGATCTCCCCCTCTCGATCTGCGCCGCACCGGTGCGCGGCGTCCGCAGGCAAGGGATCGGCCCGGGAGTGGGCTCGTCCCATCCCTCGTGTGAGGATGCGTACGCGGCGCTACGCCGCCTCGGCGACCCAGCGCATCGGGTCGCCGGCGCCGAGATCGGTGATCCCGACACTGTGGAGAGCTCCGATCGCGAGCGTGCGCCGATGCGCGGCAAAGGTGAGAACGTGAGCAATCATCCCGCCGTAGGTGAACACCTCGGGCGGCTCGCAGATCGCGTCGACGAAAGTCTCGTCGAGCCTCGACCCGTCGATCACCTCACGCGCCCGGTCGAGGAACACCGGTCCCGCGTCGCGGAGGCGCGCCCGAATCGACTCGATGCTCTCGCCCCGCTCGACCTCGAAGTCGTAGGCCCGGCTGTCCATCGCGGCGTTCCACATGTCCATCTGTCCGACGAGCCGCGACAGGAGCGACCGCAACGTCGGGTCGTCGTCGACGCCCTCGACGGAGAGCTCGATCGGCGCGTCCAGCTGCTCGTCGGTCAGGGCCCCGGCGCGGTCGACGATCTCCCCGACCAGCCAGACGTGGTGCTCCACCATCTTCCTCATCAGGTCCATCGAGCTCACCTCGTCTCTCGCGGGCAGCCGGAGGCCGCCGGGTGGATGGAAGTGCACGCCGTTCGGCGTGTCGAGCTGGATCCGGGCGGGAGCGGCGCGCCAGGACGCCGGGGCCGCCCCGTACGCGCGACGGAAGGCCCGCGTGAACGCCTCGTTCGACGAGTAGCCCGCCTCGAGCGCGACCTCGAGCACCGTCGCGCGCGTCGTGACCAGCCGGAACGCTGCCCGCTCGAGCAGGATCCGCCGCCGCAGGCGCACCGGCGTCTCGCCGGAGACCGCGCTCACGACGCGGTCGAAATGGAACCGCGAGAGGTGCGCGCGGGCGGCGAGGTCCTCTCCGCTCGCATCGTGGTCGTCGAGACTCTCGGCGAGGGAGTCGACGAAGGTCGTGAACGTGTCCATCAGCTGCAACGCCATGCTCGCACCCTGCATGTCGCTGCGGGGCCTCGCTTGATCGTTCTTGCGGTTCGGGTCGAATCGCTACGCTCGAACACATGGCTACGACACTCACCTGGCTCGGGCACGCCGCCTTCCGCATCGACACCGAGGCAGGCACGCGCGTCTACGTCGACCCGTTCTTGAGCGGCAATCCGCGCTGCCCCGAGGGCGAGCGTGAGCCCGAGCGCTGCGACCTCGTCGTCGTCACGCACGGACACGGTGATCACCTCGGCGACGCGGTCCCGATCGCTCAGCGCTTCGACTGCCCGGTCGTCGCGCCGGTCGAGCTGCGTGACTGGCTCAGCACCGCGCACGGCCTTCCGGAGGACGACCTCCAGGCGCTGAACAAGGGCGGTACCGAGTCGTTCGCGGGCGTGCGCGTGACGCTGACGGATGCAAACCACTCTTCGAGCACATGGCACGAGGGCAAGATCCTCTACACGGGAGAGCCGACGGGCGTCGTGTTCCGGCAGGAGGGCGCGCCGACCATCTACGTCGCGGGCGACACCAACGTGTTCGGCGACATGGCGCTCATCCGCCGGCTCTACGCACCAGACGTGGCGGTGCTGCCGATCGGCGACCACTTCACGATGGGCCCCGAGGAGGCGGCGGTCGCCGCAGAGCTCGTCGGTGCCCGCCGGGTCGTCCCGTCGCACTACGGGACCTTCCCGCTGCTCAGCGGGACACCGGACGCGCTCCGGCCGCTGCTGCCCGACGGCGTGGAGCTGCTCGTGCCCGAGCCCGGCGAGACGCTCGAGCTCTGATGCGCGAGCGCTGGTTCGGTGCGACCGGCCGCCGCGTCCCGGCCATCGCGCTCGAGGGGTCGTTGGACCTCGACGGGGCGCTCGTCCTCGACTCGGTCGACGACGACGAGGCGCTCCGCTCGGCGCACGCCGAGGGACGGCCCGTCGTCGTGCGGGCGATCGACGCAGACGGCGTGGCACGTGCCCTTCGCCGGCCGGAGGTGGCGTGCGTCCTCGTGCCGGACAAGAGGCTGCTCGAGCTCGACCTGCCGGAGCTGACCTATGGCTGACCGCGTCGCGACGTATTCGATCTGCGCCTGCGACCTCGCCGCGGGGCAGTGGGGCGTGGCGACGCAGTCGAAGTTCCTCGCCGTCGGCTCCGTGGTGCCGTGGGCGGAGCCGCACGTCGGCGCGATCGCGACGCAGTCGTACGCAAATCCCCGCTACGGGCCCGACGGCCTCGCCCTCCTGCGCGACGGGCTTTCTGCGGACGACGTCGTCCAGCGCCTGACCGCCGCCGACGAGAACCGCGCGCAGCGCCAGCTCGGGGTCGTCGACGGGGCGGGCCTGGCGGCGACGTTCACCGGCGAGGCCTGTCATGCCTGGGCCGGAGGGCGGACGGGCGACGGGTACGCCGCACAGGGGAACATCCTCGTCTCCGCCGCCACGGTCGACGCGCTCGCCGAGAGCTTCGAGGCGAGCGCGGGGAAAGCCCTTGCCGAGCGGCTCCTCGACTGTCTCGATGCCGCGGAGGCGGCGGGCGGCGACAGCCGCGGCCGTCAGTCGGCGGCTCTCCTCGTCGTCGAGCGCGGCGGCGGCTACGCAGGGCTCTCCGACTCCCTCGTCGACCTCCGCGTGGACGACGCCGAGGACCCGCTCGCGGAGCTGCGTCGCATCCACCGCTTGCACCACGATCTCTTCGGACGGACGCCGCGCGATGAATGGCTCCCGGTCGACGCCGAGCTCCGTGCCGAGCTCGACGGGCTGCTCGCCGGCGCCGGGCACGACAGCCTCGCCTCGTGGGCCGGAGTCGAGAACCTCGAGGAGCGGATCGAGGGCGAGGATGCGATCGATCCCGTCGTCCTCGCGCGCCTCCGGGAGAGCTCGTGAGCGACCGCTACGCGGTCACGTCGCTCGACGAGCTGGTCGGGTTCGAGATCCCCGGCCAGGCGCGGTGGCACAGGATCCGCTCGACGCTGGACGTCGGGGCGTTCGGCATCAACGCGTGGACGGCGACCGAGGACGGCCAGCAGGTGATCGGCGAGCACGAGGAGTCGTCGGGCGAGAGCCACGAGGAGATCTACGTCGTCCTCTCGGGCGAGGCGACGTTCACGCTCGACGGCGAGACGGTGTCGGCGCCCGCCGGGACGGTCGTGCACGTCGCCGATCCGGCGGTGCAACGGGGCGCGGTCGGCACGGCCGGCACGACGATCCTCGCCGTCGGCGCCAAGCGCGGACAGGCGTTCACGCCGTCGACGTGGGAGCGCTCCTCCGAGGCGCTGCGCTTCTGGCCGACGGAGGAGTGGGACAAGGCGATCGAGATCCTCGAACGGCATCTCGCCGAGACGCCGGACCACGCCGGGACGCACTACAACCTCGCCTGCGCGCACGCCCGCGCGGGGCGGCCGGACGTCGCGCTCGAGCACCTCGCGCGCGCGATCGAGCTCCAGGGCACGTTCGCCGAGTACGCGCAGTCGGACGAGGACCTGGTCTCTCTGCGCGAGGATCCGCGCTTCCCGGCAGCATGACCGAATCCGGCAGGATCTGGAGCGCGCGCGAGCGCGCGGACGAGCGAGAGGAGCCGTCGTGGGCGAGACCGTGAAGTACACCCTGGACGAGAGCCGCCTGCCGGAGGCCTGGTACAACGTCGCCGCCGACCTGCCGGAGCCGCCCGCGCCGGTTCTGCACCCCGGGACGGGTAAGCCCGTCGGGCCGGACGACCTGGCGCCGCTCTTCCCGATGGAGGTGATCCTCCAGGAGGTCTCGACCGAGCAGCGCATCCCGATCCCGGACGAGGTCCGCGACGTCTACCGGCAGTGGCGCCCGACGCCGCTCTACCGCGCCCGGAGGCTCGAAGCCGACCTCGGGACGCCGGCGCGCATCTTCTACAAGTACGAGGGCGTCTCGCCCACCGGCAGCCACAAGCCGAACACGGCCGTCGCGCAGGCGTTCTACAACGCGCGCGAGGGCGTGAAGCGAATCGCGACGGAGACTGGTGCGGGGCAGTGGGGCTCGTCGCTCGCGTTCGCGGGATCGCTCTTCGGGCTCGAGATCGACGTCTACATGGTGCGGGTCTCGTACGACCAGAAGCCGTACCGGCGCGCGCTGATGGAGGCGTTCGGGGCACGCTGCGTGCCGAGCCCCTCCGAGGAGACCGCCTCCGGCCGCGCGATCCTCGCCGAGCACCCCGACTCGACGGGAAGCCTCGGGATCGCGATCTCGGAGGCCGTGGAGCAGGCCGCCCAGCGCGACGACACGAAGTACGCCCTCGGCTCGGTCTTGAACCACGTCCTGCTCCACCAGACGGTGATCGGCGAGGAGGCGATCGCGCAGATGGACCTCGCCGAGGCGTACCCCGACGTGCTGATCGGCTGCACGGGCGGCGGGTCGAACTTCTCCGGGCTCGTGTTCCCCTTCGTCGGCCAGAAGCTGCGCGGCGGCTCGGACGTCCGGGTGATCGCCGTCGAGCCGGCGGCGTGCCCGAGCCTGACGCGGGGCGAGTTCGCCTACGACTTCGGCGACACCGGCCACCTGACGCCGCTCGTCAAGATGCACACGCTCGGGTCGACGTTCGTCCCGCCCGGGTTCCACGCCGGCGGCCTGCGCTACCACGGGATGGCGCCGCTCGTCAGCCACCTGCACGAGCTCGGCCTGATCGAGGCGCGGGCCTACCACCAGATCTCGGTCTTCGAGGCGGGCGTGCGCTTCGCACGCGCGGAGGGGATTCTCCCGGCGCCCGAGGCGAACCACGCCGTCAAGGCCGTGATCGACGAGGCGCTGCGCTGCAAGGAGGAAGGAAGCGCCGAGACGATCCTCTTCAACCTCTGCGGTCACGGCCACTTCGACATGCAGGCATACATCGACTACTTCGCAGGCAAGCTCGAGGATCGCGCGTACGACGAGGGCGACCTCGCGTTGGCGCTCGCAGGGCTGCCGCCGGTCGCCGTCTAACCGCGCCGACGACCGCTGTCGCCCGGCAGTCGACGGCCGCCGGCGAGGTCGCGGAAGCCCGGGACCGGATCGAACCCGGGCCGCGTCGCGAGCACGACGGCCCCCGGCTCCGGTCCCGCCAAAGCGCCGACGAGCAGCTCGAGTCCGGCCGCGAGGGCGAACGCCTTGTGAGCCTGCGGACCGCCGAACGGGACGAGCTCGTCCGGACGCGCCCTCCCCGCGAGGACGTCCCCGTGGGTGACGGCGCCCATCGACACGTCTGCGACGAACGGTCGTCCGTCGGACGACGGCACCGCGATCGCGATCGGGTTGGTGCCGGTCAGCGGCGGGCCGCCTGAGGGATGCGGAAGCCGCCGCGGCGACGTCGCCGTGACGACGGCAACGAGCCCTATCTCGGCAATCCGGCGGGCCCACGAGCCGAGCACTCCGGTCGGGAAGCACGACTCCGCCACGACGAGCCGCGCGCGGTCGGGCGGATCGGCGGCGAGCGCGTCGCAGATCGCGGCGAGCGTGAGATGGCCGAGGGCGCCGCGTCCGTGCCATCGCTCGAACCCCTCGGTGCGCTCGATCCGCTCCGGTCGTGCCGACGGGTCGCGCTCTTCCTCGAGAAGCCCTTCCAGCCATGGAATGCGCGTCATGCCGTGACCGTGCTTCCCCGCGTCGTCGGCCTCGACGAGATGGGCGACGACGGTCTCGGCGGCGCTCGCGGCCAGCCCGGCCGCGCGGAGCCGCTCGACTGCCTGCTCGGGCGTCACCGACGCGAGCCTACCGCCGCTCGCAGGGGTGTTTCGGCAGGTCGGTTCGGGGGTACGATTACATCCTCCTCACAGAGATCTGTGAGGATGCATCTGAATGGCCGCGCCTCCCCCCGGCGCGGACGTGCAGGACGGCAAGGGGCCCACCGCCGCAGGGCTCGCCGTCATCGGAAGGGAGCCTCCGGGCTCCCTTCCCTGCAAGACGATGCGGGGTAACCATGTCTTCCCCACGGCCTCTTCTGCGTCTGGGCAGGTCACGCCCGGCGAACCGGCCTCCGGCCGCACGCCGATTTTCACTGGTTACCGGCGTCGGCGAGCCGTTCGTCTAGAGCACGGTCAGTTGCTTGCGGATCGCGCCCGCACGGCGGGCCTGTACCGCCTCTGCCAGATCGCGGATCGCCGCGCTGACCTCCGCCTGCGGCGCCGCTTCGAGTACCGGTCGGCCTGCGTCCGATGCCTCGCGCAGCGCCGGATCGAAGGGGATCCGGGCGAGCACGGGCGCATCGATCTCGGCGGCGAGCGCGTCACCGCCTCCGGTGCCGAACAGCTCCTGTCCCGTGCCGACGAGCCAGGCCATGTTCTCGACGACGCCGAGGACGCGCATCCCGGTTTTCTGCGCCATGACGGCGGCGCGGACCGCCACCTGCTGCGCGGCGGGCTGGGGCGTCGTCACGATCACCGCTTCCGCCCTCGGCAACAGCTGACCGATCGAGATCGCCACGTCGCCCGTCCCGGGCGGCATGTCGACGACCAGCGTGTCCAGCTCGCCCCAATGAACGTCGGAGAGGAACTGCTCGAGCGCCTTGTGCAGCATCGGCCCCCGCCACATGATCGGGCCGTTGTCCTCCGCGAACAGGCCGATCGACATCACCTTCAGGTCGCCCCGGACGGGAGGCACGATCAGCGAGTCGACGACGACCGGCCGCTGCGTGACGCCGAGGACGTGCGGGATCGAGTAGCCGTACACGTCTGCATCGAGGACGCCGACGCGCTCACCACGCTCCGCGAGCGCGGCCGCCAGGTTCGCCGTGAGGGTCGACTTGCCGACGCCCCCCTTGCCGGAGGCGACCGCGACGACGCGGGTTCCGGGATCGAGCCGGATCTCCCGCTCGGGACGGCCTCCGCGCAGCCGCGAGGCGAGGGCTGCCTTCTCCTCGGGTGTCATCACGTCGAAGTGAAGCGTCACGGCGGAGACGCCCGCGACCGACCCGACGTGCGACGCGACCTGATCCTGGAAACTCGACCGGAGCGGGCAGCCGGCGACGGTGAGCGCGATCGTCACCTCGACCGCGCCGTCGGGGGAGACGACGACGTCGCGCACCATGTCGAGCTCCGTGACAGGCCGCCGGAGCTCGGGGTCGATCACGCCCTCGAGCGCCTGCAGGATCGCGTCGCGGTCGGGGGTCATGTGGTCAGCCTAGCGAGCGGCAGGCGGCCGCCGACTCACGCTCGGCCGGTGACAGTTGTCGCAACCAGCCTCAGAGACCGTTCCTTGTCAAGAGGGCCGATCGGGACATGTCCCTTCGGCCGCGGCGCGTCGCCCCGGTCGGGCGATCGCCGATGAGCCCACGCCTCGCGCCTGTGGAAGAACGGGCACCCATTCGGCACGGTTTTCCCCTTGACGAAGATCGGTCTCTGAGACCGATTGCGCGGCGCGCCGAGAAACGGTTCACGTCAGCGCCGCCGCGACCATCGCGCACAGCTCGTCGGTGGCGGCCGCCACGACCCTCGACCGCTGGCGGAGATCGAGCGGGGCTGCGCCGAACGGCGGGTCTTCGAAGAGGTCGATCGCGTAGCCCCGCTCGCGCACGAGGAGCTGCGCTGCCGCGATGTCGACCGACCGCGCCGGCTTCAGGCAGCAGACGGCGTCGACCCGGCCCGCGGCGAGGTGGCACAGGGAGAGCGCGAGCGAGCCCATGATGCGGAGCCGGTACGCGACACCGCGCATCTCCGACGCAACCGCCGCGATCGCGTCCGTCGTCGTTCCCTCGAGGGCGAGGATCTCGATGTCGGGCTTCGGGCCGGGCGCCTCGAGCGGCGCACCGTCGCGCGACGCGCCCGCGCCGCGCTCCGCGGCCCACTCCTCCCGCGACCCGAAGTCGTAGACATAGCCGAAGACGACGTCGTCCATCGTCGGCCCGTCGGCGACCGCGAGCGAGAGCGAGAAGAACGGGATGCCGCGCTTGGCGTTCACGGAGCCGTCGATGGGGTCGACCACGACGGTCGGCGGGCCGCCCGAGCCGATGACCTGCACCCCGATCTCCTCCGAGACGAGCGTCAGGCCGACCCCGAGCTCCTCGAGCCGCCGCACCACCGCTCCCTCTGCGGCCGCGTCGATCGCCGTCGTGTCGTCACCGCCCTCGCCCGCTCCGAGCACCGGCTCACGCTCGAGACGGGTCGGGAGACCGGAGAGCACTTCCTCGAGGTCGCGAACGCAGGCGCGTGAGACATCGAGCCAGTCGATCACGGGTCGACCGGGTGGATCAGGAGACCCGACAGGAGCTTCGGGAAGAAGTACGTGGCCTTCTGCGGCATCGTGCGCCCTGCGCGCGCCCGGGCGAACACGTCGTCGACCCGCAGCGGACGCAACAGGAAGGCGCAGTCGTCGTCGCTCGCCAGTCGGCCGAGCGCCTCCTCGCGGTCTGGCGTGTACGAGAGACCGTCGTGGCCGAAGCGGTCGACGAGCTCGACGTCGAGCTCATCGTCGGCGCCGCGCACGAGCCGCGCCTGGCTCCCTCGGACGAAGACGACCGCAGCCTCGTCCGGCCGAGCGGCCTCCAGCGCGTCGATTGCTGCACCAACGCTCGCGAACGACTCGCCGGCCGGGTCGATGTCCGGCCGTCCCGCGAACACACGGTGCGTGGGAAAGATCTCGAGGCCTGGGTCGGAGGTCGCGACGAGGACGGCGAGAAGCCGGTCGGCCCCGTCCTCACGGGCAAAGGCGACCGCCGTCTCGTAGCGGTGGTGGCCGTCGGCGATCAGGAGCTGGACGTCGTCGAAGAAGGACTCGACGCCCGAGTCTCCGTCGATCCGCCACAAGCGGGTTCCCTCGACCTCGAGCTCGGGCGGACGCCCGGCCGGCCGGGCGAGCGGTGGCGAGCCGTCGTAGAGCAGGAAGATCGGCTCGAGCTGAGCGCGTGTTGCTCGGAGCAGGGCCAGGCGGCCCTCGATGGGCCCCGGATGCGTGCGCTCGTGCGGGAGCACCGCACCGCTCTCGTACGGCTCGGCGCGCAGCGACGCCACGACCCCGGCGCGCGAGCGTGCGACACCGTCCGGACCGACGAAGTCCTGCTCGAGCCACCAGACGGCGGGCGCCTCGTCGCGGACGAGCACGCCGTCGGCGAGCCAGCTCCGGAACCGCTCCCCGGCCGCCTCGGCGTCCGGCTCGAGCGTCAGATGGACGACGTTGTGCGGGTCGCGGGCGCGGAGCTCCGCGCCGGCCGAGTCGTCGATGACGTCGTACGGCGGTGCTGTCTGCGAGACGTCCGGCCGCGCGTAGCGAACGGCGCGGAACGGGCGGACGTCGGCCACCGCGCGAGCCTACACTCACGCCGTGGCGACGATCGCGGAGCTCGTCGAGGACCGCACGGTCGACGCCGTGTTCGCGGTGGCCAGGAAGCGACGCCTGACGACGCGCGGCGGCAAGCCGTATCTCGCCCTCGAGCTCGTCGACCCGAGCGGCCGCATCGAGGGCCGCGTCTGGCACGACGTCGAGCTTCTCGACCGGCGCTTCGCCGAGGGCGACGCGGTGCGCGTCCTGGGGCGGGTCGAGCGGTTCGACGGGCGGTTGCAGCTCGCCGTCCGCACGGTCGAGGCCGCAGACACGGATCCAGGCAGCCTCGCGCCGACGCTTCGCCGCGATGCCGACGAGCTGGAGGGGTTCCTCGAGTTCCTCGCGGCGGAGATCGCCCATTCGGGGCTCGCGTCCCTCGTCGGCCGCGTGCTGGACGACGAGACACGGTCCGGCATGCGGTCGCTCCCGGCCGCCGGAGCGGATGGGCACCACGGCTACGCCGGCGGTCTGCTGGAGCACACCGTCGGTGTCACGACCCTGGCGCGAGAGACCGCGCAGCACCACCCGCGGCTGCGGGCCGACCTCCTGCTTGCGGCCGCGCTGCTCCACGACGTCGGCCGCGTGCGCGAGCTCGGGCGCGGCCCGTCGTTCCGGCCGACGCGCGAAGGGGAGATCCTGGGCCACGTCCAGCTCGGGGTGCGCCTCGTGGACGAGCGAGCGGGCGCGCTCGAGGCGACCGTTCGTGCCGAGCTCTTGCACGCGATCGCCACGCACCACGACCGCACCGCAACGCGCACTGCGGAAGCGGCGGTCCTGTACCACGCGAACCAGCTCGACGCGGTCGCCGCAACCCGCCCGGTCGGCGACAGCTGACACCGCGTGGCGGCGATCCTCGCGCTCCTCGGCGCGGCCTCGTGGGGCGTCGGCGACTTCTTCGGCGGGCTCGCCGCACGGCGGGTGCACGTGCTCACCGTCCTCGTCGCCTCTCAGGCGGTCGGGCTCGTGGGAGCGGCCGTCTGGCTCGTGGCCTCGCTCGAGTCGCCGCCGGACGCCGTCCACCTCCTCCCCGCGGCGGGAGCCGGCGCCTGCGGCGCGATCGGGCTCGCAGCGCTCTACCGGGGCATGGCTGTCGGCGCGATGGGCATCGTCGCCCCGATCTCCGCGGCGGGCCCGGTGGTGCCGCTCGCGGTCGACTCGACGCGCGGAGTGTCGCCCTCCCCGTACCAGTGGCTCGGGATCGCCGCGGTGCTCGGCGGGATCGTCCTCCTCGCACGCGACGCGGACGCAGGGCGGACGCCGAAGCTCGCATCCGGCGTGGCCCTCGCGCTGGTGGCGGCCGCCTCGTTCGGGCTCTTCATCGTCGGGCTGGACGCTGGCGCCGACGAGAGCGTCGCGTGGACGATCCTCGTCGCCCGCGGGACGTCGACGGCCTTCGCGCTCGTGCTCGCAATGGCGGTGTCCGTCGGGATCCGTCCGCCGGGTCGCCTCTTCCCCGCCATCGTCGCGATCGGCCTCTTCGACACGACGGCGAACGTCCTCGTCGCCTTCGCGACGACGGTCGGGTCGGCCGGAGTCGTCGCGGTGCTGAGCGCGTTGTACCCGGTTGCGACGATCGTCCTCGCACGGGTCGTGCTCGGCGAGCGGCTCGACAAATCGCGGCGGCTCGGAGGTGCACTCGCACTCGGCGGCGCGGCCGTGGTCGCCGCCGGCTGAGTCAGACGTTGAAGCGGACGTTGAGGACGTCGCCGTCGGCGACGACGTAGGTCTTGCCCTCGAGCCGCTGCGTCCCGCGCCGGGCTGCCTCGGCGTGCGAGCCTGCGTCGAGCAGGTCCTCGGCCGAGATCACCTCACAGCGGATGAAGCCCCGGGCGATGTCGGTGTGGATCGTCGCCGCGGCGTCGAGCGCCGTCTGGCCACTGCGGAGCGTCCACGCCCGCGTCTCCTTGTCGCCGGCAGTGAAGAACGTGATCAGGCCGAGCGCTTCCTTGAGGCGCCGGACGACCTCGTCGAGCGCGGAGGGCCCTTCGCGAAACTCGGCCGCCTCCTCGTCGGACAGCTCGACGAGCTCCGCCTCGAGCTTGCAGTCGATGCCGCCAGGGCCGTTCTCGACAGCAAGAAGCGGCTTGGTCGTAAGCGGGTCGAGCTCCGGCGGCAGCTCGTCGGGCCAGTCCGCAAGCGTTCGGCCCGCGTCGAGGTGGGCGAGCAGCGCGTCGAGCTGTGCAAGCTCCGCGCGCTTCGCCGCATCGCCCGACTTCGCCTCCTTCGCGACGCGATCGTGGCGGCGTTCGACGTGGTCGCGGTCGGCGACGAGCAGCTCGAGCTTCAGGTTCTCGAGGTCGTCGTCCGGGGTCGCTCCCTCCGAGAAGCCGTCGAGCA
>NZ_DATMBZ010000140.1:0-16617 GCF_035558935.1 Gaiella sp. | reverse complement strand
TAGTCGTTCGCCTCCCCGACGAGCCGCAGCTCGACACCGGCCGTGAGGAACGCGCCGAAGCTCTGACCCGCCGAGCCTTCGAAGCGCGCGCGCACCCGGCCGGCGGGCGGCGCATCCCCGACCGCCTTCGCGATCGCGCCGCCGAGCCGCGCGCCGATCGCGCGGTCGGCGTTCGTCACCTGGTAGGCCGCCTCGACGAGGCGCGCTCCCGTGATCGCCGCCTTGCCCTGGGCGAGCAGCAGGGCACCCAGGCGGTCGCCCTCGTGAGGGACCGGCTGCCCGACGTACCGGGCATGGCCCTGCCCGGTCCGCGCGAGCAATGCGCCGAGGTCGAGCGAGTCCGCCGACGGGTCCCCGGTGCGCCGCTGGCGGAGGAGGTCGACGCGACCGACGGCCTCGTCGAGCGTCCGGAGGCCGAGCCGGGCGAGGTGCTCGCGCACCTCGAGCGCGACGAAGCGCAGGTAGGCCTCGACCATCTCCGGCGTGCCCGCGAACTTCGCGCGGAGCTCGGGTCGTTGGCTCGCGATCCCGACCGGGCACGTGTCGAGGTGGCACGAGCGCACCATCAGGCAGCCCTCGGCGAGCAAGAGCGCGGTCCCGAACGAGAACTCGTCCGCCCCGAGCAGCGCGGCGACGACGACGTCACGCCCCGTCTTGAACCCACCGTCGACACGGACGCGCACCCGGCCGCGGAGGCCGTTCGCGACGAGCGCCTGCTGTGTCTCCGCGAGACCGAACTCCCACGGCGCGCCGGCGTGCTTGATCGACGGCAGGGGGCTGGCGCCGGTGCCGCCGTCCGCGCCCGCGACGTGGACGACGTCGGCGTGGGCCTTCGCGACCCCGGCGGCGATCACGCCGACGCCGCTCGAGGAGACGAGCTTGACCGAGATGTCGGCGTCCGGGTTGACCTCACGCAGGTCGAAGACGAGCTGCGCGAGGTCCTCGATCGAGTAGATGTCGTGGTGCGGCGGCGGCGAGATGAGCGAGACGCCGGGGCTCGTGCCGCGGAGGCGCGCGATCTCCTCGGTCACCTTGTGCGCAGGGATCTGCCCGCCCTCGCCCGGCTTCGATCCCTGCGCGATCTTGATCTGCAGCTCCTCGGCGAACGCCGCGTACTCGGCCGTCACGCCGAACCGGCCCGAGGCGACCTGCTTGATCTTCGAGTTCCGCTCGTCCCGGTAGCGGCTCCGGTCCTCGCCGCCCTCGCCGGAGTTCGAGCGCCCGCCGAGGCGGTTGAGCGCGACCGCGATCGTCTCGTGCGCCTCGGCCGAAAGGGCGCCGTGCGACATCGCGCCACCCGAGAAGCGGCGGACGATGGACTCGACCGGCTCGACCTCGTCGAGCGGAAGCGCGTCGCCGGCCGGTACGAGCTCGAGTAGGTCGCGCGGCTCGAGCGGCGTCCGCTCGTTGACCATCTCCGCAAAGCGGTCGTAGAGGTCCTGCCGTTCGCCCTTCACCGCCTTCACGAGCGCGTGTGCGGCGGTGACGCTGTCCGAAAGGGCGGCCACGACGTCCGGGTCGGTCGCGTGCGGCTCGCCGCCCTTCCGGAACTTGTAGAAGCCGGGGTTCTCGAGCTCGGGCTTCTCGGTGACGCTCGCCGCGAGCCGCGACAGCGCGTCGCGCTCGAGCCGGTCGAGCCCGATCCCGCCGATCGCCGAGGGCGTTCCGCCGAAGAAGCGACGGCAGAGACGACGGTCGAGGCCGACCGCTTCGAAGAGCCGCGCACCGCGGTAGCTCGCGACGTCGGAGATCCCCATCTTCGACATCACCTTGAGCACGCCGTCCTCGAGCGCGCGCAGGAGCCTCGCCTGCGCCTCGGCGGGAGAGGGCCGGTCGCCGCCGACCTTGTCCGTCTCGGCGAGGCGCGCAACCGTCTCGAGCGCGAGGCGCGGACAGACGACGTCGGCGCCGAACCCGACGAGCGTCGCAACCATGTGCGTGTCGCGCGCCTCGTCGGTCGACACGAGGAGCGAGCACGCGGTCCTGAGACCGCGCTCGACGAGACGTCCGTGAGCGGCCGCGAGGGCGAGGAGCGCCGGTACCGGCGCACGTTCGCCGCCCGCCGCGGCGTCGCTGAGGCACAGGACGCTGCTCCCGGACTCGACGAGCGCGACGCAGAGGTCGGCGACCCGCTCGACCGCGGTCGCGAGCCCCTCTTCGGCGGTGAACGTCGCGTCGACGTCGTCCGCCTCGAGCGCCGCGAGCCCGTCGGGCGTCACGAGGAAGGAAGGCAGGACGGAGAGCGGCGGCAGCGCACCCTCCGCGTCGAGCGGCGCGCGCGCGCCGACGAGCGTCGAGACGGACATCACCGCCCGCTCGCGGTAGTGGTCGATCGCAGGGTTCGTCACCTGCGCGAACCGCTGGCGGAAGTACGACGCAAGTGGCCTGCCCCTGCCGGCGAGCGGCGCGATCGGGGCGTCGTCGCCCATCGAGTAGACGGGGTCCTGCCCCGTCTGGGCGATGGGCCGGAGCATCAGCGAGAGCTCCTCGCGCGTGTAGCCGTGGAGGGCATGCCGGGCCGCGAGATCCGCCTCCGGCGGGGGCAGCGGCTCGCCCTGCTCCGCGAAGCGGACACTCTCCTCGACCCACGAGGAGTACGGCTTCCGCGACGCGAGCTCCCGCTTCAGCTCGCCGTCGAAGAGGAGCCCGCGACGCGGGTCGATCGAGAGCAGCTGGCCGGGGCCGAGCCGTGCTCGCCGGACGGCCGCACCGTCGGACAGCGGCACCGCGCCCGCCTCGGACGAGACGGCGACGAGCCCGTCGTCGCACACGGCGACGCGCAACGGCCGCAGCCCGTTCCGGTCGAGCGCCGCGCCACAGACGACGCCGTCCGAGTAGACGAGGCCGGCCGGTCCGTCCCAGGGCTCGGCGAGCATCGCGTGGTAGCGGTGCATCGCGCGCTGCGCGTCGTCGATCCGGGGGTCGTTCTGCCAGGCGGGCGGCACGAGGAGCGTCACCGCCTCGCGGACGTCGAGCCCGGCCCGCACGAGCAGGTCGAGCGCGTTGTCGAGCAACGCGGAGTCGGACCCGCTGCGGTCGAGTGCGGGCGCGAGGGCTGGATCGAGCCCGCGCGCTCGCTCGCGCGCCTCCATCCATTCGACGTTGCCCTCGATCGTGTTGATCTCGCCGTTGTGGCACAGGAACCGGAACGGCTGCGCGCGCTCCCAGCTCGGCTCGGTGTTCGTCGAGAACCGCTGGTGGAAGATCGCCCACGCCGCAGTCCAGGCGGGATCGGCGAGGTCGGGATAGAAGCTCGCGAGCTGCGTGGCGGCGCAGAGCGCCTTGTACGTCACCGTGCGGAAGGAAAGCGACGCGACATAGATACCGTCGACCCGCTCCGCCCGGCGGCGCGCGCGGTGCGCTCGGAGCTCCGCGTCGGGCTCGGCACACGGCGCGAGCACGAGCTGCGCGATCCGCGGCATGCTCGCGGTCGCCGTCGAGCCGAGCGCGGCGACGTCGTGCGGCACGTCGCGCCACCCGAACGGCTCGAGACCCTCCGCGCGGCACGCGTCCTCGACGATCCCCCGGAGCCACGGCTCGCGCAGGAAGCACATCGCCACACCAGCGCCCTCGTGCCCCGTCAAGGCCGAATGGAGCGGCAGCAGGACGCCCGCGCCGTCGCCCGTGACCCCGTCGGCCGCCCACGCGCCGCGGTGCGAGACCGCCGCGAGGCCGGCCAGCGCGCGGTCGACGAGCTCGCGCGATGCCCGCCCGTTCGCATCGGCGACGAGCCCGATCCCGCAGGCGTCTCGCTCGGCTGTCGTGTCGTGGAGCTGGGTTGTCACGGGGAGACGTACCGCCTTTCGTGCACACGTCGATGATGAGCCTCCCGCCGGTCTGTGGGCTGCTAGCTGGCGGGGGCGGGAGGTGGTCGCCGGCTAGCGCCGTTTCGAGGCGATGAACGCAATCGGCGAGATCGGGGCTACGAGCGCCCCGGCACGGCTACGCGTACGTGTTCTCGCGGCGCGATCCATCGATGATCGATCGTAGTGGGTGACGGGCCTAGCCGCAAGCACGGCGGGACCCGACGAAGGTCGAATTGACAGCGGCCCCCCGCTTCGGGCACTCTGAGACCCGATGACGCTCTGCCACGCCGTACCCGTACGTCCTCTCGTACCGCGCCCCGCGGTGGCGATCGGCGGCGGCATCGAGCTCATCCTGATTCTCCCCGTCTAGGGGAGATCGACGCTCACGCGCCATCCGTGGCGCACACGCCGACCGAGACCCAGAAGAGGTGCGTCCGCCGGGCGTGCCGAGCGAGAGGAGCTCCACCGATGTCCACCTTCCCCACACCCAACCGATTCCGATGACCGGCCGTCGCACGTACGTCGTCGCCTGCCTCGCCGGCCATGGGATCGGCCCCGAGATCACGGCCGCCGCGAGCCGCGCCCTCGCGCGCCTCGCCCGCGAGCACGGCTTCGACGTCGAGGAGCTGCATCCGCCCTTCGACACAGAGGCGCTCACCCGTTCCGGTCACCTGCTGCCCACCGCGACGCGCCAGGCGACCGCGAGCGCGGACGCCGTCCTCGTCGCCGGCGACACCGCCCCGGCGCTGGCGGGGCTCCGCGCGGCGCTCGACCTCGGTGCCCGCGTGACGCGGGTGCTCGACGACACGGGCGAAGTGACGGCGTTCGCCCCGCTCGACGAGACCGCCGTGGACTGGACGCTCCAGCGGGCCTTCGCGACAGCAAAGAACCGCTCCGGGCGCCTGACGTCGGTCGGCGTCTCCGAGACCTGGACGCAACGCGTCGACCGTCACGCCGACCGGCACACGGGCGTCGAGGTCGAGCACGTGACGCTGACGGAGGCGCTGCGTCGGCTCACCGTCGGCTCGACCGGCGTGCTCGCCGCCGAGGGCGTGCTGGGCGACGCCGTCGCGGAAGCCCCGCGGCTCGGTGGACGGCGCCGGCTCGTGGCCTCGGGACAGCTCTCGGCGACAGGACCGAGCCTGTTCGGCCCGGCCGAAGGGACGACGAGCGACCTCGCGGGCCACGGCGTCGCGGACCCGAGCCCGATGCTGCTCGCGACCGCTCTGCTCCTCTCCGAGGGCCTTGGCCGTCACTCCGCCGGCGAGGCGCTCGAGGAGAGCCTCACCGCGGCACTGCGCGCCGCCCAGCGTCCGGCCGCGTACCAGGGGACGAGCGTCACCGCGACGAGCCGCGAGTTCGTCGACGCGGTGCTGGGCCTGCTGCGCAGCGCACGCCGCGACACCGAGTTCGCGCTGGGGGTCGGCCCATGACGATGACAGGCGGCGACGCGATCCTCCGCTCCCTCGAGGCGGAGGACGTGGACGTGATGTTCGGCATCCCCGGCGGCGCGATCATGCCGACGTACGACGCGATGGCGCGCGGGACGGCCGTCCGTCACGTCCTCGCGCGCCACGAGCAGGGCGCGGGCCACATGGCGCAGGGCTACGCCCGCGCGTCCGGCCGCGTCGGGGTCGCGATCGCGACCTCCGGCCCCGGGGCGACGAACCTCGTCACACCGATCGCCGACGCGTGGATGGATTCGACGCCGCTCGTCTGCATCACCGGCCAGGTGCGCTCGAGCCTGATCGGCACGGACGCGTTTCAGGAGTGCGACATCACCGGGATCACCATGCCGATCGTGAAGCACTCGTGGCTCGTGCAGGACGCCCGCGAGCTGGGCGCGACGCTCAAGGCGGCGTTCCACGTCGCGCGCTCGGGACGGTGCGGGCCGGTGCTCGTGGACATCCCGCGCGACGTCCAGGAGGCGACCGTGGACTTCTCGTACCCCGCGGAGGTCGACCTTCCCGGCTGGCGGCCCCCGACGAAGGTGCACCCGCTCCAGGTCAGGGAGGCGGCCCGCGTGATCGCAACGGCGCGGAAGCCCGTGCTCTACGTGGGCGGCGGGACGCTCAACGGTGACGCCTGCGCGGAGCTGCTGCGCCTGGCCGAGGCCGGCTCGCTCCCGGTCGTCACGACGCTGATGGGCAAGAGCGCCTTCCCCGAGACGCACGAGCTCCATTTCGGCTGGCCGGGCATGCACGGGGCGAAGTGGTCGAACCTCGCGCTGAACTCGTGCGACGTGCTGGTCGCGATCGGCGCGCGGTTCGACGACCGCGTCACCGGGAAGCTCTCCGCGTTCGCGCCGGGGGCGACGGTCGTCCACCTCGACATCGACCCCGCGGAGATCTCGAAGCTCCGCGACGCGGACATCCCCGTCGTCGGTCCGCTGCGGACCGCTGTCGCGGCGCTTGCGGACGAGGTCGTACGGCATCGCGCGGAGCACGCGCCGGTGCCCGAGACATGGCTCGCACAGCTCCGCGCCTGGCGAGAGCAGTATCCGCTCCGCTACGGCACGAGCGAGGAGTGGCTCAAGCCGCAGCAGGTCCTGCAGTCGCTCCAGCGGTTGACGGCCGGGAGCGACGTGATCGTCACGACCGGCGTCGGTCAGCACCAGATGTGGGCCATGCAGTACGTCCTCTCCGAGCGGCCGCGGAGCTTCATCACCTCGGGCGGCCTCGGGACGATGGGCTACGGCATCCCGGCGGCGATCGGCGCCAAGGCGGCGAGACCGGAGGCGAAGGTCGTCTGCGTCGACGGCGACGGGTGCTTCCAGATGACGGCGCAGGAGCTCGTGACGGCGACACTCGAGGATCTGCCGATCGTGGTCGTCCTCGTCAACAACGCCCACCTCGGGATGGTCACGCAGTGGCAGGACATGTTCTTCGACGGACGGCGCTCGCACGTGCACCTGACCTCGCAGCTGCCCGACTACGCGCGGCTCGCCGAGGCGTACGGCGGCGTCGGCATGGTCGTCACGGACGAGGCCCAGCTGGACGCCGCGCTCGCCGAGGCGCTCGAGCTCGACCGCACGGTGGTCGTCGACTGCCGTGTCGACCCCGCGGAGCAGGTCTTCCCGATGATCCCGGCCGGCGCTGCCGCGCTCGACATGCTCGAGTACTCGGACGCGGGCGAGAACATGGAGGTCAGAGCACTGTGAAGCACACGCTGTCCGTCGTCGTCGAAGACCGGCCGGGAGCGCTGACGCGGATCACGACGATGTTCGCGCGTCGCGGATTCAACATCGAGTCGCTCGCCGTCGGGCCCACCGAGCGCCCAGGCGTCTCCTGCATCACCCTCCGCGTGGACTGCACGCAGCACTCGCTCGAGCAGATCGAGAAGCAGATCCACAAGCTCGTCAACGTCCTCCGAGTGACCGAGCTCGTCGCCGGCGAGGCCGTCGAGCGCGAGCTACTCGTCGTTCGCGTCTCCGCCGCCCCCGAGAAGCGGGCCGAACTCGTCACGACCGCCGAGGCGCTCGGCGGGCGGCTCCTCGACGTCGGGCCGGACGCGGTCGTCCTCGAGCTCACGGGCACGCCCGAGGAGCTCGACGCGTTCCACGAGCTCTGCCACCCGTACGGGATTCTCGATCTCGTGCGCACTGGACGGATCGGCGTCCCCCGCTCCTCGTCCCGAAGACGGGCGCCGCGCCGTCTCGCCGCGATCAACTGATCTCGCGCGGTATATCTCGCCCCATCCCCAGCGAAAGGACGGACGCATGGCCAGGATCCTCCGCGACGGCGACCTCTCCCTCCTCGACGGCACCGTGGCCGTCGTCGGCTACGGCAGCCAGGGCCACGCCCACGCGCTCAACCTCCACGACTCGGGGGTCAAGGTCGTCGTCGGCCTGCGCGATGGCTCGTCGTCGTGGAGCGCGGCGGAGGAGGCCGGGCTCGAGGTGCGTCCGATCGCCGAGGCCGTCCGCGGCGCCCAGCTCGTCTCACTGCTGCTGCCCGACCAGGTCCAGCCCCAGGTCTTCACCGAGGACGTCGAGCCCACGCTCGACCCGGCGGCGACGATCCTCTTCGCCCACGGCTTCAACGTCCTCTACGAGCGGATCGCGCCCGCCGTCGGCCACGACGTCGTGATGGTCGCTCCGAAAGGCCCGGGCCACGTCGTGCGGCGGCTCTTCACCGAGGGGCTCGGCACGCCGGCGCTGATCGCTGTCCACCAGGACGCCTCGGGACGTGCGCGCGACGTCGCGCTCGCGTACGCGGTCGGCATCGGCGCGGGGCGGGCGGGGATCCTCGAGACGTCGTTCCGCGAGGAGACCGAGACCGACCTGTTCGGCGAGCAGGCCGTGCTCTGCGGCGGCACGACGGAGCTGATCCGCGCGGGCTTCGAGACGCTCGTCGCGGCCGGCTACCAGCCCGAGGTCGCCTACTACGAGTGCCTCCACGAGCTGAAGCTGATCGTCGACCTGATCTGGGAGGGCGGCCTGCAGCACATGCGCTGGTCGATCTCCGACACGGCCGAGTTCGGCGACTACGTGAGCGGGCCCCGGGAGATCGACTCGCACGTGCGCGAGCGGATGCAGGCCGTCCTCGACGACATCCGCTCGGGCCAGTTCGCGAAGGTGTGGATCGCGGAGATGGAGAGCGGCGAGGCGGGCCTCAAGGGGCACCGGGCCGAAGCCGCGAACCAGCTGATCGAGCAGGTGGGCGAGGAGCTCCGCTCGCTCATGCGCCGCGAGGACACGAGTGCAGTCGGTTGACGTTCCCGTAGCTCTCCTCGGCTACGGGACCGTCGGCGCGGCCGTCCACCGCCTGCTTTCCGAGCAGGGCGACGAGATCGAGCGCGCGACCGGGCATCGCCTGCGGGTCGTCCGGGCGCTCGTCCGCGACCCGGCGCGCGAGCGAGCGTTCGACGCCGGGCCGGGCGTCCTCACGACCGAGATCGGGGACGTGCTCGACGACCCGTCGATCCGACTCGTCGCCGAGGTGATGGGCGGAGTCGAGCCGGCGGGCGACCACGTCCTCCGTCTGCTCCGGTCAGGCCGCTCCGTCGTGACGGCCAACAAGCAGCTCGTTGCGCGGCACGGCGCCGAGCTCTTCGAGGCCGCGGCGGCGGCGGGAGCGCAGCTGCGCTTCGAGGCGTCCGTCTGCGCGGCGATCCCGGTGATCAAGGTGCTGCGCGAGTCGCTGGTCGTCACCAACGTGCACCGCGTGCTCGGGATCGTCAACGGCACGACGAACTTCATCCTCTCCGCGATGAGCGAGGGCCGCTCGTACGCCGACGCTCTCACGGAGGCACAGCGCCTCGGCTACGCAGAGGCCGATCCCACCGACGACGTCGCGGGCCTCGACGCGGCGGCAAAGATGGCGATCCTGGCCACCGTCGCGTTCGGCTGCCGCGTGCCGCTCTCCTGGGTCGAGGTCGAGGGGATCGAAGGGGTGCGCGAGGAGCACGTCGAGGCGGCCCGCCAGCTCGACATGCGGGTCAAGCTCCTCGGCCGGGCGACGTTCGCCCACGGCCGCGTCGACGTCCGCGTCGGTCCCGCGTTCGTCGACGCCCACCACCCGCTGGCCGCGGTCGACGGCGCGTTCAACGCCGTGATGCTCCAGGGCGATGCGATCCGCGAGATCACGCTCGAGGGGCCGGGCGCCGGCGGCATCGAGACGGCGAGTGCGGTCGTCGCCGATCTCGTGTCGATCGTCGGCACGACCGGGACCGGCTTCCTGCAAGGCGACCCTGTCTGGCACCAGATCGAGCGGATGCCGCCGGGAGAGCTCTCGTCGCTCTGGTACCTGCGCCTTCTCGTGGACGACCGCGCCGGCGTGCTCGCCCGGCTCGCGCAGGAGCTCGCGGTCGAGGGCGTGTCGGTCGCGCGGCTCGTCCAGCAGCCGGCGAACGGACACGCCGTCCTCCACGTCGTGACGCACGAGGCGCCGGCAGGACAGGTCGAGGCGGCGCTCGCGGCGATCAGGCTGCTGCCGGAATCGCGAGGAGAGGCGACCGCGCTGCCCGTGGTCTCGGAGCGCGGGGTCGAGGAGCTCGGCTGGGCGTGACGCGCCAGTACGGTGTCCGGCACCTTCGTGCCCGAATCGTGACCGACACTCCACAGGAACCAGCGCTCACGCGCGCGCCAGCCGCTGCGGCGGACGGTCTCAGAGACCGTTCTCTGTCAAGGGGGAATCGTGCCGATCGTGTGCCGGTCGCTCCACAGATGTGCGGCGACCAGTGACCGTCCCGCTGATCGAGCGCTTCCGCGACCGGCTCCCCGTCTCGGCGGCGACGCCCGTCGTGACGCTGGGCGAAGGATCGACGCCGCTCCTGCCCGCACCAAGGCTCGCGCGCGCCGCCGGCGTCCGCGAGCTCTGGCTCAAGTGGGAGGCCTCCAACCCGACCGGCTCCTACAAGGACCGCGGGATGACGCTCGCGGTCTCGAAGGCGCTCGAAGAGGGGGCCGGAGCAGTGCTCTGCGCCTCGACCGGCAACACGGCGGCGAGCGCCGCCGCCTACGCGGCACGCGCCGGCCTACCCGCGGTCGTGCTCACGCCGCAGGGGGCCGTGGCGGGGGCGAAGCTCGCGCAGACTCGGATGCTCGGCGCGAGCGTGCTCGAGGTCCGCGGGGACTTCGACGCCGCGCTCGGGGCGGCACAGGAGCTCGCCCGCCGCGGCACCCACGTCCTCGTCAACTCCCTGAACCCGTACCGGCGCGCGGGGCAGAAGACGGCGGTGCTCGAGATCGTCGAGGAGCTCGGCGGCGCGCCCGACGCGTTCGTCCTCCCGTACGGCGGAGGCGGCAACACCTCCGCCTACGCGCAGGCACTCGCGGAGCTGGGCCTCGACACGCCGATCGTCTCGGTCGAGGCCGAGAACCGACGCGAGACACTCGCCACCGCGATCCGGATCGGCGACCCCGTGCACGCCGCGGCCGTCCGCGCAGCGCACGCCCGCGTGCTCCACGTCGACGACGACGAGATCGTGTCCACGTGGCGCCTCCTCGCCGCCCAGGAGGGGCTCTTCTGCGAGCCCTCCTCGGCCGCGGGGCTCGCAGCCGTCCTCCGCGGCGACGTCGAGGGCGATCGGCTCGCGGTCACGATCACGGGGCACGGCCTGAAGGATCCGGCCATCGCCGACCGCCTGGCCGCGACGCCGGTCGAGGTGGACCCCGATCCCGACGCGATCGCCGCCGCCTCCGCTGCGAGGCCGGCGTCCTAGCACCGGCGCGGTCGACCCCGGCCGCGCGATTCCGCAAGTGCGGATGCGCACATTCACGTCTATGCTGGTCGGGTGCGACTCCGGAGAGATGCCAAGCTCGACCTCCTGAAGGAGGTGCCGCTCTTCGCGAGATGCTCGAAGGCGGACCTGAGGCAGATCGCGACGCTCGCGGACGAGATCGACGTGGACGAGGGACGCACCCTGATCCGCGAGGGCGCGTACGGACAGGAGTTCTTCGTGGTGGTGGACGGCTCGCTGCGCGTGAGCCGCAAGGGCAAGAGGGTGGCCGACCTCGGCGCCGGTGACGTCGTCGGTGAGATAGCTCTGGTGGCCGACGTGCCGCGCACGGCGACGGTGACTGCGTCCACCCCGGCGCACGTCCTCGTGCTGACGGATCGCGGCTTCCGCGACCTGCTCGCGCAGTCGCCGTCGATCGCCACCAGCATCCTCCAGACGCTCGGCGAGCGCCTGCACTCGGACGCGCTCTGATCTCCGGCCGCGAGGGCGGCCGGGGCCAAGTCCCTCCGCGCCGCCTGCCGAGGCTCCCCCAAGCGGCGCCCGCTCGCGCGGGAAGCGCTAGAAGAGCATCGTGATCTTTCGCGCGCCCGCGACGTCCGCCAACCTCGGCCCCGGGTTCGACTGCGCGGCAGTCGCGCTCGACCTCTGGAACGAGCTCGAGGTGACCGAGGGCGACGGCGACGGTGTCGCCGTCGAGGGTGAGGGCGCCGGCGAGCTCCCCGGTGACGACACGAACCTCGCCCTGCGCGCGTACGGGCTGCTTGCAGATCCCGCGGGCAAGCGGTTCCGCTTCACGAACCGCATCCCGCTCGAGCGGGGGCTCGGCTCGTCGGCCTCCGCCATCGCGCTCGGCCTGGTAGCGGCTCGGCCCGACCTGCCGGCCGAGGAGCTCCTGGCCGCCGGTCTGGCGCTCGAGCGCCACGCCGACAACCTCGCCGCGGCGCTCGTCGGCGGCGTCACGCTCACGTGGCAGGGCCGCGTCGTCCGCATCGCCGACACGCTGCCGCTGACCCCGGTCGCCATCGTCCCGCGCGAGCGGACGTCGACCGAGGCCTCCCGCCGCACGCTCCCCGCAACCGTCTCGCATGCCGACGCCGCCGCCAACGCCGCGCATGCCGCACTCCTCGCCGCAGGCGCGGCGGCAGGCGACGCCGAGCTCTTCGCAGCCGGGCTCGACGACCGGCTGCACGAGCCCTACCGGCCGTCCGCCGCGCTCGAGGCGGTGAAGACCGACCTGCCGCCGGGCGCCCGCGGCGCGACGCTCTCGGGCTCGGGTCCCAGCGTGATCGTCTGGGCGGACGACGCCGAGGCATGCGCGCGCGACCTCGAGGGCCGGTTCCCGGAACACGACGTCCTCGTCCTCGACGTCTCCCCGACAGGAGCGCTGTGAGCGTCCGCCTCGCCGACTGCCGCCCGCGGGACGCCTACGAGGCCGGGCACCTCCCCGGCGCCGTCCATTTCGACCCCGAGACGACGCTCTCGTCTCCGACGGGCGACCCGTCGCTGGGCGGCCGCCACCCGCTGCCGGACCCGTATGCCCTCGGCGCCGCCTTCGCGGCCGCAGGCATCGGCCCCGAGACGTTCGTCCTGGCACTGGACGAGGGAACGGGCTGGGCGGCGCGCTGCTGGTGGCTCCTCCGCCACCTCGGCCACGACCTCTGCGGCACGTTCGACCAGCGCGCCTACGTCGGTCCGCTCACGACCGACGAGCCGCGCGTCGAGCGAGCTGCCTTCGTGCCCCACGTTCGCGACGACGACACGATCGAGGCCGAGGAGATCCGCGCGCGGCTCGCCGACCCGTCGCTCGTCCTCTACGACGCCCGCGCAACCGAGCGCTGGCGAGGCGACGTGGAGCCGCTCGACCCGGTCGCGGGCCGCATTCCCGGCTCGCGAAATGCGTATTTCGAGCTCCCGCTGCCGGAAGACGCGACGGCGCCGCCCGAGGTCGCAACGTACTGCGGCTCAGGCGTGACCGCGGCCGTCATCGCGCAGCGCCTCGTGCTCGCAGGGCGCGAGGACGTCAGGCTCTACCCCGGCTCCTTCAGCGAATGGTGCCGCGACCCGTCCAACCCGATCGAGAGAGGCGACCCGTGACGACTCCGTACGACATCCCGTCCGACCCCGCAAAGCGCCGCAGCGCAGCGCTCACCGACGGCCCCGACCGCGCCGGCGCCCGCGCGATGCTGAAGGGCACCGGCTTCACCGACGAGGACCTGGCGAAGCCGATCGTCGGCGTCGGTACGACCTGGATCGAGACGATGCCGTGCAACCTGAACCAGCGCGACCTCGCGGTCCACGTGAAGCGCGGCGTCCGCGACGCGGGCGGGACGCCCATGGAGTTCAACACGATCGCCGTCTCGGACGGCGTCTCGATGGGGACGTCCGGGATGCGTGCGTCGCTGATCTCGCGGGAGGTGATCGCCGACTCCATCGAGCTCGTCGCGCGCGGCCATCTGTTCGACGGCCTCGTCATGCTCGTCGCCTGCGACAAGACGAACCCGGGCGCGGCGATGGCCGTCGGCCGCCTCGACATCCCGGCCGTCGTCTCCTACACGGGCTCGATCGCACCGGGCCTCTACCGGCAGCGCGAGGTGTCGGTCGGCGACGTGTACGAGGGCATCGGCGCTCACGCGGCCGGGAAGCTGACGGACGAGGACCTCCACGAGCTCGAGTCGGTCGCGTGCCCGGGCGCGGGAGCGTGCGGCGGTCAGTTCACGGCGAACACGATGTCGACGATCCTCGACTTCCTCGGCCTCTCGCCGTTTGGCACGAACGGGATCCCCGCGATGCACCGCGCGAAGGAGGAGGCCGCGTACGAGCTCGGCCGGCTTGCGGTGAAGCTCGTCCGCGACAACGTCACGCCCCGCTCGTACGTCACGAAGGAGTCGTTCGAGAACGCGGTCGCCTCCGTCGCCGCCACCGGCGGCTCGACGAACGCGGTGCTCCATCTCGTGGCGATCGCCCGCGACTTCGGGATCGACTTCACGATCGACGACTTCGAGCGGGTCTCGGCGCAGACGCCGATCGTGGCCGACATGAAGCCCTGGGGCCGCTGGCACGCGAACGACATGTACGCCGCGGGCGGGGTCGCGCTCGTGGCGCGCGAGCTCCGCAAGCAGGGCCTTCTCCACGTGGATTCCCACACCGTCGACGGCAAGACGCTGGGCGAGCACGCGGATGCCGCGAGCGAGACGGAGGGGCAGACGGTCGTCGTCCCCATCGAGTCGCCGCTCAAGGCGCGCGGCGGCGTCGCCGTGCTCTACGGCAATCTCGCGCCCGAGGGCTGCGCGGTGAAGCTCGCCGGGCACGAGCGCACCGTGCACCGAGGCCCCGCCCGGGTGTTCGACTCCGAGGAGGACTGCTTCGCGGCGGTGAAGGAGGGCGCGATCGCTCCCGGCGACGTCGTCGTCATCCGCTACGAGGGCCCGCACGGCGGCCCCGGCATGCGGGAGATGCTCCACGTCACGGGCGCGATCGTCGGCGAGGGGCTCTCCGACTCGGTCGCGCTGATCACGGACGGCCGCTTCTCCGGCGCGACGCACGGGTTCATGGTCGGCCACGTCGCGCCCGAGGCCTCGAAAGGCGGGCCGATCGCAGCGCTGCGCGAGGGCGACACCGTCGTGATCGACGTCGACCGCCACGTCCTCGAGGTCGAGCTCGACGAGGCGGAGCTCGCCGCCCGTCTCGCGGACTGGGCCGAGCCCGAGCCGCGCTACCGCCGCGGCGCGCTCGCGAACTACGCGACGCTCGTCTCGTCGGCCTCCCAGGGCGCGGTGACGGTGTCGCACTACGAGCAGGTGTGACGGGAGCGGGCCGGCAGGCCCGCTCCCGCACTGCTACGGCCGGTTGTCGCGCGGGTCCCAGAGCGGGATCGGCGCGGTCGCGGCGTACGCCTCGCCCTGGGGGTAGCTGATCAGCTCGATGTACGTCCCGAACGGCGCTCGGAAGTAGTTGATCGTCTGGCCGGCGGCAGGGCCGTCGGTCACGGGCAGCGGACCGAGGAGCTTGTGCGCCCCGAGCGCTTCCATGCGGGCGACCGCCTTGTCGATGTGGCGGACGTAGAAGGCGATGTGCTTGCCGCCGAAGTCGGAGTTCTTCCGGAACGTCTTGTCCTGGTCGGGCGACGAGTACTGGAAGAGCTCGACGCTCGGGCCGTCGCCGCAGCGCACGTGCTGGATCCGCTCGACGACGGCGCGGGGGTGGACGTCGAGGAGATCCTGGATGAACGTGCCCGTCGGGTCGGCGAACGGCCCGAAGGCGAGCGGCGACGAGCACCCGAGCACGTCCTCGAACCACCCGACGGCGCTCGGAACGTCCGGAACGGTGATGCCGACGTGGTCGATCCCGAGGAGGCCGGGCACGCTCGTCACGACGGCATCGGTGCCGTTCCGCTTCGGCGACCAGAGCGGACGGCTCGGGTCGCGCTCGTACGCCATTCCGTTCGGATAGCTGATCAGCTCGATGTACGTCCGAAACGGCGTGCGGAAGTAGTTGATCGACTGTCCGGCGGCCGGCCCGTCCGTGACCGGGAGCGGGCCGAGGAACTTCTGCGCGCCCTTCGAGACCATGTATGCGACCGCAGCGTCGATATCGGTCACGTAGAAGGCGATGTGGTGCCCCGCCCAGTCGGAGTTCTTCGGGAAGGTCGTCCGCTGGTCGGGTGCCGTGTACTTGAACAGCTCGATGTTGGCGCTCCGGCCGCAGCGGACCATCGTGATCTGCTCGACCACCGCGCGCGGATCCACGTCGAGCAGGTCCTGCATGAACGTGCCGGTCGGGTCGGAGAACGGCCCGAAGGTGAGCGGCGCCACGCAGCCCATCACGTCCTCGAACCAGGCTACGGCCTGATCGATGTCCGGAACGGTGATGCCCACGTGGTCCATTCCCACGAGGCCGAGCTGGCCGTTCGCGTTGCCGGGCGCGCCGGCGCCCGGCCCGGCGGCCGGGGCGGAGGCCACGGACAGCGCCGCCACGAGCGCCGCACCGAGGACGGCGAGCACGGCCGGCAGCGCACGGATCGGATGGGTCATCGCGTCTCCCCTTTCGCGGCTCCATGCCGTTGTGACATGTCAGACGAGCCTACGACGCGGTCTGCACGCTCGTCAACCGTGACACGCCCTCGGCGGCGGGCGCTCGCGAGGGCTTGTCCGCCTGCCATGGACGGCCGATAGTGCGAGTGCACCGTGCCGTTCAGACGACTCGCTCCCCTTGCGCTCCTCGCCGCGGTCCTCCTGACCCCCGGCGCCCGCGGAGCCCCGCCCTCCGAATGGGTGCGGATCGACCATCCCGCGCTGCACGGCGGCTCGTACATCTCGTACGTCAACGGCGTGGTTGCGCCGGAGGGCGGCGCGGGGTGGCTGGCCGGCGGTTACGTCGTCGATCCCGACGGCGTCCGCACACCGTCCGTCTGGTCTTCCTCGGACGGTGCGTCATGGCGCAGGACGACGCTTCCGGCCACGACGTCGCGAGAGCGGCGGGATGGTGTCATGCACATCGCCCGTCGCCACGGCGTGGTGGTCGCGCTCGGCGACCGGTTCGAGGGACTTCTCAGACCAGCCGCGTGGCGCGGAAGCGGCGGCTCGTGGGTTGCGCTGTCCGACGTTTCCAGCCCTCTCCTGTCCTTCTCGGG
>NZ_DATMBZ010000139.1:0-7171 GCF_035558935.1 Gaiella sp. | reverse complement strand
AGCTCCTCGGCGATCTCCTCCGGCTTCGGCTCGCGGCCGAGCCGCTGCACGAGCTGGCGCTCGATGTGCACGACCTTGTTCAGCTTCTCGACCATGTGCACCGGAATCCGGATCGTGCGCGCCTTGTCGGCGATCGCCCGTGTCACAGCCTGGCGGATCCACCACGTGGCGTAGGTCGAGAACTTGAACCCCTTGCGGTGGTCGAACTTCTCCACCGCCCGGATCAATCCGAGCGACCCCTCCTGGATCAGGTCGAGGAACGAGAGCCCACGGCCCAGGTAGCCCTTCGCGATCGAGACGACGAGCCTCAGGTTCGCCTCGATCATGTGCTGCTTCGCCCGCTCGTCGCCGCGCTCGATCCGCTTGGCGAGCGCGACCTCCTGATCGGCGGTGAGAAGCGGCACCTTGCCGATCTCCCGCAGATAGAGACGGAGCGAGTCGAGCGACGGCTCCACGGTGAGGTCGAGCTTCGGCGCCGAAGCCACCTCCTCCGGCGGGACGATCGGCTGCTCGTGCGGCAGTGCCTTGTGCTGCTCCCCTTCGACGAGCTCGATCGAGTGGTCGATGAGGTACGTCGTGAAGTCCTCCAACTGCTCCTTGGTGAGATCGACGTCCTCCAGGGACTTGACGATCTCGTCGTACGTCAGGAAGCCCTTCTCCTGCCCCTGCTCGACGAGCTTGTGCAGCTCCTCGAGCTCCGGAAGGGGGGTATCGACGGCGAGCATGGACCTCTCTTTCTCCCAGCGGTTGACGGAAGACAGACCCTCGAACGCAGTGAGCCGGACCTCTCCGCTCCGGCTCAGACCCTTCGGCGCCGGATCGTATACGTCACTCCTGACTTTGGGAAGGGAGCAGATTCTCGATTCTCGATCAAACGGGCTCGGCGACTCGAAGCTCGCCGACCGGCTCTCCGAGGCTGTTCTCGATCTCGTTCGGCCCGAGCGCCGAGGTGTCGAGCCCGAGCAGTGACAGAAAATGCGCGAGCGCCGGCTGGATGGGGCGGAACGCGCCGTCGACCACCTTGAGCGCGATCCCCAGGCCGTCGGCCGACGCGGCGCAGAAGAGTCCCTCGGCACCTCCCTTCGCCACCCAGCCCTCGAGCGCGCGGATCAGGAGGACGTCGGCGGCGACCGGCCCCCGGAGGAGATCCGGGTGCGAGCGCATCGCACTCACGACACGCGTCCCCGCGTCGAGCGACGCGAGCCGGGCGAAGGCGTGTGCGCCGCGTTCGAGCGGCAAGGCGAACGTCGGCACGCCGCATCCGTCGATCGCGACGGCGAGCGCGGCGGGCGTAACCTCGGCCGCCTCGGCGACCTCCCGGAGCATCGCCTGCTGGCACGGGTGCTCGGGAAACCGGTAGCCCGGCGTGGGCCAGCCCTCCGCGCGGCAGAGGGCGAGAAAGCCCGCGTGCTTGCCCGAGCAGTTGTGCTCGATGGGCGTCGGATCGGGCCCGCACTCGAGCTCGTCCTCGGTCGCGGGCGCGTCGGCGAGGATGCGTCGCACGACGGCGACCTGCTCGGGAGCCCCGAGATGGGACGCGCAGAGGAGGACGACCTGCTCGTCGTCGAAGTCGGGCCGCGCGCGCACCACGGGCAGCGCCTGCATCGGCTTCGCCGACGAACGCAGGAACGTGACGAGCCCCGGATCGCCGGCCGCCAGCTCGACCCGTCCGTCGCGGACGGCCACCGCGTGGACGACGTGACGGGCCTCGACCACCCCGTCGCGAGTCGCCTCGACGACGATCGGCTCCACGATCGACCAGCCTAGAGGCTCCGGGTCTCTACGCTTGGGGCCATGCCCGAGCTTCCCGAGGTAGAGGCGTGGGTGCGGGAGCTCGACCCGCAGGTCTCGCGGGCACCCGTCGACACGGCTCGTCCCGGCCATGTCGCGACGCTGAAGACCTTCGACCCGCCGCCGAGCGCGCTCGAGGGCCGCTCGTTCGCCGGTGCGCGGAGACGGGGCAAGAACCTCCTCTTCCCAACCGACGACGGCGAGCTCGTCCTCCGCGTGCACTTGATGAGCGCAGGCCGCCTGCGCTACCTGCCGCCGGGAAAGAAGAGGCCGGCGAAGCCGATGTTCGAGGTGCGGTTCGCAGACGGCGGCGATCTCGTCCTCACGGAAGGCGGAAAGAAGAAGCGGGCGGGCGTCTGGCTGCTCACACCCGCCGCGCTCGACGCGGAGCTCGCCCACCTCGGTCCCGACGCGCTCGACCTGGACGCCGACGCACTCGGCGAGATCGTCCGCCGCGATCGCCGCCAGCTCCACCCGCTCCTCCGCGACCAGCGGGCCCTCGCGGGAATCGGGCGCGCGCATGCGAACGAGATCCTCTGGGAGGCCCGCCTGTCGCCGTTCCGCCTCTCCACGGATCTCACCGACGGCGAGATCGAGACGCTGGCGGCCGCGATCTCGGACGATCTCGAGCGGGCGCTCGTGCTGCGACTCGCGGGAAAGGGCGACGCGGACGTCTACCGCATCCACGGCCATTTCGGCGATCCCTGTCCTCGCTGCGGGGAGACGCTCCGGCGCGTCGACTTCGAGGAGCACACGATCACGTACTGCCCGTCCTGCCAGACCGGCGGACGGATCCTGAAGGACCGCAGGCTCTCTCGGATTCTTCGCTGAGTTCGGCTCGGGGTACGCTCGGCGGATGGCAACGGTCAGCGTGAACGGCGTCGACGTCGCGTACGACGAGTCCGGTCGGGGCCCGGCGCTCCTGCTTCTCCATGCCGGGATCGCAGACCGGAGAATGTGGGACGACGTGACGCCGATGCTGGCGGAGCGCTTCCGGGTCGTCGCGCCCGACCTCCGCGGATTCGGCGAGACGCCGGTTCCCGACGGCCCGTTCGTCTACGCGGCCGACGCGGCCGCGCTCCTCGAGAGCCTCGGGATCGAGCACGCCCACGTCGTCGGCGTCTCGCTCGGAGGCCATGTCGCTCTCGACCTCGCGCTCGCGCACCCCGACCTGGTCGACCGCCTCGTGCTCGTCGGAGCCGGGATCGACGGATGGCAGCACGATCCGGCCCTGGTCGCCGCCTGGGACGAGGAGGCGGCGGCGTTCGAGCGCGGCGATCTCGACGAGGTCGCGTGGATCAATGTCAGGACCTGGCTGGACGGGCCGACCCGCGGCGAGGACGTGGTGCCGAAGGCCCTGCGGCGCCGCGTGTTCGAGATGCAGCGTGCCGCGCTCGAGCACGAGAACCCGGCCGCCGAGGGCGGCTGGCTGACGCCGAGCCGCCGCGAGAGTCTCGGAGAAGTCACACGGCCGACGCTCGTCCTCGTCGGTGCGCTCGACCAGCGCGGCTTCCGCCAGATCGCGCGGCTGCTCGCCGAGGAGATCCCGGGCGCGGAGCTGATCGAGCTTCCAGCCGTCGCGCATCTCCCACCGCTCGAGCATCCCGAGGCCTTCGCACGGACGCTGCTCCAGTTCCTGCCCGCGGCCTGATACGGGGTGTAGCGTGACCGGCGTGAGCGACCTCCCGCTCGTCCGCGACATGCAGGCCTCGGCGCCGCCCGTCGGCCTCGCGCTCTCGCGCGCCGGCGTCACCGGAGTCCAGAAGGCGATCCGCATCCGACGGGGCGACCACGAGATCCTGATGGCCGCCGAGATCGACTGCACCGTCGACCTCGCCCGTGACCAGAAGGGCGTCCACATGTCGCGCTTCCCCGAGCTCTTCGACGAGGCGATCGACGAGGTCGTGCTGGGGCAGGGCCTGCTGGTCGAGGTGCTCGCCGACCGGATCGCGTCCCAGATCGTGGAACGCCAGAACGCGCTCCGGGCGGAGGTACGGATCGTCGCGCGCTGGCCGCAACGTCGCCGTACTCCGGTGACCGGTCTCGAGACGCAGGAGATCGTCTCGCTGATCGGTATCGCGGCGGCGGGCGGCAAGGGCTCACGCCGCGTCGTCGGAGTCGAGGCGACCGGGATCAACGCGTGCCCGTGCGCGCAGGACCTCGTCCGGGCCCGTGCCTACGAGCGCCTCGAGGAGGCGGGCTTCGGCGCGGACGCCGAACGGATCCTCGAGCTCGTGCCAATCGCGACTCACAACCAGCGCGGGCGCGGGACGCTGCTCGTCGGCACGACCCACGAGCTCGACGCAGAGGACCTCTCGGGCATCGTCGAGCGGTCGATGAGCGCGCCGGTCTACGAGCTCTTGAAGCGCCCGGACGAGCTCTTCGTCGTCGAGCACGCGCACCTCCAACCGCGCTTCGTGGAGGACTCGGTCCGTGTCGCGATCCGTGAGCTCCTCGAGTCGAAGCCCGGCCTCGACGACGGGGATTTCGTCCTCTCTCGCCAGGTGAACCTCGAGACGATCCACGACCACGACGTCGTCGCGGAGCGCTGGGGGACCGTCGCCGAGATCCGCCGCGAGCTCCAGGGCGGCGAGCCGTCGATCCGGCAGACGACGCTCGAGGACTGGCTCCGCGGCCTCCCTAGCGCTTGACGAAACGCGCGAGCACTGCCGTCGCCTTCGTCATCGGGACGGCGCAGGTCACCGCGCGGCCGGAGCATCCACCGCTCCAGCCGACGAGCCGCCAGCCCGGCGCCGGCGTCGCGCGCAGGCGAAGGGGCGTGTAGGAGCTCGCGGAACGGCTGCAGCGCGCCGCGGCGCACGGGGCTCCCGCCCCGGTCACCTTGCCCCGGCCGGAGACGCCGACGACGAGCGGGAAGCGCTCGGCAGCGAAGAGCACGCCGACCGACTGCGCGGCCTGGAGCGTGACGTCGCACGGACCGGAGCCCGAGCATGCGCCGCTCCAGCGCACGAACCGCTGGCCCGCGGCCGGGAGCGCCTCGAGCGACACCCTGCTACCCGCGTCCCATCGGGTCGTGCAGGACGCGGCGCAGTCGATCCCCGGCACGTCGCTCTCCACCGAGCCGCGGCCCGCGATCGCCAGCGAGAGCGACAGCTGCTGCGCGACCAGCCGCAGCCAGAGCGAGTCCTGGACGTCCGGCCAGCCTCCGGAGTGGCCGTAGTAGTCGTCGTGCCCGACGTCCAGAAACAGGGAGCCGAGAGGGAGGCCGCTCCTCGCATACGGGTAGAGCAGGTCGAGGTCGCTGTCGCACGGGTGTCCGCGCGTGTCGGGACAGGCATGTGGCGGGCCCGACTCGGCCAGCGCGCCGAACGAGTGAAGGAGCTCGTGCGCGGCGACGACGGCCGACGGCACGTCGGTGCACGCGCCGAGGTAGACCATCGCGACGCCGTCGCCGTCCGGGCGCCCCGCCCCCTCCCCGCACGTGTCGGGATTGTCGACCGGCCCGTCGTAGTAGACGAGCTGCTTCTCGAACAGCGAGCGCCCGGTCGCGACGGCGACCGCGCCGGCGATCCGATCGCCGCGCCCGGACCCGCTCCGGAGCTCGGCAGTCGAGTCCGAGAGCCGCAGCACGAGGATGTCCGCCTGCGGGCCGCACGAGAAGCTGGCTCGATCGAAGCGCGGCTCACGCGACGGATCCTGGCCGCGCCACCAGTCGTCGATCGCGTCCACGTCCGCCGAGATCTGCGGCGCGAGCACGGCGCTTCTGTCCGGCCCGTCGGCCGCGTATGCGTAGACGACCCGAATCGGGCGTCCGGTGAGGGCGGGTGCGCGGTCCTGCGTCGTCGTCGTCCCGCACCAGGGGGCGGCGAGCGCGTCCTCTCCGGTCGCCGCGACGAGCGCCGTCGCGAGCAGCAGAACGAGCAGCGTGCGGCGGATCACCGGGCTCCCCGCATCAACGTGCGCGAGAAGCGCGGCTCCGTCCCCGCGAGCAGCCGCCGGACGTTGTGGCGGTGCAGGGCGACGACGCCCACGGCCGCGATCGCCGCGAAGCCGACGACCGGCCACGGAGCGTCGAAGGCGAGGCACAGGAACGGAAGCGCGCATGCGGTCACGATCGACGCCAACGAGGCGTAGCGGAAGGCGGCGAAGGTGACGAGCCACACGACGAGGCATGCGAGCGCCGCGAGTGGCGCGAGCGCGAGGGCGACCCCGCCCGCCGTCGCGACCATCTTCCCGCCCTTCGAGAAGCCCAGGAACACGGGCCGCGCGTGGCCGATCATGGCGGCGGCGCCTGCGAGTACGCCCACCCAGTCGCCGCCGAGCTCGAGACCGACGAGCGCGGGCACGAAGCCCTTCGCCACGTCGAGCAGCGCGACCGGGATGCCGAGTGAACGCCCGTAGACGCGCCAGACGTTCGAGGCGCCGACGTTCCCGCTCCCGTGCCTCCGGATGTCGTCGCCGCGGACGAGCCGAGGAAGGACGTAGCCGAACGGAATCGAGCCGAGGAGGTAACCGCCGATCACGACGAGCGCGTCGCCCGTCACCGGAGTGATGTCCTTGCGGGGCCGACCCCCGCGCTCAGGACGGAATCGCGTACGACGCGATCCACCCGTTCACCACGTCCCAGTCGAGGTTCTCGAAGAACGCGTCGATGTAGGAGGGGCGGTCCGTCTGATAGTCGAGGAAGTACGCGTGCTCGTACACGTCGAGTGCAACCAGCGGGGTCGCGTTCCACACGGGAAACGTGTTCTGGGCGTCGCCGAGGTAGTTGAAGAGACGCCGCTCGTCCCAGTCGTAGGCAGTCCACGCCCAGCCGCGCGCCGCGATCCCCGTCGCGCGCAGGTCGGCCCGCCACGCGTCGACCGAGCCGAAGTCGCGCTCGACGAGTACACGGAACGCGCCGTGCGGGTCGCCTCCATCCCCTCCGAGGTGCGCGAAGTAGAGCTCGTGGTTCTTGATCCCGCCGATCGCGAACGTGAGGTCCAGCTTGAGAGAGCGGAGGGCGGAGTACACCTGGTTCGCCGTCGCGCGGTCGACGTCGCCGAGCAGCCCGAGGATCTCGTTCCGCTTCGCCACGTAGCCCTGATAGAGCCGGTAGTGCGCCTCGACCGACGCGCGCGAGATGCCCGACAGCTGGAGCAGCCTGGGGTCGAGGGGACGGGGCGAGATCTCCTCGGTCGGTGCCATGACGCTCCTCGCTCGACGGGACGGGACCGGCGGCAGCATATCCTTGGCCTGGACAGCCGACGACCGAAGGAGCGATGACAATGGCGTACACCGTCCCCGATCTCGCCTATCCGTTCGACGCGCTCGAGCCGCACATCGACGCGCGCACGATGGAGATCCATCACGACAAGCACCACGGCGCGTACGTCACGAATCTGAACGCCGCGCTCGAAGGCACCGAGTGGATGGACCG
>NZ_DATMBZ010000138.1:0-10602 GCF_035558935.1 Gaiella sp. | reverse complement strand
AGCCCGGGCAGTACGACGAGGCATTCCTGGACGTCTGGACGCCCGAGGTCGCGCCGCGCGTCACCCTGCTGCGCGAGAGCGGTTGCGTGGTGCGCTGCCTCGGCGACGTCGTCCTCGAACGCGCGACGGTGCCCACGATCGGCATCACGGGGACGGCCGGCAAGACCACGGCCGCGGCGTTCCTCACGTACTTCCTGCGCACGGCCGGCGTCACGGTCCACGCGAGCACGACGGCCCGTGCCGCGAACCTCTGGCCGACCGCCGAGCTGCTGCCGCCGCCGTCGGACGGAGTCGTCGTGATGGAGCTGACGAGCTCGCACCTGTGCTTCACGACGCGCAGCCCCTCCATCGCCGTGATCACGTGCCTCTGGCCCGACCATCTCGAGCTCCACGGCTCGCTCGAGCACTATCTCGAGGCGAAGGCCGCGATCGTCGACCGGCAGCGCGCAGACGACGCCGTCGTTGTCAACGAGAGCGACCCCCAGGCGACCGCGATCGCGGACCGCTCCGCGGGACGGAGGTTCGGCTTCTCGACGACCGGCGAGGTCGAGGCGGGCGCGTTCGTCCACGGCAAGGAGGTCGTGCTGCGCGGCCCCTTCGGCGAGCGTTCCTTCCGCGTTCCACCGAGCCTCGACGCACCGCGCCTCCAGGCGTTGCTCGCGGCCGCCGCGACGGCGTTCGTGGCCGGCGCGCTTCCCGAGACGGTGCTGCCGCCTGAGTCGCCGCCACACCGCGCGACGCCCGTCGGCCGGCTCGGCGAGACCGAGCTCGTCGACGACGGCATGGCTGCGACCCCTTCGAAGACGGCGGCGGCACTCGAGGCGTACGGCGACGACTCGGTCGTGCTCGTCGCCGGCGGGGAGCTGGAGCAGGCGGGCCTCGCCGTCCACACTTCGCCCGAGGAGCAGGCGCTGCTCGAGCACGCGTGTGCCGAGGCCGCTCGAGTCGCGCGTCTCGTCGTCCTCTTCGGCCCGGCCGCGGCGCGACTCGCCAGGTTCTTCGACCGTCGTCGGACAATCCTTGCGCCGAGCCTCGACGACGCGATCGCGGTCGCCTCGACGCACGCGGCCGACGCCAAGGTCCTCGTCGTCTCACCGATGTTTCCGCTTCCGCTCGCCGACCGCGAGCGGATCACCCCGGCCCTCGAGCAGCTCGCAGCGGCCGGGAATAGCGTCTAGACCCTCCGCGTTAGTTGCTGTAACAACTATTATGTGCGCAATAAAAGGCGCACCGACGCGGGAGGAAAGCACGTGAGCAATACCATCGAGACCTCGGTTGTCCCTGCAGGCACCTGGGCGATCGACCCGACGCACTCGTCCGTCGGCTTCACCGTCGTGTACATGGGCGTCGCGCCGTTCCAGGGCGCGTTCCGCACGTTCGAGGCCAGCCTCGACCAGGACGGCCTCCGCGGAGTCGCGCAGGCGGCGAGCATCGACGTCGACAACGAGCAGCTCGCCGAGCACCTCGCCTCGCCGGACTTCTTCGAGGTGGCGACGTATCCCGAGCTCTCGTTCGAGGCCGGTCCGGCCTCGCGCGAAGGCGACAAGGTCACCTTCGAGGGCGTTCTCGAGGTGAAGGGGAACCGCGCGCCGATCACGTTGACCGGCACGATCACCGACCCCGTCTCGGATCCGTGGGGGAACAGCAAGGTCGGCCTCCGGCTCGCAGGCTCGGTCGACAAGAACGCGGTCGGGCTGACGTGGAACGCGCCGCTCCCGGAGGGCGGCTCGATGCTGGCCGACGAGGTCGCCCTCGAGGCCACGCTCGTCTTCGTCCAGGCCGCAGGGAACGAGTCGTAATGACGATCCTCGGTCTCGCCGGCAGTCTCCGTGCGGGCTCGCTCAACGCGCAGCTCCTTCGCCTCGCGGCGGAGGAGCTGCCGGAGGGCGTCGAGCTCGAGATCTACGACGGGCTCGCCGACATCCCCGCGTACGACGAAGATCTCCAGGGCTTCGTCCCCGACTCGGTTGCCGCCCTGAAGGACGCCATCGCCGAGGCGGACGCAATCCTGGTCGTGACCCCCGAGTACAACGGCTCGATTCCAGGATTCCTGAAGAACGCGCTCGACTGGGTTTCGCGTCCGATCGCGGAGTCGCCGATGCGCGGCAAGCCCGTCGCGGTGATCGGCGCCAGCCCCGGCCAGTTCGGGGCGATCTGGGCGCAGCGGGAGCTCAAGAAGGTGCTCGGCATCATGAGCGCACGCGTGCTCGACGCCGAGCTCGCCGTGGCCAAGGCCGACCGGCGGCTCGCGGATCCCGACCCCGTCCTCCGCGAGGAGCTGACGGCAGTGGTCGACGCGCTCGTCGCCGCGACCGTCCCCGAGGTCGAAGCGGCGTTCGCCTAGCCGGATCCGGCTCCGCCGGATCCGGCCTGTGCGACACTCGCTGTCGTGCGCGTGACCATGCTCCTCGCGGACTTCGCCCAGGTGTCCGACGGCAAGCTGACGGTGGTCGGCGGCGGCTGGTCGCTGACCGGCCCCGATCCTGTCCCGTTCGGGATCGCAATCCTGATCCGCGTCCCGTGGGACCAGGCGAACCAGCGGCACGTGATGCGGCTCGAGCTTCTGGACGCCGACGGGATCGCGGTCGAGATGGACACGGACGACGGGTCGCAGCCGGTGGTGTTCTTCGACGACCTTCCCTTCGAGGTCGGCCGGCCGGCCGGGCTCAAGCCGGGTACGCCGCTCGACTTCCCGGTGGCCATCAACTCCGGCCCGCTGCCGCTCGAGCCGGGCCGCTACGAGTGGCGTCTCACGATCGACGGCGAGGCCGACGACGACTGGCGCCTGCCGTTCTCCGTCCGGCTCGAGGAAGAGGACGCGATTCTTTAGTGACTCGTGCCGGCCTGCCGGCCGCGGACGAGCTGCGTCAGGCCCCACGCCGAGACGATCGCCCAGACGAGCTCGAGCAGGAAGAAGCCCCACTGGTCCTGCCGCCACGCGTCGACGGTGAGAATCGCCGACCCCACGAGGTTGACGACGAGGTACCAGAGCGACCGCGGGTCGAGGAGCCGGAACTGCGCGAGCACGAAGCCGGAGAGGATGAGGAGCGCGCCGATGACCTGGACGACCTGGTGCACGAGAGACCTCCTGGAAGGGCTGTGGCGTTCGCGTCGTCGTCCTGACCGGGTACGACGCGCCTCGTCCGGGGGGCCGCCGCCGCTGCCAGGATACCGAGGTGGGGTCTCACCGTCTTCTTCCCGCGCTGCTCGTCGTCGCGTTCGCCGCCGCGCTCGCCGGGCTCGGGACGGGACGTGCTCCCGCGGCCGCACCCGCGGGTCTCGACCGGCTCGTCGGCGTCCGCCTGGTTGTCGGGATCGACGGTACGACCGCCTCGCCGTCGCTGCTCGCCCGAATCCGAGCGGGGCGGATCGGCGGCGTGATCCTCATGGGCCACAACGTCCGGTCGGCGCCGCAGGTGCGCGCGCTGACGGCGTCGCTCCGGGCCGCCGCGCGGGCCGGAGGCCGGCGGCTTCTGATCATGACCGATCAGGAGGGGGGCCTCTCTCGGCGATTCCGCTGGGCGCCACCGGCGGCTTCCGCGGAGGAGCTCGGCCGGCTGACGGAGGGCGCGGTCCGCACCCGAGCCCGGGCGACCGCGCAGGCGCTCGAGCGGCTCGGCGTCGACGTCGACCTCGCACCGGTCGCGGACGTCCCGGGGGTCGAGGGCTCGTTCATCGCGGGACAGCGGCGCGGCTTCTCGACGATTCCCGCTCGCGCGGCGAAGGACGTGACAGCGTTCTCCGCGGGGCTGCTCGACGGCGGCGTCGCGCCGACCCTGAAGCACTTCCCGGGCCTCGGTCTCGCGACGGTCTCGACGGACGATGCGGCCGTCACGATCGACGCGCGGGTAGAGGCACTGGCTCCGGGGCTCGTGCCGTACCGGCGCGCGATCGCCGCCGGGGTCGTGCCGCTCGTGATGGTGGCGAACGCCTCCTACACGGCCTACGGGGCCCGGCCCGCCGCCTGGTCGCCGAGCGTGCTTCGTCTCCTGCAGGGGCTCGGCTTCACCGGCGTCACGATCACCGACGCGCTCGAGCCGCTCGCGACGACCCACGACGTCTCGCTCGCGACCGCCGCGATCCGCGCCGCGCGTGCCGGCGTCGACCTCCTACTCTTCGTCGGCTCCGAGCGGTCGACCGACGACGTCTACGCCGCGCTGTTGGCCGAGGCGCGTGCCGGGCGTCTCTCGCGCCCGGCGCTGCAACGGAGCGCGGCCCGGATCGACGAGCTCGCCGCGACGTACGCGGGCTAGTCTCCGCGCCGTGCCACGGCTGGGAGACACCGTGACGAGCGCCGTGCTCTACGGGCGGAGCGCACTGCGCATCGCGCGCCGGCGCCGCCGGCTCGGCTCCGAGGAGCGCGTCGTCTTCGTCGTCGGCTCGCCGCGCTCCGGCACGACCTTCACGGGCCGTGCGCTCGGCTTGCTCCCCGGGTTCGTCGATCTCGACGAGGTGCAGCCCTGGAAGGCGGCGATCCCGGAGCTCCTGGGCGTTCCGGACGAGGTCGCCGCGGCGAGGCTCCGGCGGGTGCTCGAGCGCGTCCGCACGCTCGGGCTCGCCCGCGGGCTGCGCGGAGTCGAGCAGACGCCGGAGACGAGCTTTGTCCTGCACGCGGCGCTCCGCGCGTACCCGGAGGCGCTCGCTGTGCACGTGATCCGCGACGGGCGCGACGTCGCGACGTCGCTGCTCGAGCGCGGCTGGCTCAGTGCGGAACGGGCCGGCGCCGACGACGCGGGCTTGCCGTTCGGCGCCCACGCCCGGTTCTGGGTCGAGCCGGGCCGCGAAGCCGAGTTCGCCTCGGTCTCCGACGCGACACGCGTCGCATGGGCATGGCGCCGCTACGTGACGGCCGCGGGATCCGTGCCCGACCGCACGATCGAGGTTCGCTACGAGCAGCTCGTCTCGGACCCGGCCGCTGCCGCCGCACCCGTCGCGGCGAGACTCGGAGTCGAGCCGGCCCTCGTGACGGCCGCGTTTGCCGAGGCGCACGACACGTCGGCGGGGCGCTGGCGCCGCGATCTGACGCCGGAGCAGCTCGTCGACGTCGAGCGCGAGGCCGGCGAGGCGCTCGTCGCGCTCGGCTACGAGCTCGGCGACTGACGATCAGCCGGCCGCCGGCTCCGCCACCGGCGCGAGACCGAGCCGCTCGAGCTCGGCCATGACGAGCGCGACCGACTCGTCGGGCGTGAGGGCGACGGTGTCGGCCACGACCTCGGCGTCGTCGGGCTCCTCGTAGGGATCGTCGACGCCGGTGAACTGCGTGATCTCGCCCGCGAAGGCCTTTGCGTAGAGGCCCTTCGCGTCGCGGCGGGCGCACTCCTCGACCGAAGCCTTGACCCATACCTCGACGAAGGGGCCCTGCTCCTCGACGAGCGCGCGCACCGTCTTCCGCGTCGCGTCGTAGGGCGAGATCGCCGCGACGACCACCGCGGCGCCGTGGCGTGTGAGGCGCGAGGCGACCCAGCCGATCCGCTCGATGTTCGTGTCCCGATCCTCGTGCGAGTACCCGAGGCCCTTCGAAAGATGGGTGCGCACGATGTCGCCGTCGAGCACCTCGACGTGGAGACCGCGGCGCTCGAGCTCGGCGGCGACCGCGTGGCCGATCGTCGTCTTGCCGGCCCCGGAGAGCCCGGTCAGCCAGACGGTGAATCCTCCTTCGGTGCTCGATGCCACGGCGGAGTGGTACCAGAGGCGGCACGCGGGCTGTCCGCGGAAGGATGGACGACCGGCACGGAGGGCCGCCAACCCGAGCTGAGGACGGCGACGAGCGACGGCGGCGTGATCAGAGTCGCAGCCCCCGTGGGCCTGGGCACGCGGCCCGCGTATCCCGAGGGCGACCAGTGCAGCAGTTCCTTCCGGAGAACCAGCATCGGCGACCCGTCCTGGAGGACGAACGCTCCTTCCGGGAGGTCGTCGAATCGCGCGTGATGGAGGCGGCGCGAGCGACCGGCCGTGTCCCACCGTTCGCCGTGCAGCCTCCTGTCGATCGTGTCGGCGCCGCGCTCACCGTGGAGGTCGAGCCACAGCGCCGCGAACCGGTCGTAGTCCTCGCGTCGGCACTCGGCGCACGGGCGGTGACCGGCCGCGAGCGCCGTCGCCTCGTCGAGGAAGAAGAGCTCCGTGAAGCGCCCGGGACGCATGAGCGGCGTACGGCGGCGACCGCGGAACTCCAGGCGGCACGCGATCCAGCGCCTCACCTGGTACGGCCGGCGGATGCGGCCGTCGGCGTCGTGCAGGCAGCCACGGTTGCCGTAGACGAGGCCGCGGGCGGGATCCGCGACCAGTTCTCCGAGCGGACTCACTCGGTTCCGCAGCGGCATCCGCTCGTACGGTACTCGTCGTAACCCCGAGGCAACCTTGGCGCGACTAGCGTCCGATCATCGACTGGACGCTCTTCCATACGATCAACACCGGCGTGGCGACACGCGACTGGCTCGAGGACCCGACCTCGGCGCTCGCAGGGCTCGTCGTTCCCCTCTACGCCCTTGCCACCGTGGGTCTCTGGCTTCTCGCGCGGCCGTACGGGAACCCGCGGTGGAAGCTGGCGTCCGCCTCGGCTCTCGTCGCGGCGGGCGTCGCCTTGCTGACGAACCAGGCGATCGCCCATCTGTGGGAGCGGCCGCGTCCCTTCGCATCCCATCCGGCGCTGACGCACGTCCTCGGCGCGCGCACGACCGACCCGTCGTTCCCGAGCGATCACGCGGCTGCAGCCTTCGCGATCGCCTTCGCAGTGTTCGCCTTCTCTCGGCGTGCGGGAACGCTCTTCCTCGCCGCCGCGACGGTCATCGGCCTTTCCCGGATTGCCCTCGGCATGCACTACCCGAGCGACGTCCTCGCGGGGATGCTCGTCGGGCTCGGCTCCGCGCTGCTCGTCACGCACGCCGGGCGGCCGTGGATCGTTCGACTCGTCGCGCTCGTCAGCCGCGTCACCGATCCGTTGCTCCGGCCGGTCTGGAACCGCGTCCGGGGCGTTTCCCCGCGTACTTGACGTCTACAACGCGCGCGCGAGCGCCGACCGCCAGGCCGTGCGCAGGGCCGCTGCCTCGTCGTGACGCATCCGCGGCTCGTAGCTCGTGCCCGCGGGGATCAGGCGTCTGACCTCGGCCGGGCCCCGCCACACCCCGACCCCGAGTCCCGCGAGCGCGGCGGCGCCGAGCGCGGTCGCCTCGCTCTCCGCGGAGACGTGCACCTCGCTTCCCAGGAGATCGGCCTGGAACTGCATCAGGAACCGGTTCGCGGTCGCCCCGCCGTCCGCTCGGAGCAGGTCGAGGCGAAGCGGCAGCGCGTCGACCACGTCTGCGACCTGGTGCGCGATCGCCTCGAGCGCGGCGCGGACGACGTGCGCCCGGTTCGTCCCGCGGGTGAGGCCGGTGATGAGGCCGCGGGCGTCCGGTCGCCACTGCGGTGAGCCGAGGCCGGTGAGCGCGGGCACGAAGTGGACGCCCTCCGTCGACTCGACCTCCGCGGCGAGGCGCTCGCTCTCCGCTGCGTCACCGATCAGCCCGAGCCCGTCGCGCAGCCACTCGAGGGCCGCCCCGCCGACGAGCACGGCGCCTTCGGCTGCCATCTGCCGCGGAGCGCCGGGCGTGACGGCCACCGCCGTGCGCAGGACGCCCTCGCCGACCGGCCCTGTCGTCTCGCCGAGATTGACGAGGACGAACGTCCCCGTTCCGTAGGTCACCTTCGCCTGCCCGGCGGCGTGGCACCCCTGGCCGAAGAGCGCCGCCTGCTGGTCGCCGGCGATCCCCGCGATCGGCACCGAGGCGCCGAGAAGCGTCCCCTCGGCGACCACTCCCGAGGACGCGACGACCGAGGGCAGAATCGACCGCTCGACCCCGAACGCCCCGAGCAGCTCGTCGTCCCACTCGCCGCTCGCGAGGTCGAGCAGCATCGTCCGTGAGGCGTTCGTGAGGTCGGTGGCGTGCGTCGAGCCACCCGTCAGCTTCCACACGAGCCACGCGTCGACCGTCCCGAAGGCGAGCTCGGTCTGCGGCACGTCGCAGCGCCGCAGAAGCCACTCGAGTTTCGTCGCCGAGAAGTAGGGGTCGGGCACGAGCCCCGTCCGCTCGCGTACGAGCTCTGCCGGAAGCTCCGCGCAGCGCGCCGCCGTGCGCCGGTCCTGCCACACGATCGCGGGGCCGACGGGCCGACCCGCCCGCCGTTCCCAGACGATGGTCGTCTCGCGCTGGTTCGCGATGCCGATCGCGCGCAGCTCCGACGCAGCGATGCCGGCGTCGTCGAGCGCCTCTCGCGCTCCGTCCTCGACGCTCCGCCAGATCTCCTCCGGATCGTGCTCGACCCAGCCGGGCCGCGGGAAGTGCTGCGTGATCTCCCGGTAGCCGCGTCCGACCGGCCGCAGCGACTCGTCGACGACGAGGCACGTCGTTCCGGTCGTTCCCTGGTCGATCGCGAGAATCACGAGGCGTGTGAGCGTACGCATCCGTATCCTCGGTGTCGACATCTCGCCGTCTGCGGAGAGGAAGGACGATGAACGGGGAGTTCGCGCTCGACACGCCCGTCGTTCGGAACTTCGTCGGCGAGGTGCAGACGACGGTGGCTACCGCAGGCTCGCCGGTCGAGGCGTGTGACGCGATCCGGCCGCGCTTCGCGGAGCTGCTGGCCGATCCGAGCTGGCTTCCGGCCGAGTACCAGGCTCCAGCGCCCGAGAGCGGGATGGGAGGCGGCATCGGCCAATGGCTCCTCTTCCGCGCCGACGACGCGGCGTTGTCGCTCTTCTCGCTCGTCGTGCCGGCCGCATCCGAGACGCCCATCCACGATCACCTCGCCTGGGGGTTGGTCGGCCTGTATCGCGGGGAGCAGGATGAGGAGATCTACGTCCAGCGCGACGGAGCCCTCGAGCTCGTGGAGCGGCGGTCGCTGCGCGCGGGCGACTTCTACTCGTTGATCCCGCCGCGCGACGACATCCACCGCGTGCGGACGACGTCGGCCGAGACCTCCGTCTCCATCCACTTGCTGACGAACGACACGGGCTGCGTCTGGCGGCACGCCTTCGATCCGCGGTCCGGCGAGACGACGCCGTTCCGCTCGGGCTACGTCAACGTGGCCTGCGACGAATAGCGCCGGACCTCCGGCTTCGCTCGTCGGCGGACGGAGTGCGTCTTGGCGAATCTTTCCCGAATCTTGGCCCGGCCCCACGATCGCCGCTCCTAGGCTCGACGGAGAAGTCCAACCCCAGGAGGCGACAATGATCAGCGACCCGCATCGCGCCATCATCGTGATAGGAGCCGAGGAGCCGACCGAAGCGCTCCTCGCGGAAGCCGAGAGATACGAGGAGGTCTTCGTCGTCGCGCGCAGGGTCCCCGACCCGGGCGACCGGTGGGTCGTCGACGACGACCGGGCCGAGGCGGCGGCTCGCGGACGGCTCGCCCGAGCGGTCGCTCGTCTACGCGGCCGCGGTGTGCGCGCCGTCGGCGCGATCGGCGACGAGGACCCGGGCTCTGCACGCGAGGACGCTCGTGCGGCGTTCCCGACGGCCGTCGCCCTCCCGAGCTAGGAGTTCTGGTCCGGGTCGGGCGCCTCGCGCGGGTCTTCTCCGTCGTCGGCGTCTTCGGACGGCTCGCCCGTCGTGTCGGGCTCGTCGCCGGCGGGGTAGTCCTGCTTCGTCCCTCCGTAGCCGTGCTCCCCGGGGTCCTGCGGCCTCTCCGGCGTCGACATCAGCGCCTCCTGTCGGTCGATCGGTCGGTTCAGATGTGAAGCACGAGCCACGTCGCACCGATCGCGCCCGCGATGCAGATCGCCAGCTGCCAGAGAAATGCGGCGCTCGGCGGATGCCGCCGTTTGCGACCGCCTTCGAGCACGTTCACCTGGAGTCCGATGTCCGTGGGACGGACGGGCCCCGGCCGGCATCGGCCAGGCAGACAGCGAGCTCGAGCGGTGTGAGCTGCGGCCATTCCGCGGTGACGTCGAGCTCTTGCTCGTCCGGCTCGGCGCGAGCTGCTCGCTCGTCGACGGGCCCCATCGCACCAACGTTCACTTCGTCGTCTCGCATCGCCCCATCCCCCGGTCACCGTGGAGCAAGATCGGTACCCGTTTCTCGGCCGGCGCAATCCCCGCCGTTCCGGGCGAGCGAGCAGAATCGGCGGCATGACGGCCGAGCGCGCTGGAGGCGTCCTGCTGATCGTCGGCTCCGCGGTGTTCTTCGTCGGGGCGGCGATCGGCGTGCCCGGCGTGTTCACGCAGACCGACCCGCAGGTCGGAAGTGGGGCTTTGCTGGCCGCCTCGTGCTGGGCGTTGGCCGTCGGAGCAGTTTCGTGGGGATGGTCCCTCTACCTCCGGGGCACGCGTGTGTCCGACTTCGCGTTCGGGACGCTTCCCAGCTGGCCGTTCGCAACGTATGTGCTGGTCACGATCGCCGGAATCGCGCTACTTGCTCTCGGTCTTCTGACGGGGGACTTCCCGGTCTGGCTCGGGTGGGTCACGCTTGCCGCCGGTGCTGTCTTCCTCGTCGGCTACCTGCGCTTCCGAGACATCCCGCCGTTCGTCTTCTACGTGCTGCTGACCGTGGTCGGCGTGGCCGTTCTCTGACCTTCTCAGGCCGTGCGCAGCGCGTCGACCGTCGCCGTCTCGACGAGACCGGCGACG
>NZ_DATMBZ010000137.1:0-6303 GCF_035558935.1 Gaiella sp. | reverse complement strand
CGCGATCAGCTGGTTGTCCTCCGCCACCTCGCCCGAGAAGCGCGTGCAGCGGTAGCAGAGGATGCAGCGCTCGCGATCGAGGGCGATCAGCGGCGAGACCGGGATCGGCTTGTCGAACGTCATCTTCGGGAACGTCATCCGGGTGGATCCAGGCCCGTAACGGAACGTGAGGTCCTGCAGCGGGCACTCACCGCCCTTGTCGCAGACCGGGCAGTCGAGCGGGTGGTTGACGAGGATGAACTCGAGCGTCCCCCTTTGCCCCGCCGCCGCGCGCTCGGATGTCGCCGACGTGCGCACGACCATCCCCTCCTGGGCGGCGAGCGTGCAGCCGGCCTGGAGCTTCGGCAGGCCCTCGACCTCGACGAGGCACATGCGGCAGGCGCCGACGGGCGGCCCGAGCCGCGGCTCGTAGCAGAACACGGGGATCTCGATGCCGGCCGCGGCGGCGGTCTCCACGAGCCCGGTTCCCTTTGTGACCTCGACCTCGCGGTCGTCGATCGTGACCTTGACCAGGTCGCTCACGACTCGAGCTCCTCGCGAGTCGGGCGTGACGTTAGCCGCGCCCCCCCTGGTTCGGCCGGCGTGGGAAGGGGGGCGAGGCCGAAGCCACGCCCGGGGAGCCCGCACACCACGCTCACGCCACCACCTCGAGCGGCCGCCTGATCTCTGCGGGCCCGACGTGCGCCTCGTGCACGTCCGTCGGCGCGACGATCCCGTCGAGCGACGACGTGCCGTGGAACGGGCAACCGGCTTCCTCGACGTGCTGGAGGAACTCCTCGCGGAACTTCGCGACGTAGCTCGCGACGGCGATCGCGTCGGAGTCGCCGAGCGGGCACAGGCACGTGCCGTTGATTCGCTCGCCCACGTCGAGCAGGAGGTCGAGGTCGGCGTGCGTCCCGTCGCCGGACTCGATCTTCTTCAGGATCTGCGTGAGCCAGCGCGTCCCGACGCGGCAGGGCGTGCACTTGCCGCAGGACTCGTGCTCGTAGAACTGCGAGACGCGGACGCCGAGCTGCACCATGCAGCACCGGTCGTCGAGCACGATCACGGCTGCCGAGCCGATCGCCGTGCCGGCCTGCGAGAGTGAGTCGAAGTCGAGCGTCACCTTCTCGGCCTCGGCCGCGGTGAGGATCGGGGTCGACGACCCGCCGGGGATCACTGCCTTGAGCGTCCGGCCGTCGGCGATCCCGCCGCCGACCTCGTAGATCAGGTCCTTGAGCGGGAAGCCGTGCGGCAGCTCGTAGTTGCCGGGGCGCTCGACGTTCCCCGAGAGGGAGAAGACGCGCGTCCCGGTCGAATCCTGGACGCCCAGCGTGGCGTACTCGGTGCCGCCCATCTCGATGATCGGCGGCACGGTCGTGATCGACTCGACGTTGTTCACGGCGGTCGGCGAGGCGTAGAGCCCGGCGATCGCGGGGAACGGCGGCTTCGTCCGCGGCTGGCCGCGGTAGCCCTCGAGCGATTCGAGCAGCGCGGTCTCCTCGCCGCAGATGTAGGCGCCCGCGCCGCGGTGGAGCACGAGCGTCACGTCGCCGAGGTGCTTCGCGGCGCGCAGCTGCTCGAGCGCCGAGACGAGGATCTCCCATTCGCGCTCGTACTCGCCGCGGATGTAGACGAAGACGTGCGTCGACTCGATCGCGCGGGCTGCGATCAGACAGCCCTCGAGGAAGCGGAACGGGACCCGGAGCATGATCTCCCGGTCCTTGAACGTCCCGGGCTCCGACTCGTCGGCGTTGACGACGAGGTAGTGGGGCCGTGGGTTCTGGTCGGGCTTCGGGATGAAGCTCCACTTGCGCCCCGTGGGGAAGAACGCGCCCCCGCGGCCGCGCAGGTTCGACGCGTTGAGCTCGGCGACGATCTCGTCGGGCGTCATCGCGCGCGCGCGGCGGAGCGCCTGGAGACCGCCGACCTTCTCGTACTCGTCGAGCTCGGTGAGCGCGCCGCCGTCCGTGCCGGCGAAGACGATCTCGGGCGTGGTCGAGCTCACTCGCCGAGCTCCTTCACGATCCCGGCGACGTCACCGGGGCGCACGTGCAGGCGGTGGCGGTTGTCGACGGCGACGACCGTCGCCCAGCCGCAGCCGCCGAGGCATTCGACCGTGCGCAGCGTGACCGCGCCGTCCTCGGTCGTCTCGCCGACGTGCATGCCGAGCTCGCGCTCGAACGCCTCGACGACCCCCTGCGCGCCGGAGACGGCGCACGACACGTTGGTGCACACCTCGACGACGTGGCGGCCGATCGGCTCGACGTGGAGCATGTCGTAGAAGGACGCGATCGAGACGCAGTACGCGGGGGTCACGTCGAGTGCGTCGGCGACCTCGCGCAGCGCGGCCTCGGGCAGCCAGCCGCCGTGCCGCTCCTGCGCGAGCTGGAGCGCCGGCATCACGGCCGACCGCTCGTCCGGATAGCGGGAGCGAAGCTCCTGCACCTCGTCGTAGAAGGTGCTCACCGGTCGACGTCTCCCATCACCGGGTCGAGCGAGGCCGCGACGGCGATCAGGTCGGCGACCGCGGCGCCTCGCACGCAGGTGGCCGTTGCCTGGAGCGCCGCCAGGCTCGGGGCCCGGAACTTGACACGCCAGGGCTTCGGGCCGCCGTCCGAGACGAGGTAGCACCCGCATTCGCCACGGGCGGACTCGATCGCGACGTAGACCTCGCCCTCGGGCACGCGGTAGCCCTCCGTGACGATCTTGAAGTGGTGGATGAGCGACTCCATCGAGGTGTGGAGCTCCTCGCGCGGGGGGAGCACCACCTTGCGGTCGTCGGCGATCCACCGGTCGCCCCGCATCTCCTCGAGCCTCGTCACGCACTGGGCGACGATGCGCGCCGAGGTGCGCATCTCGTCCATGTGAACCTTGTAGCGGTCGTAGACGTCGCCGTTCGGATAGACGGGGACGTCGAAGTCGACCTGGTCGTACGCGAGGTACGGCATGTTCTTGCGCAGGTCCCAGTCGACGCCGGACGCGCGCAGCATCGGCCCGGACTGTCCGAGCGCGAGCGCGTCCTCGGCCGACAGGAGGCCGATGCCCTTCGTCCGCTCGAGCCAGATCTTGTTCCTGTCGAGGATCGCCTCGTAGTCGTCGACCGCCTTCGGCATGTGGCGTGCGAAGGCCCGCGCCTCCGCGTAGAACCCCTCCGGGATGTCCTCCGCGAGCCCGCCGACCTGGAAGTAGCGGGTGTGCATGCGGACGCCGGTGACCATCTCGAACAGGTCGAGCACCATGTCCCGCTCGCGGAACGCGTACCAGAACATCGAGATCGCGCCCATCTCGAGCGCCGACGTGCCGAGCCAGACGAGGTGTGAATGGAGTCGGTTCAGCTCGGAGAGGCACATCCGCATCCACGTCGCCTTCTCGGGCGTCTCGAGGTCGAGCAGCTTCTCGATCGCCAGCACGAAGACGAGCTCGTTCGCCTGGAAGGAGAGGTAGTCGATCCGCTCGGGATACGTGATCCCCTTCCAGTACGTCTTCGTCTCCATCGTCTTCTCGAACCCCGTGTGGAGGTACCCGATCACGGCCTCGATCCCGGCCACGTGCTCCCCGTCGAGGTCGACGATCAGGCGGAGCACGCCGTGCGTCGACGGGTGGTTCGGCCCGAAGTTGATCGTGAGGATGTCGTCGAGGTCGTGCTCGGAGGGGTCGATCCGGAGGATCGTCGGGCACGGAGACGGGATGCGCGTCCCCTCGTAGATCCGTTGCGCGGGCATCACCGCCATGTGCTCGTCACTCCTCCCCCGAGAAGCGGACGGGCTCGCCGCCGACCGGGTAATCCTTGCGGAGCGGGTGCCCCTCCCAGTCCTCGGGCATCAGGATGCGCACGAGGTAGGGATGGCCGCGGAAGGTGATCCCGAACATGTCGAACACCTCGCGCTCGAACCAGTCGGCGGCAGGCCAGACGCCGACGACCGAGTCGATCTCGTCGCCGTCGTCGAGCCACGCCGTCACGCGTACCCGCCCGGGGGCGTCGGCGACGCGGAGGAGGTGGTAGACGACCGCGAAGCGCTTCGGCTTGTCGGCCGGGACACGCTGGAAGCCCTGCGACCCGGGCGCGTGCAGGTCGCGTCCGGCCTCCGTGCCGATGTAGCCCGCGACGCCCGACCCGCCCCAGCCGAGGTAGTCGACCCCGGAGACGTCGACGAGCACGTTGAACCCCTCGGCGTCGCGCAGGTACGTGCACGTCTCGACGATCCGGGCGGGGTCGACGACGAGCGTGGTCTCTCCGTGGGCCTCGAGCGTCTCGGCGACGCCGGGCACGCCCGTCGGCGTCACTCTGCGACCCCGCGGATCTCGTACGCGGGTGGCACGCCGGCGCGCATCTTCTCGTGGAGGCGGATGATGCCCTCCATGAGCGCCTCCGGCCGAGGCGGGCACCCGGGCACGTGGATGTCCACCGGGAAGATCTTGTCGACGCCCTGAAGCACCGTGTAGTTGTTGAACATCCCGCCCGAGCTCGCGCAGGCGCCCATCGCGATCACCCACTTCGGCTCCAGCATCTGGTCGTAGACCTGGCGCGCAGGAGCGGCCATCTTGTGCGTCATCCGTCCGGAGATGATGAGGAGGTCGGCCTGGCGGGGCGACGAGCTGAAGCGCTCCATTCCGAAGCGGGCGATGTCGTAGCGCGAGGAGACGATCGACATCATCTCGATCGCGCAGCACGCGAGGCCGAACGTGTCCGGCCACATCGAGCCCGACTGCGCCCACGCGACGGCCTTCTCCACCGTCGTCGTCATCAGCGCGTCCTCGATCGACTCGAGCTCCTGCTCGAAGACGCCGGGACCGCGGTCGGGCCAGAGCGTTCGCTCGCTGCGGAGCCCCGCCTTCGCCGCCGGGCGGTCCGACACGAGCGGCAACCGCCGCGCTAGTGCCACTCGAGCGCCCCCTTCCGCCAGATGTAGACGTACGCCACCGCGAGGATCGCGACGAACGCGCCGAACTCGGCGAAGCCGAACCAGCCGAGCAGATCGAGCTGCACCGCGAGCGGATACAGGAAGACGATCTCGATGTCGAACAGGATGAACAGCATCGCCGTCAAGTAGAAGCTCACGGTGAAGCGACGCTGCTGTCCCGGCGCGTCGCGCGCGACGCCGGACTCGAACGGGAGCAGCCGCTGCTTCGTCCGCGTCGTCGGGCGGGTCGAGAAGACGAACGAGAAGAGAATCATCGTCGCCGGGATCAGGGCGGCGAAGACGGCGTAGATGACAAACGGGAGCCAGTCGGAGAGCACGCTTTCCTCGATCCCGTCCGGGGTCGTCCGCGAAACCTACCACTCCGGTCTCGCCGCACGAGGTCGAAGGACAACCCGCTCGGAACCGTGGAATCCGGTGTCACAAAGTGCGCGGGCTCGCGGCGACTGACCACTTGGGTACCATCTGGGCATGGAGATCGCCGAGCGCCCCACCGACACGCTGCTCGACCTCACGCCGCTCGCGGCGGAGAAGGTGAAGGAGCTGATGGCCGAGGAGCCGGACGCCGACTCGCTCGTGCTGCGCGTCGCGATCCAGGGCGGCGGCTGCTCGGGCTTCCAGTACGGGCTCGGGTTCGACTCCGGCGCCGCCGAGGGCGACCACGAGCTGCTGCTCGAGGGCGTCCACATCGTCGTCGACCCCTTCAGCGCGCCGTACCTCCAGGGCGCGAAGATCGACTACCTGACCGGCCTCCAGGAGTCCGGGTTCAAGATCGACAACCCGAACGCGGTTTCCTCCTGCGGCTGCGGCCACTCGTTCCAGGTCGAGGAGGGCGAGGAGCTCCCCGAGGGAACGCAGATGGGCGGCTGCGGCTCCGGCTGCAGTCACTGAGAGGCGCCGCTCGTCGGGCGCGCTTCGCGACTGCACCCGGAAGAACCGCTCGACTCTAGGATCCTCGCGTGAGCGAGCATCTCCGTGTGGCCGTCGTAGGGTCCGGCCCGGCCGGGTTCTACGCTGCCGGCGCTCTCCTTGCCAGTGACGACCCCCCCGTCGAGGTCGACCTCCTCGACCGGCTGCCGACGCCCTGGGGTCTCGTCCGGCTCGGCGTCGCACCGGACCATCCGAATATCAAGGCCGTCTCGCGCGCGTTCGAGAAGATCGCCGCCAGCCCGCGCTTCCGCTTCCTCGGGAACGTCGAGGTCGGCCGGGACGTCACGCACGCCGAGCTCGCGGAGCGCTACGGCGCGGTCGTCTACGCGATCGGCTCGCAGACCGACCGCCGGCTCGGGATCCCGGGCGAGGACCTGCCGGGCTCGTGGCCCGCGACCGCTTTCGTCGCCTGGTACAACGGCCACCCCGACTTCCAGGACCTCGAGTTCGACCTCTCGCACGAGCGCGCGGT
>NZ_DATMBZ010000136.1:0-21901 GCF_035558935.1 Gaiella sp. | reverse complement strand
GCGCCGACGGCGACGACCTCGTCCGGGTTGACGCCCTTGTGCGGCTCCTTGCCGATCAGCTCGGAGACCTTCTCCTGCACGGCGGGCATGCGGGTCATGCCCCCGACGAGCACGACGTGGTCGATCGCCGACGCCTCGAGTCCCGCATCGGCGAGCGCCTGCTTCGTCGGGCCGACCGTCCGCTCGAGCAGGTCGTGCGTCAGCTCCTGGAGCTTCGCCCGCGTCAGCTGCAGATCGAGATGCTTCGGGCCCTCGGGCGTCGCCGTGACGAACGGCAGGTTGATCTGCGTCGTCATGGTCGACGACAGCTCGATCTTCGCCTTCTCCGCCGCCTCGTAGAGCCGCTGCAACGCCATCTTGTCCTGCGAGAGGTCGATGCCCTGGTCCTTCTTGAACTCGCCGGCCATCCAGTCGACGATCGCCTTGTCGAAGTTGTCGCCACCGAGATGGTTGTCGCCGTTGGTCGACTTCACCTCGAAGACGCCGTCGCCGAGCTCGAGCACGGAGACGTCGAACGTCCCGCCGCCGAGGTCGAAGACGAGGATCACCTGGTCGGCGCCTTCCTTGTCGAGCCCGTAGGCCAGCGCGGCCGCCGTCGGCTCGTTGACGATGCGCAGGACGTTGAGGCCGGCGATCTTGCCGGCATCCTTGGTCGCCTCCCGCTGGGCGTTGTTGAAGTACGCCGGGACGGTGATCACCGCGTCGGTGACCTGCTCGCCGAGGAACGACTCCGCGTCCGCGCGCAGCTTCTGGAGGATCATCGCGCTGATCTCGGGCGGCGCGTACTGCTTGCCCTCGGCCTCGACGCGCGCGTCGCCGTTCTCGCCCGACTGGACCTCATAAGGGACGATCGTCATCTCCTCCGAGACCTCGTCCCACTTGCGCCCCATGAAGCGCTTGATCGAGAAGATCGTGTTCACCGGGTTCGTCACCTGCTGCCGCTTCGCGGGCGCCCCGACGAGCCGCTGCCCGTCCTTCGTGAACGCGACGACCGACGGCGTCGTGCGGCCGCCCTCGGCGTTCGGGATCACGGTGGGCTCGCCGCCCTCGAGGACGGCCATACAGGAGTTGGTCGTGCCGAGGTCGATGCCGATGGTCTTGGCCATGATGGTGGTGGTGCTCCTTCCTTGAGCGTGCTGGTGCTGGAAATCTGAGTCGGATCATAGCAGATCCTCGGTCGCCCAACTCTCTGCACGGTCGCTACACAAGATGTGTCGAACATCACATAGACGGCAATCGCCGGGCGACGGATCGTGTTGGCCCAACGGAGGGACAAGGGAGGCCATAGATGACACGTCACATCCGGCGGGGGCTCGTTCTCGCGAGCCTCGCCGTCTCACTCGCGGCTCCAGGCGTGGCGCAGGCCGACGTCCTGAACGACTGGAACGTGATCGCGCAGAACCAGGCGATCGCGATCCGGCCGACGGCGCACGGGCAGACACGCGGCATCGCCATGGTGCAGGGGGCGGTGTACGACGCGGTGAACGCCATCGCTCCCGCGTACGAGCCGTACCTGCTCGACCTGCCGAAGCTCAAGGCGCAGCCGTTCGCCTCGCAGGACGCAGCCATCGCGACCGCGGCACACAACGTGCTCGTCGCGATCGTCGACGGGACCCGGGTGGCCGAGATCGACGCGGCGTACGCGAAGACGCTCGAGCCGATCGCGGCCGGCGCGACGAAGGACGAGGGCATCCGCGTCGGGGCCGCGGCGGCCGCGGCGATGCTCGCCGCGCGGGCGACCGACGGGTACCTCGCACCGTTCACGTTCGATCTCCGCCCCGATGCCGGCTGGTGGCGGCCGCTCACGCCGGCGGCGACGGATCCCGACGCGTGGGTCGGGAACCTGAAGCCGTTCGTGATCGAGAGCCCATCGCAGTTCCGCTCGAAGGGGCCGAACGCGCTCACGAGTGCCGCCTACAGGAAGGACTTCGACGAGGTGAAGGCGGTCGGCGCGCTGAAGAGCACCACCCGCACGCCGGATCAGACGACAGCGGCGATCTTCTGGCAGTCGGCACCCGCGGTGATCTACAACCGGCTGGCCCGCGATCTCTCCGCCGCCCGCGGGCTCGACACACGTCGCGAGGCACGCCTGCTCGCGATGCTGAACCTCGCCGCGGCCGACGGAGCAATCAGCTGCTGGAACGACAAGTACCACTGGAACTTCTGGCGGCCCCGCGCTGCGATCCAGGAGGCGGCGAACGACGGCAACCCCGACACCGTCGCCGATCCGACCTGGGAGCCGTTGTTCCATGCCTCGACGGCGACGACGCCGCCACTCGTGACGCCGCCGTTCCCCGATCACCCGTCGGGTCACGGCTGCGTCAGCGGCGCCGTCTTCCGTGTGTTCCGGGAGGTGTTCGGGGCCGACAAGATCGCGTTCGACCTCTACTCGACGAGGTTCCCGACGCAGCCCCGGCACTTCGACCGCTTCTCTCTCGCGCTGCAGGAGATCGTCAACGCCCGCGTCTGGGGCGGGATCCACTTCCGCACGGCGGACGTGCAGGGCGTCCGGATCGGGAAGGAGGTCGGCTTCTGGCTCCAGAAGCACTACTTCACCCCGCTTCGACCGAGCCGCTAGCGGAATCCGGCGATCAGGGCGCCGCCCGTCACGACGAGGGCGGCGCCCAGGACGAGCCGCGGGCCGATGCGCTCCGTCCGCCGGAGCAGAAGCGCGGAGAAGACGACGCCGAAGAGCGACTCCGTCGCGACGATCGGAGCGACGACCGAGACGGTGCCCCGGTAGAAGGCCTCGAACAGCGCGATGTACGAGAGCCCCACGAACGTGCCGGGGATCAGCCACCGGCCGACGACGCGCGCGGGCCACACGACGGGGTGACGGCGCGCGAGCACGAACGCCGACGTCACCACGAGGCTCGACGCCAGCATCACGGCTCCCGCAGTCATGGACGGGACCTCGGTCTCGAGCGACTCGTCGCGGACGAGGTTGTCCCGGAGTGCGAACAGGGCGGCGCCCACGAGCGCGAAGGCGATCCCGATCCTGCGCACGTGCCGCGGCCGCTCGGGCTCGAACGCGAGCGCTACTCCGCCTCCGACGATGAGCAGCGCCCCCACGAGCACGCCCGCCCCCGGGCGCTCGCCGAACACGAGCACCGCGATCGTGACGGCGAAGAGCGGCGCCATGCCGAACGCCACGGAGGCGCGCGACGACCCCGCCTCGCGGATCCCGATCGTGATGAAGAGGTTCGAGAGCCCCGGCGCGATCGCGCCGGCGACGAGGAAGGGCCCGATCCCCTCGAGCGTGACGCCGCCCTGGATCGCGGCCGCGACGCAGAGCACGGCGAACGTGCCGATCTGCATCAGGAGCGCGCCGACCGCTGCGGGGACGAGCGGCGGGACGAGGGCGAAGCGCACAGCCACGGGCATCGCCCCGAAGAGCGCGGCCGAGACGAGCGCGAGGGCGACAGCGTCCACTACGACCGGGCGGGAACGAGGCGGCGGAGCGCGGAGGCCGCCGCGGGCTCGGCGAGGACGATGCCGGTGAGCATCACGGCGCATCCGGCCCAGCCGGCCCAGCCGAGGCTCTCCGAGAGCAACAGCACGCCGAAGAGCGCCGCGAACGGCGCCTCGAGTGTGAAGACGAGCGCGGCGCGAGCTGCCGTCGTCCGCGACTGGACCCAGGTCGCGACGAGGTAGCCGAGCGCGCCGGCGAACACGCCCGTGACGACGAGCGCGTACCAGGTCTGCGCGTCGGGCGGCGCCTCGACCTGGGCGGCAGCGACCGCGACGACGGTGAACCCGGCGAATGCGACGCCCATCTGGAGGAACGTCAGCGCGCGGGGGTCGTAGCGCGGCGCGTACCGCTCCATCGCGACGATCTGGAGCGACTGCGCGACGGCGTTCCCGAGGACCAGGAGGTTGCCGGCCCACGAGCCGCCGGGCGCGCCGCTCAGGAGGAGGAGCCCGGCGAGGGAGAGGACGACCCCGACCCAGAGAGGCGCGGGCACCGGCGTCCGGAAGGCGGCGAGCGCGATCAGCGGCGTGAAGACGACGTAGAGCCCGGTGATGAAGCCGGTGCTCGTGACCGTGGTCAGCTCGAGCCCGGCCGTCTGGAGCCCGTAGGCGAGCGCGAGGAGCGTCCCCGCGCCGAGCCCCGCCGCCCATCCCCCGCGCGGGAGGGCGCGCAGCGATCCCCAGGCGAACGGTGCGAGCGTCGCCGTCGAGATCGCGAATCGGACCGCGAGGAACGCGAACAGCGGATAGACCGCGATCGCCTTCTGGACGGGGACGAACGTGTAGCCCCAAATCGCCGTGACGACGACGAGCGCGAGCAACGGGGAGGCCGGCCGCCGCATCGCAGCACGCTACAGCGCCTCGGGACTCGCGGTCAGTACGCTGGACGCATGCATCCGGTCGACACGCTCGGACGTCCGATCCGCGACCTGCGGATCTCGGTCACGGACCGGTGCAACTTCCGGTGCGCGTACTGCATGCCGAAGACGGTCTTCGGCCAGGACTACCGCTTCATGGACCGCAAGGAGCTGCTCACGTTCGAGGAGCTCGAGCGCGTGGCACGCGTCTTCGCGGGCCTCGGCGTCGAGAAGATCCGGCTCACCGGCGGCGAGCCGCTGCTCCGCAAGGAGCTGGAGCACCTCGTCGAGCGGCTCGCGACGATCGAGGGCCTGGATCTGACGCTCACGACCAACGCGTCGCTCCTCGCGAAGAAGGCCGCGGCGCTGCGCGAGGCCGGCCTCCGGCGGATCAACGTGAGCCTCGACTCGCTCGACGACGCGACGTTCATGGCGATGAACGACGTGCAGTTCCCGGTCACGCGCGTGCTGGACGGGATCCAGGCCGCTGCGGACACCGGCCTCGCAGTGAAGGTCAACGCGGTCGTCAAGCGCGGTGTGAACGACGCCGGCGTGGTGGACATGGCGCGGTACTTTCGCGGCACGGGCCACACCCTCCGCTTCATCGAGTACATGGACGTCGGCACGACGAACGGCTGGCGGCTCGACGACGTCGTGCCCGCGGCGGAGATCGTCGAGCGGATCGACGCCGCCTTCCCGCTCGAGCCGATCGACCGCGCGTATCGCGGCGAGGTGGCCGAGCGCTACCGGTACGTCGACGGGGAGGGCGAGATCGGAGTCATCGCGTCGGTCTCGAAGCCGTTCTGCGGCGACTGCACGCGCGCCCGGATCTCGGCCGAGGGCAAGCTCTACACGTGCCTCTTCGCGGCCCGCGGCACGGATCTCCGGGCGCTGCTCCGCGGCGGGGCCACGGACGACGAGCTCCACGACGCGATCGCGGTGGTGTGGGCGCGGCGCGCGGACCGGTACTCGGAGATCCGCACGGAGCGCACCTCCGAGCGGACGCGGGTCGAGATGTCCTACATCGGCGGATAGGCCGCAGCGCCGATCGGCGCGTCCCCCGATGGCGCCCGCATCCGGCGGCGCGACCCTTCCCTCACCGCCACGAAGGAGGAGCCATGTCGGCCGACCTCACAACCACGTACCTGGGTCTCGAGCTCGAGTGCCCGCTGATCGCGTCCTCCTCCCCGCTCACGGGCCGGCTCGAGTCGCTCCGCGAGATCGCCGACCAGGGCGCCGCCGCCGTGGTGCTGCCGTCCCTGTTCGAGGAGGAGGTGGCCGAAGAGGACGTGTCGGCCGAGGACGCGCTCTGGCACGCGGAGGAGCATGCGGGCGAAGCCCGCGCCTACATGGCCCATGTCGACCGGGCGCATCTCGACGCGTACCTCGATCTCGTGCGCGACGCGAAGCGCGAGCTCGACATCCCCGTGATCGCGAGCCTGAACGGCTCCACACCGGGCGGCTGGATCCATACGGCCGAATGGCTCCAGGAGGCCGGAGCCGACGCGATCGAGCTCAACGTGTACTCGGTCGAGACCGACCCGTACATGTCCGGGGCGAACGTCGAAGAGCGCCTGCTGCGTCTCGTCGTCGCGATGCGCCAGGCCGTCTCGGTCCCGATCGCGGTCAAGCTCTCGCCCTACTACACCGCCTTTGCGAGCCTCGCGCACCGTCTCGCCGAGGCGCGAGCGGATGGGCTCGTCCTCTTCAACCGCTTCGTCCAGCCCGACGTCGACGTCGCGCGCGTCGAGGTGTCGGCCGGGATCGAGCTGTCGCGACGGGAGGAGCTGCGCGTCGCTCTGCGCTGGCTCGCGCTCCTCCACGGGCGCGTCGACGTGAGCCTCGCGGCCACGGGAGGCGTCCACACGTCCGAGGACGCGGTGAAGGCGATCCTCGTCGGCGCCGACGCCGTGATGATGACGTCCGCGCTCCTGCGCGATGGAATCGGGCGCATGCGCGACGTGCGCGACGGCCTCGCCGCCTGGCTCGGCGAGAACGAGCTCTCCCTCACGGACGCCCGCGGACGCCTGAGCCAGGTGGCCTGCGCGAACCCCCGCGCCTACGAGCGCGCCCAGTACGTCGAGACGATGGGCGCCGCGAACGCACTGCGCTGAGCGTCTACGCCCAGTCGAGCGGCTCGTAGCCGCTCGACACCGGCGCGGAGACGATGAGCACCTTCGCGACGGCAGCACCGTCGTTCCGCACCGTGCGCACGCGGTCGGGGTCGAGCCGGGCGAACGACCCCGGTCGTAGCGGGTGGTCGGCGCCGTCGACGACCAGCGTCGGCGTGCCGTCCACGACGAAGAAGAGCTCCTCGTGGTCGCGGCCCGTCTCGTCGTGCTCGGGGATCGCCTCCCCGGGCGGGAGCTCCACCTCGTTGATCCCGAACGACGTCACGCCGAGCGAGCGCCGCACGAGGACCCACTTCCCGTAGTCGCGCTCGAGCTCGTCGTCGTGCCTGATCGTGAATCCGGTCATGCCGATTCCTCCTCCTCGGTCGCCCGGATCCTCGCAGACGGGTCTCCAGCGGGCCAGCAGCCCCTCTCGTTAGACTCGGGTCCGAGTGACGAGCTACGCGGAGGCACGCTGGCTGCCGCGTGGATGGGCCCATCTCGCCCTCCAGTTCGCGGTCTGGTTCGGCTTCTACGCTGCCTACCAGGCGGCTCGCGGCGCCGCGGACCGGAGCATCGCGGAGGCGTTCTGGAACGGCACGCTCGTGATCGAGGCCGAGAACCGCGTCCACGCCTTCATCGAGCCCGCGGTGCAGGGATTCGTCCAGAGCTCCGGGTTCCTCATCCTTGCGACTTCGTACACCTACTGGCTCTCGCAGTTCGCCGTCGTCGGTCTCACGCTCCTCTGGATCTACTTCCGCCACCACGACCGCTTCGCCGACTTCCGCAACTGGCTGATCGGAGCGAACCTGCTGGGGCTCGTCGGCTATGTGGTGATGCCGACCGCACCGCCGCGAATGTTCCCCGAGTGGGGCTTCTCCGACACGCTCGCGGAGTACGCGTCACTCAATCACGACAGTGGGCTGATCGCGTTCGCCGCGAACCCGTACGCGGCGATGCCCAGTCTCCATGCGATGGACGCCCTGATCGTCGGGATCGTGATGGCGTCGGTCTGCCGCTCGAGGCTCGCCCGCGTCCTCTGGCTCGCCTGGCCTGCGTGGGTCTCGTTCGCCGTGATGGGAACCGGGAACCACTACTGGCTCGACTGCGTGGCCGGTTTCGCGATCGCTCTCCTCGCCGGGGCCGTGCTCTTCCGCCGCCGGCTCCCGCGCGTGATCGCGGCGCGCGGGTGAGCGACCCCGGCGACGCGGAGAAAGATCGCGCTGGTTCCGGGCTTCAGCCTGGCACCAGCGCCGTCTCCCAGCTCGACCGGGTCAAGCAGGAGTACACCGCCGCCGCACGCGAGATCCTGCAGCGCTCGATGCGCGGCGTCGCGAAGACGAAGCTGACGCCCGACATGCTCACCCTGGTCGGGGTCGCGCTCTGCCTCGCCGGGGCGGTGCTCGTCGGCTTCGAGACGCGCAACGAGTACCTCTTCTTCTGGCTCGGCGGCGTTCTCTTCGTCGTCGGCTCGATCGCGGACATCCTCGACGGGGCTCTCGCGCGTGCCGCGAGCAAGGGGACGGTCTTCGGCGCGTTCCTCGACTCGACCTTCGACCGTCTCGGCGAGGCCGCGATCCTCGCCGCGATCGGGCTCGCGTTCATGCACGACGGAAACGAGACAGCGCTCCTGGCGGCCTTCGCCGCGGTGATCGGATCGTTCCTCGTCTCGTACACCCGCGCCAAGGCGGAGGCGCTCGGGTTGCGCGGCGACGTCGGCTTCGGCTCGCGGGTCGAGCGCGTGGTGCTGATCGCGGTCGGGCTCTTCTTCGCGCCCTGGGGCTGGCTCCAGTGGCCGGTCTACGTGCTGGCCGCGCTCGCCTGGCTGACGGTCACGCAGCGGATCCTGTTCGTCCGCCGCCAACTGCGCGAGCTCGCCGCGTCGTCCTGACCGCCGTCCGCGACAGCCGCGTGCTCCGTGTTTGTCAGGAGCGCCGCGGCATGGAAGAATGTGCGATTCCTTGCAAACAGATCGGGGGACGGCGACCGCGGAGAAGGAGGGCAGCGGATGAGGCAGGGGGCCGCTTGGTGGGGAGTGGTCTTTTCTGCCCTCATGCTGACGACCGCCTTCCTTCCCGCGGACGCCGGGGCGTCGGAGCTCATCGGCCGTAACGCCACCGGCGTCCGCCTGGAGGCCGACGCCGCAGGGCGCGCTGCCGTCACCTTCCGCTCCGAGGGGCAGTCGCGCGTCGTCGTCGCGTCGGGAGCCATCAACGCGCGTCCGCCCAGCCGAGGCAGTTCGCAGGTCGCTTTCGCCCTGACGGTCGGTGGACGGATCGGGCCCAACGCCTGCGCGCCGTACAAGGGCCCCGCCCTCGCGTGGCTCGTCACCGCGTGTACTGCGCTGGACGGATCCCACTGGGCGGTGCAGGCGTGGCAGCGGATGCTGCCGAACTACGGCGCCGCCGCGTCCGGCGACCGGGCCGCCTGGGAGCTCCGCCTCTCCCACTGGTCGGGGCCGCTTCCGGTGCTGGAGATCTGGACCGACTGGTCGTACCGTCGCTTCCACCATCTGTACGGGCGCCTCACGTATCGCGGGGCCGGCGTGTTCGGGTTCGCGTCGACGCGGTTCGGCGTGCCGCTCGACACCTACGGGCGCAACATCTTCCTCGACACGTGGGGGTCGGCCTACGGCCCGGGATGGAAGCGGGAGAACAGCTTCCTGACCCATGCGCCCGGTGGGGCCTTCTGTTACGGCTTCTACCCTCACGGCGGACGCGGCGTCGGGAGCGGAACGCGCTATCGGGCCACCGTGATCGGCCCCGGCGTGGCGCCCGACGTCATGTGGCAAGGCCCTGCGCCCGGCGCCTACGACGCCGCAGGCGATGCGGAGGCGAACGCCGCGCAGCGCGAGCTGCTCGCGGGCGACGGCCGCTGCGTCGTCAACTAGAGCCACCCGACGCCTGCTCGCGCCATTCGCAAGGCCGTGGTAGGCTGCTAGCACAATGGCTGCTAGCAAAACTAGTCGAACCGGGATCCTGGTCAGGATGCCGGCATCCCTGAAGGGTGCCCTCGTCCGCGAGACCGCCCGGCGCGGCTCCAACGTGAACGACGTCGCCGCCGGGATCATTGCGGACGAGCTCGGCGTCGTTTACCACCCGAGCGGTCGTAGACGCAAAGTGCTAGCAGGCTCCAGTCCCGTCCTTCTCCTCCGTGTCCCGCCGGAGCTGAAGGACGAGATCCAGGCGGAGGCTTCCCGCTCGGGCGCCAACGTCAACGACGTCATCCTCGCCGCGCTCTCGGACGGGCTCGGCGTCCCCCGCAGGGGCAACCGAAAGGACACCATGGCCGAGACGAACGGCTCGAAGAACGGCGCGCGGCAGAAGGACAAGGTGCGGGTCGCGATCATCGGCGTGGGCAACTGCGCCAACTCGCTCCTCCAGGGCGTCGAGTACTACAAGGACGCGAAGCCCGAGGACAGCGTTCCCGGGCTGATGCACGTCGACCTCGGCGGGTACCACATCTCGGACATCGAGTTCACCGCAGCGTTCGACGTGGTCAAGGGCAAGGTCGGTCTCGACCTCGCCGAGGCGATCTGGGCGCATCCGAACGACACGATCAAGTTCGCGGACGTGCCCAAGACCGGCATCAAGGTCTCGCGCGGCATGACGCACGACGGCATCGGCAAGTACCTGTCGCAGGTCGTCGAGAAGGCGCCCGGCCCGACGGACGACGTCGTCGGGATCCTCAAGGAGACCGGCACGGACGTCGTCGTCAACTATCTGCCCGTCGGCTCCGAGGCCGCGACGAAGTGGTACGCGGAGCAGATCCTCGAGGCGGGCGTCGCGATGGTGAACTGCATGCCGGTGTTCATCGCGCGCGAGCCGTACTGGCAAAAGCGCTTCGAGGACGCCGGCGTCCCGATCATCGGCGACGACATCAAGTCGCAGGTCGGCGCCACGATCACGCACCGCGTGCTCACGACGCTCTTCGGCGATCGCGGCGTCCATCTCGACAAGACGATGCAGCTCAACGTCGGCGGCAACTCGGACTTCCTGAACATGCTCGAGCGCGACCGCCTCGAGTCGAAGAAGATCTCGAAGACGAACGCCGTCACGTCGATGCTCGACTACGACATCGGCGAGAAGAACGTCCACGTCGGGCCCTCCGACTACGTGCCCTGGCTGACCGACCGGAAGTGGGCCTACATCCGGATGGAAGGCTCGTCGTTCGGCGACGTGCCGCTGAACGTGGAGCTCAAGCTCGAGGTGTGGGACTCGCCCAACTCGGCGGGCATCGTGATCGACGCGGTCCGGCTCGCCAAGCTCGCGCTCAACAACGGGATCTCGGGCGCGCTCGAGGCTCCGTCGAGCTACCTGATGAAGTCGCCTCCGGTGCAGATCGTCGACAGCGAGGCGCACGAGAACACCGAGCGCTTCATCACGAAGAACGCGCTCGACCGCGCGAAGACGAAGGCGTCCGCCAAGACGTGACGCGGCAGCGACTCGCGCGCGTCTTCTGGCTCGGGGCGGCGGCGATCCTGGTCGTCGCCGCCCTGATCTCCCTTGTCGCCATCCTCGGGGGCGGCTTCTCCGAGACCGACGGCCGGATCCTCGCGACGCTCGGCTCGCTGCTGTACACCGGCGCGGCTGCACTCGCCGGCCTCGCGCTGGCCGAGCGCGAGAAGGCTCGTCCACTGGGTTTGGCCCTTCTCGGCCTCTCGGCCGTCACGTTCGTGCTGCTCGCGGCCGCGATCTGGGGAGCGGACGGAGACACTGCCTGGCGGATCGCGCTCTCCGGAGCGCTCTACCTCGTCGCCGGCCTCGTCGCCACGACGGGCCTCCTGCTCACCACGAGGCCGGCGCTGCAGCGGCTCGCACTCGTCGCCGGTGCCCTCACGGTCGTCGCCGTCTCGCTCACCCTCGTCCCGATCTGGCAAGACGACCTCGGCAGCACCCTCGGGAAGGTGATGGGCGTCGCCTGGATCCTCGCCGCGCTCGCGTACTTCCTCGGCCCGGTCCTTCAACGCTGGTCGGCCGTGGGCGAAGCCGAGAGCGGTCCCCGGGTGCTCGCGTCACTCGACGGCGTCGAGCTCGTCGCCACGCGTCTTCCCGTGGAGGACGTGCTCGTGACAAAGCGCCCGCGGAGCGGCGAGCAGCTCGTCCTGCGGCGCAGGACCTGATGGCTGCCCTCCCGAGCGGCACGGACGCGCCGGTCGACATCTCGCCGGCCGCCGATCTCGACGCCGAGACACTGGCCCGGCTCTTCACGGCGGGGTACGAGGGCTACTGGTTCCACATCGAGCTCGATGCGGTCGCGTTCTCGCGTATGGCAACGGTCTCGGACGCCGACCTCACGCTGTCACGTGTGGCGAGCGTCGACGGCGAGCCGGTCGCGATCGTCCTTCTCGCCCGCCGCGGCTCCGAGGGATGGGTCGGCGGGATGGGCGTCGCCGCGCCGCACCGGCGGCGGGGCATCGGCCGGGCTGTGCTCACCAACACGCTGGAGGCGGCCCGTGATGCAGGAATCGAGCGCGTCACGCTGGAGGTGCTCGAGCAGAACCACCCCGCCCGGGAGCTCTACGAGGGCCTTGGCTTCGAGCACGTTCGCGACCTCGAAGTCTGGTCGCTCCCGAATGGGCCCGGTGAGCCGCGTGAGGTGGACGCCGCTCGGGCGCACGCATGGCTCCGCGCCCGCCGGGAAGACCCCGAGCCGTGGCAACGAGACGATGCGTCCGTGGCGCACCTCGAGGAGGTCCGGGGGCTCATGGTCGACAGCGCGGCCGCGCTCGTGCGCATCGCCGGAGGTCGCGTCGGCGTCCTGCAGCTCGCCGGGCAACCCGACGCGCTGCGTGAGCTGCTCACGGGTGCACGCGCGCTCGGTGAGTCGCTCGTCGTCGTGAATCTGCCGGCCGGCCATCCGGCGTCCGCGATCCTCGAGGCGCTCGGGGGCAGCCTGGACGGACGCCAGCACGAGCTCGAGCTGCGGTTCTCGTAGCCCGCGGCGTCCCGTCAGTCGGTCGCCGTCAGAGGCGGAACGACGCGCGGAGCGGTGTCGTCCGCGACGAAGCCGACGCGCCTGTGCGACGCGTCGCAGAAGGGCTTGTTTCGCGAGTGCCCGCAGCGACAGAGGGCGATCGCGCTGCCCTCGGGAAGCTCGAACTCCCGCCCGTCGGGATCGACGATCGTGACCGGGCCGACGAGCTTGTAGGGCCCGTTCGACCGCACGGTGATGGTCACTTCCGTCACCCGAGCGAGAGTAGACGACACGGCCGCCTAGAATCCGCCGCGTGCCGCTCCGCATCTGCCTCGTGACGCCCCATGCGTGGTCGGTGCCACACGACACGAACGAGCACGTGCACGGCGTCGCCGAGGCGCTCCGGGCGCGCGGGCACGACGTCGTCGTGCTCGTGCCCTCGCTCCGGTCATCCGAGCTGCTCGCCGGGAGGCGCGCGTTGCAGGCGGGCGACCTCGAAGGCGTCGTCGCGGTCACCCGAGCGGTCCCGGTGTCACCGCGCTCGGCGGTCGGCATCCCGGTCGGCGTCCGGGCAAACATCGCGACCGCGCTGCGCCGCGGCGACTTCGACGTCGTCCACGGCTTCGACCCCGCCGTCCCCGGGCTCGCCTACCAGGCGCTGCTCCGGGCCGAGACGACGACCGTCGCCACGTTCGTCGACCCCGAGCGCCTCGGGTACCCGCCACGGCGGAACCAGCGCGACCGGCTGCTCGCAAGGATCGACCGGCTGGTCGCGACGAGCGACGATGTCGCGGCGCAAGCTGCCGCCCGCTTCCCCGGCGACTACGCGGTCGTTCCCCCGGGGGTGGATCTCGAGCTGTTCTCTCCCGGCCGCAAGCAGCGCGTCGTCGTGATCGAGACCTCCGCCGGGGGGCTCCCGGTCGTGCGCGCGGCGCTTCGCGCGCTGCGCTCGCTCGAGGGGTGGGAGGCGATCCTGCTTCGCACCGCCCGCCTCGCGCTGCGGCCGTCGATCCCGCTCGCGCTTCGCGACCGGGTGCGCATCCGCACGGCGGTTCGCGGGGAGGCGCGCGCAGAGCTGTTGCGCAGCGCCTCGATCGTCGTTCCGTCGCCCGACGGCCTGCGACGGCTTCGTGACGAGGCGGCCGCCGCCGCGTGCGCCCTCGTCGACCCGCCGGGCGTCGAGGGACAGCCGGAGCTGGCGACCGCTGCCGTGCTGCGCTACGCCGAGGACGAGGGGGCGCGCGAGCGAGATGCGGAAAGTCGCCGCGCGGCCATGGCGACGCGAAGCTTCTCCGTGGTCGCCGAGGACCTCGAGCGGCTGTACCTCGAGGCACGCGGCCGTCGGAGAGGCTCTCGCCGCACTGCAACCGAGCCGCTCGCCGACCGGGAGTGGCTCGTCGCCGACCTCCACATGCACACGAACTGGTCGCACGACTGCTCGATCGAGCCGGCCGCTCTCGTCGACCACGCGGAGTCGGAGGGGCTCGGCGCGATCGCGGTGACCGATCACAACGTCTTCGGCGGCGCGCTCGAGACGGTCGAGCTCGCGCGCGGCCGCCCGCTCGTCGTCGTTCCGGGAGAGGAGATCAAGACGGACCGCGACGGCGAGGTGATCGGGCTCTTCCTGCGCGAGGAGATCCCGCGCGGCATGTCGTTCGCGGACACGGTCGCGGCGATCCGCGAGCAGGAAGGCGTCGTCTACGTCCCACACCCGTTCGACCGGATGCACGCGATACCGGCGCCGGCCACGCTCCACGGGCACCTGCCGGAGATCGACGTCCTCGAGGTCTACAACGCCCGGCTCCTGTTCGAGGCCTACAACGACGAGGCGCTCCGCTTCGCGCGCAAGTACGGGCTCCTCCAGGGCGCAGGGTCGGATGCCCACGTGCTTCCCGGCGTGGGGACCGGCGGCTTGCGGATGCGCCGGTTCGACGGACCGGAGGAGTTCCTGCTCTCGCTGCGCACCGCGACCGTGCTCCGCCGGCCCAAGTCGCTCGCCTACCTCCAGTCGCTGAAGTGGGTGGCGCAGGCACGCGAACGGCTGGCGCCGTCCCCGCGGTAGTAGAGGAGGCACCCGGAGTGCCCACGAATGATGGAGCGATGGCGAACCCCGACAAGCGGCGGGCTCGGACTTCTACGCGTGCGGCAGCGAAGCCGTCGAACGGAGACGAGATTCAGGAGCGCTACCTCAAACGCGCGATCGGCGAGATCAACGAGCTCGGGGACGAGCTGCTCGCGCTCGGCGACGAGCTGCACGTCCCGGTGCTCGGCAGCGGCCACCCGCGCGGAGACGTGTTCCTCCTCAAGCACCGTCCCGCGCAGAGCGAGATCTCCGAAGGGGTCGCGTTCTTCGGCCGCTCGGGACAGGCGCTCCTGAAGTCGCTCGAGCGGCTCGCGGTCGACCCGCTCGCGGTCTACGGGACGAACTGCCTCAAATTCGGCACCGAGTCGGCGGAGGAGGCGCGTGGCTGGCTGAACCGCGAGCTCCACATCGTGCAGCCGAAGCTCCTCGTCGCGATGGGCGACGAGACGGTGGCATTCGTCAACGCTCTCGGGTTCCCCCTCGCAGACGAGCTCGACGCGGGCCGACTCGGCGAGCTCCAGCCCTTCACGCCGACGATCGAGGCCCTCGTCACCCCCGACATCGACGCGTCGCTCGACGAACAGGGCGCGAAGACCCGGTTCTGGAACGCGTTCAGGACGCTCGGTGCCTGGTGGGCCGAGTTGCCGCCGTACTGAGAACGCCCGCCGGGGCGCCGCAGGCGAGTGACAGAGTGTTGCTTGCGGCGGCGGCGCTGCTCGTCGCCCTGGCCGCCTGGGACGCGTTCGCCGGGCACCTCCCGAACGTCGCGGAGCACTGGGACATCGTCCTCGTCGCAGCGGTGCTCTTTCCGGCGACGTTCCTCGTGCCCTGGCTGCTCCTGCCGCTTGCGGCCTCGCGTTGGCTCCTGGTCTTCACGCTCGTCGCCGGCGCGGCGGCGGGGCTGCTCGACCTGGCGGGCCTCGAGGGCGGCTTCAACTCGGCGAAGATCGTCGCCTTCACGCTCTTCGGTTTCTGGTTCGTCCAGATGCTCGAGGCGCTCTCATGGGTCGTCCTCGTCGCAGCAGTCATCCCGTGGGTCGACATCGCCTCCGTGTACCGCGGCCCCACCAGGGTGGTCGTCGAGGAGCAGCCCGGCGTGTTCGAGCGGATCGCCGTCTCGTTCTCCGTTCCCGGCGAGGACGCCGCCGCGCGCCTCGGCCCGCCGGACGTGATCTTCTTCGCCCTCTTCCTCGCCGCGGCCAGCAGGTTCGGGCTTCGTCTCGGCGCGACGTGGATTGCCATGGTCGTCTGCCTGTCGACGACGCTCGCACTGACCTACTCCTTCGACCTGGACGGGCTGCCCGCGCTCCCGGCGCTCTCCGTCGGGTTCGTGCTCCCGAACGCCGACCTCCTCTGGCGCACCCTCAGGACGAAGGGGCGCGGCGAGCACCGCGCCCCTCGTCAACCCTGAAACGCAGGGACGACCCGCCCCGGTCAGCAGTTCTTCTTGACCCAGGCCTCGATGTGCTGGGTCGCCTGCTGCACCTTCGGGGAGTCCATCGACGTGGAGAGCTCCTGCAGCTTCGCCAGCGCCTCCGGGCTCGGAGCCTGTCCGCTCGTCAGGTCGACGCCTTTGAGCGCCTCGGCGATCTTCTTGAAGTTCTCGGCGATCACCTGGTAGTCGGCCTTGATCTCGTCGGGCACCTGGTCGGCGATCTCGTCGAAGATCTTGGAGGCCTCCTGGAGGTCGGTCGTCTGACCGCTCAGCGACGCCGCGAGCTTCTGGGAGATGCCGGCGAACTCCTTGCACTCGCCTCCGAGCGCGAGGTCGCCGCTCGCATCGGTCGAGGTCGTCTCGTCGGTCGACGTCGTCTCCTCGATCGTCGTCGTGGCCTCGGTGGCGACCGTCGTCGCGGTCGTGTCTCCTGCCGACTCGTTGTTCGAGTCGCCCCCGCACCCGGCCGCGACGAGCGCGAGCACGGCGATCGGGATCACCAACAACCTGCGTACGTTCACTTCGTGTTCACCCCTTCGTCGTCGTGAGCGAGTCACTCACTCCACCGCATCACCGGCATCATGCTCCTCGGCGGAGGACGGCGCGCGTCTGAGCAGCGAGACGCTCTCGATGTGCGGCGTGTGGGGGAACATGTCGACCGGCGTACAGCGCACGAGCTCGTAGCCGTACTCGTCGCGGAGCACGGCAAGGTCCGACGCGAGCGTCGTGGGATTGCACGACACGTAGACGATCCGCGGCGCGCAGAGGGCGCCGGTCCGGCGCAGCGCCTTTCCCGCGAGCCCCGCCCGCGGCGGGTCGACGACCACGACGTCGGGCGGTCCGGCGCGCTCGGCGAGCTCCTCGACCGACTGTCCCACGTTGCCTGCGAAGAACCGGGCGTTCGAGATCCCGTTCGCCTCTGCGTTCTCGATCGCGCACGCGACGGACTCCTCGGAGATCTCGACGCCCCAGACCGATTCCGCATCCGCCGCGAGCGCGAGGCCGATGGTGCCCGTGCCGCAGTAGAGGTCGTACACCGTCCCGCTCCCGGTCAGGCCGGCGGCCTCGCGGGCGAGCGTGTAGAGCGTCTCGGCCATCTCGGTGTTCGTCTGCAGGAAGGCGTTCGGACGGATGCGGAACCGGAGCCCGAGCAGCTCCTCCTCGATCCACGGATTCCCCCACAGGAGCCGCGTCGGCAGGTTCGTCACCTCGGCCGGCCGGTCGTTGACCGCCCAGTGGACCGACCGCACCGCCGGAAACTGCGTCAGCGTCTCGATCAGGAAGTCGGCGTCGAAGCGCTCGCCGGGCGCGGTGACGAGCAGGACGAGCACCTGGCCCGTGTGCCGTCCCTCCCTGACGACGAGGTGGCGGAGATAGCCCGTCTGGCTCTTCTGGTCGTACGCTTCGAGGGACTCCGCGCGAGCCCACCCCTTCACCGCCTCCCGAATCGCGTTGCCCGTGTCGGTCGTGAGGAGGCACTCCTCGACGTCGATCACCTCGTCCCAGCGGCCCGCCCGATGGAAGCCGAGGACGAGCCCCTCGTCGCCATGGGCGAACGAGTACTCGAGCTTGTTCCGGTAGCCGTAGACGGAGCGAGCCGGCACGATCGGCTCGAGCGGTGGGTCGGCGAACCCGCCCAGGCGTACGAGCGCGTCACGCACCTGCGCGTGCTTCGCGTCGAGCTGGCTCTCGTAGGCGAGATCCTGGAAACGGCAGCCGCCGCAGACGCCGAAGTGCCGGCACGGCGCGTCGACGCGGTCGGGGCCCGGTTCGAGGAGCGCCGTCCGGGTCGCCTCGGCGAAGCCCTTCTTGACCTTCGTCGCGCGCGCGCGAACGAGGTCGCCGGGAAGCCCGCCGCGGACGAACACCACGAACCCGTCGAGGCGGCCCACGCCGTTTCCGCCGTAGGCGAGCGTATCGATCCTGACCTCGACCTCGTCTCCCTTGCGCACCGGTGCCGCCACGCGCGGAGGGTAGCCGCGGCGGCCCTGCCGCCCGTCTCGTAGCCTGGTCACATGGTCGGGAGCCCGGCATCCGTCGTCAGCGCCGAGCACCTTTCGAAGACCTACGGCAGCGACCGCGGAGTCGTCGAGCTCGACTTCGAAGTCGAGGCGGGCGAGGTGTTCGGGTACCTCGGGCCGAACGGTGCCGGCAAGACGACGACCATTCGGCTGATGCTCGACCTGATCCGCCCGAGCAGCGGGCGCGTGCGGCTCTTCGGCCTCGACGCACGCCGCGAAGGCCCGCAGGCCCGGGCGAGAGTCGGCTACCTGCCGGGCGATCTCCGTCTCTACGAGCGGCTCACCCCGCGCGAGCACCTGCGCTACTTCGCATCGCTCCGCGGCATGCGCGACCTCGGCGACGGCGAGCAGCTCGCCGAGCGGCTCGACCTCGAGCTCGACCGGCCGATCAAGGCGCTCTCGAAGGGAAACCGCCAAAAGGTCGGCCTCGTGCAGGCGCTCATGCACCGGCCGGCGCTCGCGGTCTTCGACGAGCCGACGTCGGGGCTCGACCCGCTCGTCCAACAGGTCGTCTACGAGCTCGTCCGGGAGACGACCGCGGACGGGCGCACCGTGTTCGTCTCCTCGCACGTCCTCTCCGAGGTGCAGCACATCGCCGACCGCGTCGCGCTGATCCGGGACGGGCGGCTCGAGCTCGTCGACACGGTCGAGACGCTCCGGCAGCGGGCCCTCACCCGCGTCGAGGTGACGTTCGGCGAGACCCCGCCCGCGGGGACCTTCGACGCGGTGCAGGGCGTACGCGAGGTCGGCCGGAACGGACGGGTCGTCCACCTCACGCTCGAGGGCTCGGCCGATCCCCTCGTGAAGGCGCTGGCGCGGTACGAGGTCCACGGCCTGGACAGCCACGAGGCCGACCTCGAGGACGTCTTCCTCGAGCTCTACCGGGGGACGCCCGGTGCTCCGTAACGTCTTTCTCAAGTCGCTCCGGGACCTCCGCCGGAGCTTCGCCTGGTGGACCGTCGGGCTCGCGGGCTACGTCGCCCTGATCGCGTCCGTCTACCCCACGGTCCGCGACAACCCCGACCTCGAGAAGCTCGTCGAGAGCTATCCGGAGGCGCTCAAGGCGTTCGTCGCCTTCGGCGGGCAGTTCGACTTCACGTCCGCCGCGGGCTACCTCGGCAGCGAGCTGTTCTCGTTCATGATGCCCGCCCTCTTCCTCGTCGCGGCAGTCGGGCACGGGGCGGGCACGCTCGCGGGGGAGGAGGAGCGCGGGACGATCGACCTTCTCCTCTCCTCCCCGCTCTCTCGGACGCGCGTCGCGCTCGAGAAGCTCGCCGCGATGTGCGTCGAGCTCGCCGCGCTCGGCGTGGTCCTCTGGCTTGCGCTCTGGGTCGGAGCGCGCGCGTTCTCCATGGAGGTCTCCGTCGCGCACCTCGCGTCGGCGACGGCCCTGCTCGTCGTCCTCGCGCTCGCGTACGGGGCGATCGCGTTCATGGTCGCCGCCGCCACCGGCCGCAAGACCCTGGCGATCGGGCTGACCGTCGCCCTGGCGGTGGGCGCGTACCTCGTCAACTCGCTCGCATCGCTCGTCGAGGTGCTGGAGCCGTTCCAGAAGGCAACGCCCTTCTACCACTACGCCGTGGCCGACCCGCTGCGCCAGGGCCTCGACCCGTGGCACACGCTCTTCCTCCTCGCGGTCGGCGCGGTCGCCGCGGCCGCGGGCGTGCTCCTCTTCGACCGCCGTGATCTCGCCTAGCGCGGCAGTGAAGCCTCAGACGAGGACGCTGACGTGCACCGACCGCTCGCGCGGACCGTCGAACTCGCAGAAGAAGATCCCCTGCCAGGTGCCGAGCGCCATCGAACCGTCCTCGCGGAGCGGGATCAGGACGCTCGGGCCCATGAACGCAGCGCGCACGTGGGTCGGCGCGTTCTCCTCCCCCTCCTCCACGTGCTGCCACTGCCAGTCCGCAGGGACGATCCGCTCGAGCGCCGTCTCGAAGTCGCGGGCGACCATCGGGTCCGCGTGCTCGTTGATCGTCACGCCGGCCGTCGTGTGAGGGACGTAGACGAGCACGGCCGACCCGTGCCGGCCGTCGAGCGCCTCCCGCACGAGCCGCGTGATGTCGACGAGCTGGCTCTGCCGCTCGGTTCTGAGCGTGAAGGTCCTCACGAGAGCGCGGATCCTAGCCACCGTTAGGTGATCGTTAGCGCCGCTGCAGATCCTCCGCGTACGACGTCCCGGCAGCCGCCCAACCCGCCACGACGAGGAGTCAGCGCGATGAAACGTCCGCGAATCCAGCTCGTACCGATGCTCGGTCTCGTGGCGGCGATCACGGCTCTGGCTGCGGTCGACGCGACGTCGGCCGGAGCTGCGACGTTTCGGGTCACGAACACGAACGACTCCGGCCCCGGCTCGCTTCGCCAGGCGGTCGCCGATGCGAACCTCGCGCCGGGCGCCGACACGATCTCGTTTGAGGAGACCGGAACCATCACGCTCACCAGCGGCGTGATCATCGTGAACGGAGGCAACCTCGAGATTCTCGGCCCCGGCCCCGGCCTCGTGACCGTCAGCGGCAACCGAACGAGCGGCATCCTCGCCGTGTCACCTACCGTGACGCTGCACCTGAGCGGCCTCACGCTCGCCGCCGGGTCCGCAGGAGGCGGCGCTGGAGGCGCACTCCAGAGCAACGGTGGGACGGTCGTCGTAGCCGGGACCGCGTTCGTCGGCAATTCGGCGTTCGCGGGCGGCGCGATCGAGAACGCGAACGGCGGCACGATGACGATCACGAGCAGCACCTTCCGCGGCAACTCCGCACTGCCCGGCGGCGCCATCTCGAACTATCGCAGCACCCTCACGATCGTGAACAGCACCTTCGTCGGCAACTCGGCGGTCGTCGGCGGCGCGATCTACAACCTGAACGACGCGACGGTCCGGGTGACGAACAGCACGTTCTCGGGGAACACCGCGTCGGCCCAGGGAGGAGGCGCACTCGACAGCACGGGTGGCACGTCCATCACGGTCGAAAACTCGATCTTCGCCGGGGATGCGTGCATTGGCGCGATCCAGGACGGAGGCGGGAACCTCGACTGGCCGGGCTCGAGCTGCCCGGGAATCGCCGGCGATCCCCGGCTCGGTGTGCTGACCGACAACGGCGGCCCGACCGAGACGATGGCGCTCGGCGCCGGTAGCGTCGCGATCGACGCGGCGGCGTCGGCGGCGTGCCCGCCGACGGATCAACGCGGCGTCCCCCGGCCGTTCGGCAGGGGCTGTGACATCGGCGCCTACGAGTCGGATGTGCTCGACACGACTCCGCCGCTCATCACGGTTCCCGCGGGCGTCGTGGTCGACGCGACCGGGCCTCTCGGAGCAGTCGTGTCGTATACGGCGTCGGCCGACGACGACGTCGACGGGCCGGTCGCGGTGACGTGCACGCCGCCGTCAGGAGGAACCTTCGCGATCGGGACGACGCGGATCGCGTGCGAGGCATCCGACGCCGCCGGCAACGGGGCCAACGCAAGCTTCGACGCTCGCGTCAAGGGCGCCGACGAGCAACTCGGCGACCTAGTCGCGGCCGTCGCCGGCGTCGGTCCCGGCTCGAGCCTTGCCGACAAGGTGCGCGACGCGCGCCGTGCGCTCGCGGCCGACGATCTCGACGAAGCCTGCGGGAAGCTCGCCGCGTTCGCGAGCGAGGTGACCGCCCAGTCGAGCAAGAAGATCGGTGCGACACAGGCCGCGGAGCTCGTCGCGAGCGCGCAGCGGATCCGGGCAGTTCTCTCGTGTTGACGCGACCGCCGCGGAGAGGTCGAGGAGGAACGCCTAGAGTGCGCCGCCCGCGGCGGGCGGGGAACCGGCCTCGAGCGGGTTCTCGCCGCCCGACTCGCGGGCAAGGAAATCCTCCACGTGCATCACGCTGTCCTTCGAGCGGGTGACGACGTCGAGGAGCGCGGACATCGACGAGACCTCCTCGCGCTGCTCCTGGAGGAACCAGTGCATGAACTGCTCGGCGACGAGGTCGCCTTCCTCACGTGCCGTGATCGCGAGCTGCTGGATCTGGCCGGTGACGCGC
>NZ_DATMBZ010000135.1:0-30941 GCF_035558935.1 Gaiella sp. | reverse complement strand
GCGTTGACGCGTCGGGCGACGGCGCGGAAGAGATCCGGATCGCCGATCGAGGCCGGATAGGCGGTCAGCCGCAGGAACAGCGCCATGCTGTCGCGCGGGTCGCGGATGTCGATCTGGTCGCCCTTCCACAGGCGGATCCGGTCGCGGTCCTCGTCGGACACGGCGTCGAACCGGGCGGCGGCGTCCACTCCGGCCATGTCCTCGAACGCGAGCGCCAGGGCACGCGCGTCGTCCGCGCTCGCAGCGGCCTCGGCGAGCGTGAACCCGTGCGTGATCGAGAGCGACGCGCCGAGAGCGAACGTCGGGTTCGTGTGGCAAAGCGCGTCACCGATCGGCTGGATGCCGGTCGCCACGGGCTCGCCGTCGACGACGAGCGAGCGATGGAGGTTCTGGAGGCTTCCCATCGGAAGCACGGGCGTGATCGGCTCCGAGCAGTCGGGATGGATCCACGGGACGAGCGGCGGAATCGCGAGCGCGGCTGTCATGTAGGCCGTTTCGGACTTCAAGACCCGCAGCTCGCGATCCCAGGGCGGGATCATGAGCACGAGGGCGAACGTCCCGTTGTCCCCCAGAAAGACGACGAAGACGAGGTATCCCGTCTCACCGCGCGGCCCGCGGAGCAGAGACGGCAGCGAGGGCATCTCGACGCCCGGCCGCAGGCGGAAGTGGCGGCTGTAGTACAGGAGACCACACTCGTTGCGCCGCTCCGCGATACGACGCGCCCCGAGCTCCTCGAGCCACGACCGCACCTGTGACGTACGTCCGAGCGCATCGACGACGAGCTCCGCCTCGACCGTTCGTCCGTCGCTTGTCCGGGCTCCGGTGACGCGCGTCGCGCCGCTCCCCGGCGCAGGCGCACCCAGGAGTCCGGCGACTCGCGCGCCGCCCTCGATCCGCACGTCGGCCTCGGCCTCGGCGGCCGCGCGGAGCGCGCTTTCGAACACGGGCCGCCTGATGCAGATGGAGACGAACGACTCGTCGCCCGGGCGCGGCTCATCGGGGGCTAGCTCGAACTGGCGGTTCTCGAAGGCCCCGTCGGCGAGGACGCGGTCGAGCACGTCGGGCGCCTCGTCCAGCAGCGTGCGCCGGCCGAGACCGAGAAAGTTGTGCGGCTGGCGGAAGTGCGCGACGCCCGACCGCTCCCATCCGTCGAAGACGTGGTGGGGATCGCCATCGCCTGGGGTTGTCGGATCGCGCTCGAGCACGCAGACGCGACGACCGCGGCGGGCGAACCCGATCGCCGCGGACAGCCCCGCGAGCCCGCCGCCCATGACAGCGACGTCGGTTCGGATCGTCCCCCCTGCCACGAACGCATGATGCGCCCCGGCTCCGAGCGGAACAAGGACAGCGGGAGAGATCGAAAGGGCGATAGGTTCAGCGCATGACGGGCCTCGCCGAGCTGTTCGAGCGGAACCGGGCCTGGGCGGCGTCGATGGTCGCGGACGACCCGGCGTTCTTCACGACGCTCGCGGAGCGGCAGAAGCCCGAGTACCTCTGGGTCGGCTGCTCGGACAGCCGCGTCCCGGCGAACCAGATCGTCGGGCTCGCGCCCGGCGACGTGTTCGTCCACCGAAACGTGGCGAACGTCGTGGTGCACACCGACCTGAACTTCCTCTCGGTGCTCCAGTACGCGGTCGACATCCTCCGTGTGCGGGACGTGATCGTCTGCGGGCACTACGGCTGTGGCGGCGTGTCTGCGGCGCTCGTCGGCGCCCGCCACGGCCTGATCGACAACTGGCTCCGTCATGTCGCGGATGTGGCCGAGAAGCACGCGGAAGAGCTCGACTCGCTCGCCGAGGAGTCGAGGATCGACCGGCTGTGCGAGCTGAACGTCGCCGAGCAGGTCGCGAACGTCTGCCACACGACGGTCGTCCGCGACGCCTGGGCGCGCGGGCAGGACCTGACGGTGCACGGCCTCGTCTACGGGCTGCAGGACGGCTTGCTGCGCGACCTCGGTGTCAGCGTCTCCGCGGCGGTGGCGTGATGGGGCTCGAGCGTGCCGTCATCGTTCGCCCGGGCGAAGGGCACCGTGTCGCGAACGTCGAGTTCCTCGCGCGCACCGCCGACACGCCGCGCTTCAACTTCTCGATCATCACGAAGCAACCCGGCGAAGGGCCTCCGCTCCACGTGCACGCCGACGAGGACGACGCGTTCTACATCCTCGAGGGCGAGGTCGTCGTGATCGTCGAGGAGGAGGAGATCACCGTAGGGCCGGGGACATTCGTCCTCGTGCCGCCCGGCGTCGCCCACACGTTCGCGAATCGCGCGGCGGCCGTCGCGCGCATCGTCAACGTCCATGCCCCTGCGGGGTTCGACCTGCGCCTCGACGAGGACTGACAGTGCGGCTCCATCCCGAGGCGCAGGCGCTCCTCGAGCAGTTCGAGTCGCTCGGCGACCCACCGATCGAGTCCTCGACGCCCGAGGCCGTGCGTGCACTGCGGGCGTCGCGCATCCCGGCGCCGACGGTGGAGCTCCCGGAGATCCGGGACGTCGATGCGGGCGGTGTCCCGGCGCGCCTCTACCGGCCGAGCGCTCAGGACGGCCTCGGCCTGCTCGTGTACCTCCACGGCGGCGGCTGGGTGCTCGGGAGCGTGGAGACCCACGACCACGTCGCGCGGGCGCTCGCAGCCCAGAGCGGCTGCGCCGTCCTCTCCCTCGACTACCGCCTCGCGCCCGAGCATCCCTTCCCCGCCGGTCTCGACGACGCCTTCGCCGCGACCGGTTGGACCTACGAGCACGCCGAGGCGCTGGGATGCGACCCGGAGCGGCTCGCGATCGGCGGCGACTCTGCCGGCGCAAACCTCGCCGCCGTCGTGACGCAGAGCGCACGCGTGCCGTTCAGGTTCCAGCTTCTCGTCTACCCGGTCACGGACGCCCGTGGCGAAAGCGCCTCCATGACGGAGCTCGCCGACCGATTCTGGCTCAGGAAGGCCGAGATGGCGTGGTTCCTCCGGCACTATCTCTCGGGCGGCGACGGAGCTCCGGACGATCCGCACGTCTCGCCCCTCCTTGCCGAGGCTGCCGCCTTCGAGGCGTCGCCGCCGACGCTCGTGATCACCGCGGAGCTCGACCCGCTGCGCGACGAGGGCGAGGCGTACGCCGAGCGGCTCCGCGCCGCGGGTGTCCGCGCCGACGTAACGCGGTACGAGGGGATGTTCCACGGCTTCTTCTCGTTCGCCGAGCAGCTTTCCGACGGCCGGCGCGCCCTGGCGCAGGCGGCGGAGTCCGTCGGGGCCGCGCTCTCGCTCGAGGCGTCGTCGCGCGAGTGACGAGGGTGCGTCGAGTTCTCAGCAGCCGCCGTCGCCCGCGCCGTGCCAGCGACCGACGAGCCTCGTGAAGACGTTCGAGAGGGTCGCGATCTCCGCTTCGTCCAGCGAAGCGAAGTAGTGCTCCTCGACGAAGGCGAAGACCGCATCTTGGGCGCGCCGCGTCAGGGCGACACCGTCAGCCGTCAGCGTCACGTTGACCGCCCGCGCGTCGCTCGGGCACGGTCGCCGCTCGACGAGCCCCCGCGCCTCCAGCGAGTCGATGAGACGCGAGACGCGGCTGAAGCTCAGGCCCATCGCCTCGGCGATGTCCGTCTGGCGAAGCGTCCGGCTCTCGGCCCGCGCGAGCCGCCCCATGATTCCCAGCGTGCTCACGGTCAAGCCCTCGACCGGCCCGAGCACGTCGTCCGCCGCGCGCCGCAGCTGGCGGCTGAGCTCGAGGAAGCCCTCCCAGGCGCGCGCGTGCTCCGTCGACCAAGCCTGGTCGACGTTCTCCCCCATCATGTAGCCCGCCCGGGCGGTGATCCTGGCCATCGGGGCGTCGTCCACCGCGCCGCCGGGCGGCGACTCAGGGGGTGGGATCGTGTCGTGCGACGCGGTCATCAGCCGACGATCTTGACCGCACTTCCATAGCCGGTGCCGAGTCCCTCCTGAACCGCCATGTGGAGGTACCCCAGCGCCTCGAGCTGCCTGGCGCGGCGCAGCGGGCCTGCATCGACTGCGCGCAGGCCGGAGCTCTCGACCAGCGAGGCGACGGTGCGCTTCGCATCTGCGTCGTCCGAAGCGAGGAGCACGTCGAGCTGGTGTCCCGAGACCTCGCCCGACGACAGCGTCCCGGCGAACGTCGTGTTGAAGGCCTTGACGACCCTCGCGCCCGGCACGGCGGCGGCGAGCTCCTCGGCACCCGAGCCGGCGTCGGGGACGATCGGCTCGAAGGTCTCGGTGTCGAGCGGGTTCGAGATGTCGACGACGACCTTGGCATCGAGTTGCGAGCCGGCCTGCTGCGCGACGTCCAACGTGACGGGGTACCAGACCGCGAGCACGACGACGTCGTCGGCGATCGGGTCGCCGACGGTGCCAGCGCTGACGCTGCCGCCGAGGTCGGCCGCGAGCGCCTCCGCGTTCGAGCGCTCCGTGCCCAGCAGCGTGACGGCGTGGCCGCCCGAGACGAGGCGAGAGCCAATGCCGCGGGCCATGTTGCCGGTACCGATGATCGTGACGTCCATTGGTGTCGCTCCTTTCGACTGGGCTGCGCCTCAGCGGAGCTCTGCGAGACGCAGCTCGTTGGCGGAGGGGTCGCGCGTGATCAGGATGTCTCCCTCGACCTCGTACGGCTGTCCGTCGGAGTCGAGTCGCTCGCGGATCGCAGCGAGGCGGGCGGGCTCGACGACGAGCTCGAAGAACCGGAGGCGTGCCGCACCGGCGGGCGTCGGCGGCGCACCCTCGCCCTGCCAGGTGTTGAAGGCGAAGCGGTGGGGGAAGCGGCCGCCCGCGCTCAGGTCCGCGAAGCCCATTCCGGGAACGAACGTGTGCTCCTCGAACCCGATCACGTCCGTGTAGAACCGCCGCGTCGCCTCCAGGTCGGCGACGTGCAGATGCACGTGCCCCACCGTCGTGCCGATCGGCAGCCGCCGGTCGAGGTCCCGGTCCGTGAGGTGGGAGAGCACCTCGCGGACGTCGAGCGCCTCCGTCAACCCCCGCAGCCGGCCGCTCGCGTCCCGGATCGTCACGGACGCCGGTCCGACGGTGATCTCGCCGGCGCGCTCGGGGGTCTCGAGGGTGAGCTCGAGTTGGATGCCGTCCGGGTCGCTCAGGTAGGTCGCCTTCGAGAAGATGTGGTCGGTCGGGGCCTGGGGCACGCCCGCAGCGGCGATCCTCGCGAGGACGCGGGCGAACTCCGTCTCGTTCGGAAGGTGGATCGCGACGTGGTAGAGGCCCGTCCGTCCGGGGACGGGGCCGTGCCCGGCGCCCGGGTGCAGGACGATAAGGGCGCGCCCGTCGACGCCGAGGTGGATCGCGTCGCCCGTGCGCGCGATCTCGGCGAGTCCGATGAGGTCGCGCCAGAAGGCGACCGACCGCGCGGCATCGGTCACGTCGAGGTGTACGGCGCCGTACGTCAGCCGTTCGTGGGCTGCGGGGAGCCGTTCGAGGTCGTCGGTTGCCACGGATGCGGTCATCGTTCCTTCCGGTCGTCGCAGAGATTTGTTGCTAGCGCAAATATAGCAGTAGTGGCGTGCGCCGGGACGCTTCTCTTTCGGGGAAATCGGCGCACAGGGGATTGCGTCCGAGCCGTTCGTGGTAGAAGCTTGTGCCAAGGGGTACGAGCTTCGTGGGTCACGTGTCGGACATCCTCGACGGGAAAGGCCGCGACGTCCTCGGCATCGAGGGCTCGGCCACGGTGCACGAGGCCGTCGCGAGGATGGTGCAGGGCAACGTCGGCGCGTTGCTCGTGTACGAGAACGGAACGCTCGCCGGCATCGTCACCGAGCGCGACTACCTCCGCCGCGTCGCGGTCCAGGGCCGGGACGAGCGGACGACGCCCGTGCGGGAGATCATGACGCGGGAGCTCGTGTACGTCGGGCCCGAGGCGTCGATCGACGAGTGCATGGCCGTGATGACCGAGCGGCGCATCAGGCACCTTCCGGTGCTCGGAGACGCACGTGACGTGCTCGGAATCGTCTCGATCGGCGACCTCGTCAAGTTCCAGTCGAACGAGCAGAGCGTCCAGATCCAGTTCCTGACGGAGTACATCTCGGGCTGACCGGCCGGGCGAGCGGCCCTCCTACACTGCCTCGATGGATCCGCGGGCCCTGGAGCTGCTCGAGCTCCCAGAGATCCTCGAGCGCCTCGCGGCCGTCGCGGCGAGCGAGCCGGGGAAGCACCGCTGCCTCGCGCTCGAGCCGGCCGCCGACGTCGACGAGGTCGGGCGGCGTCAGGCGCTCACGACCGAGACCGTCCGGCTCCTCGAGGAGTCGGCGGAGCCCGAGCTCGCCGAGGTGCGGGACGTACGGCACGCGGTCGAGGTCGCCGCACGCGGGAGCACCCTCGACACCGCGACGCTGTGGGCGATCGCCGTCTCGATCGACGCCGCGATCGCTGCGCGTGCGGCGGTCGAGCCCGTCGACGTGCCCGGCCTGCGTGAGCTCGTGCGTCGCATCGAGACGTCTCTCGGCCAGGTCTCCGAGCCGATCCGCCGCGCGGTGGAGGACGACGGGTCGGATCTGCGGGACGGCGCCTCGCCCGCTCTCCGGCGGCTTCGCCGCGAGCTGCGGGAGGGCCGCGGCCGGATCGCAGAGCGGCTCCGAGCGCTCGCCCGCGACCCGTCGCTGCGCGAGCACCTCTCGGAGGACTTCGTCACCGAACGGGCCGGACGGCCGGTGCTCGCGCTCCGCGCGTCCGCGCGGGGGGCGGTGCCGGGGATCGTGCACGACAGCTCCGGCTCCGGGCAGACGCTGTTCGTCGAGCCGTTTGCGGTCGTCGATGACTCCAACCGGCTGCGCGAGGCGGAGAGCGCGGAGCGCGAGGAGGTAGCGCGGATCCTGCGCGAGCTGTCGACGACGGTCGGAGCTCGGGCGGAGCCGGTCGTGGGCCTCGTGGGAGCCGTCGCAGAGCTCGATCTCGCCCTCGCCTGCGGCATTCTCTCGCGCCGGTGGCGCGGGACACCGGTCGCACGGGGTCACTGCGTCGTACTGCGAGGCGCCCGGCATCCGCTTCTCGACCCGGCGGCCGCCGTGCCGATCGACCTCGCGCCCGGCGAGCTCAGGGCGGTGGTGATCAGCGGCCCGAACACCGGCGGCAAGACCGTGGCGCTGAAGACGCTCGGTCTCCTCGCGCTCCTGCATCAGTGCGGGCTGCGCCCGCCGGCCGACCACGCGGAGCTGCCTGTCTTCGACCAGGTGCTCGCCGACATCGGCGACGAGCAGTCGATCGCGATGAGCCTCTCGACGTTCTCCGGGCACGTGCGCAATCTCGTGTCGATCCTCGAGCGCGCGACCGACCGGTCGCTCGTGCTGCTCGACGAGCTCGCCGCGGGAACCGACCCGGTCGAGGGCGCGGCACTGGCCCGGGCGCTGCTCGAACGACTCACCACACAGGCGCGGCTCACGGTCGTGACGAGCCACTACTCCGAGCTGAAGGAGTGGGCCAGCGCGACGGCCGGCGTCGCGAACGCTGCGACTGGCTTCGACGCGGAAACGGAGGAGCCGCTCTACCGCATCGCCCTCGGGCGCCCGGGGACGTCGCACGCGCTCCGGATCGCGGCCCGGCTGGGGCTCCCGCCGGAGCTCGTCGACGACGCCCGCTCTCACGTCGCGCCCGAGCGCCTGCGTATCGCGGAGCTGCTCGCCGAGGCGGAGAGCGCCGAGGAGCGGGCGGCCGTGGAGCGGGAGCAGGCGGCCGACGCGCGCTCCGCCGCCGAGGAGGCGCGGCGGGCCGCAGAGGCCCGCGTCACGGAGCTCGAGCAGGAGATCGATCGGGTTCGGGCATCGGCGCAGGCCGAGCGCGAGCGCACGCTCGCGGCGGCGGAGCGCGAGCTCGCCGGGACGAAGGCGGAGCTGGACGCCCTTCGCGCCGAGATCCGCGCCGCGCGGCGCCTGGAGCGGGAGCGGCGACGGGCGACGACTCCCAAGGCGCTCGCGAAGGAGCGTGAGCGCGACCGTCGCCTCGGCGCCGCGTCGGAGCGTGCCGCCCACGTCGGACGCGCCCTGCGCGATGCCGAAGAGCCGCTTCCCGTCACCGTGCCGCTCGCACCCGGCGATCCGGTGATCGCTCCCGCGCTCGGCGTCCGTGGGACGATCGACGAGATCGTGCGCGAGGACGCCGTCGTCGTCGGGCGCGGCGGTCTCCGCGTTCGCGTGCCGGTCGCGCGTCTTCGGCCGGATCCCGACGCGCAGGCGGACGGACCGCCCGAAGAGGGGGTCACTGTGCGCGCGCCGACTCCTACCCATGCGCCGTCGGAGCTCGACCTGCGGGGACGGACGGCGCAGGAGGCACGCGAGGCCGTGCGGAGCTTCGTCGATGCGGCCTCCCTCGCCGGACGTGACGAGCTCCGCGTGATCCACGGCCGCGGCACCGGCGCGATCCGCACCGCAGTTCGCGACGAGCTCGCGCGGCACCCGCTCGTCTCCTCCCACGAGCCCGACTCCGCGGACGGCGCGACCGTCGTGCGCCTGTCGTAGCGCGGTTTGCGCTGCCCGTCCGCCCGGGTAAGAAACGCGTTCATGCGCGCACGGATCGCACTCCTGGCGCTCGCCGGCGCGCTCGCCCTCGTCGCGGCGGGGTGCGGCGGCGACGACAACTCGGGCACCGCCGAGCCGACCCCCGTGACGACGGAGACGACCGCCGGGCAGGCGGGAGACGCCGCAAGCGGCAAGACGGTGTACGCGTCGGCGGGGTGCGGCGGCTGCCACACGTTCGAAGCCGCGGGCTCGACGGGAAGCGTCGGGCCGAATCTCGACGACGCCGCGCCGTCCTACGACGCGGTCGTGACGCAGGTGACGAACGGCGGCGGTGCCATGCCGTCCTTCAAGGACAAGCTCACGGCGCAGGAGATCCGCGACGTGGCCGCATTCGTCTCCGGCTCCTAGCCTTCCGCGGGTCGGCCCGGCGTCAGCCGTCGCACCTATGCTTACGGGTTCGTGTCCGAGCCCGCCCTCGCCTCCCCGAAGCCCGACCGCGCGACCCTCGAGATCCTCTGGCAGGACGACGCAGGCGCCTGCCTGGTGGTGCGCGAGCCGGACGGTGGGCTCTCTGCCGGGGCGCTGGACGCGGGGCTGCCCGCGGTCGTCGAGATCGCCCACGCGGGACAGACCGCCGCGGGTCGGCGGATCGAGCTCGACGAGCTGCTCTCGCTCGCCGCCCCGGCCGACGGCGGGCTCGACCTCGGTGGGACGGCGCGCACGGTGCTCGCGGTCATCGGGGTCGCACGACGGTCGGTGGCGGCGGGGCTCGTCCATCCCCATCTCGAGGCGGCCGACGGGCGTTGGCATGCGCTCTGGGGAGCAACGCTGGACGAGCACGTCCGCGACGAGCTCGACGCGATCGCCCATGCGGCCCCGGCCGCCGCGGCGGACGCGTTCGACGGCGACACGCGGGCGTTCGTGTACGACCTCTACGGCTGCGCGCTCGACGAGCTCGCCCGGCAGGCGCTCCGCAGCGCGCGCGCCGCGCTCGCCGTCCCCTCGCCCCGTGCGGCGGGGGCGACCGAGCACTTCCTCGCCGGGCTCGCGGCGGCGTCGCCGGAGCTGCCCCCGGCGTCCGGGTATCCCGCGCTCGAGCGTCGGCTCGGCGCGTGGGTGGACGGCGGCCTCGCGCACCGCTCGCGCGCCCCGTGGAACGTCGGGTTGCGACTCGACGAGGGCGACGAAGGCGTAGCGCGGACCGAGGACGCGGCGACCCCGGTCGTGCTCGAGCTGTGGCTCGAGGCGGCCGACGACCCGACCCTCGCGCTCCCCGCGTCGCTGCTCGAGGACGGCGCGGACGACGTGTTCGGCTTCCTTCGCGACAGCGATCCACACCGCGCGCTCGAGCGCCGCCTCGCCACGATCGAGCCGATCCTCTCGGGCGCGGGGATCTCGCTCGGCGATGACCCGACGACGCCGATCGAGCTCGACTCGGACGCTGTGCGGACGTTCCTGCGGCAGGCGATGCCACAGCTCGAGGAGCTAGGCGTCCCGGTTCATCTTCCCCGCGCCTGGGTCGCGTCGGCCACCCGCGTCCGGGTCAACCTCGTCGCGACGCAGTCTCCGGCCGTCTCGAGCGGCCTCCTCACCCGCGACGCGATTGCGTCGTTCGACTGGCGGGTCGCGATCGGTGACGTCGAGCTGACAGAGGACGAGCTGCGGGCGCTCGCGGCCGCCAAGGAGCCGCTCGTCCGGTTGCGCGGCAAGTGGCATGCGCTTCGCGCCGGCGAGGTCGAGCGCGCGCTCCGCTTCCTCGACGGACGCGGCCGCGGCGCCGGCGTGGTCGAGCTCGTCCGCGCGGTGTCCGGCATCGAGACGGACGAGGCGGGCGTGGAGCTCGGCGAGGTCAGGCTCGACGCAGGCTTGGAAGCGCTCCTCGCGGACACCTCCGAGCGTCGCTACCGCTCCCTCGCGACGCCCGCCGGCCTGACGCACGAGCTCTTCCCGTTCCAGGAGCGGGGACACGGTTGGCTGCGGCTGCTCGGCGACCTGGGCGTCGGCGGGATCCTGGCCGACGACATGGGCCTCGGCAAGACCGTCCAGGCGATTGCGACGCTCGTCTCCGAGCGGCAGGACACCGACGGCGAGGTCGGGCCGACGCTCGTCGTCTGCCCGATGAGCGTCGCGCAGCAGTGGGCCCGCGAGATCGCCCGGTTCGCCCCGACCCTCCGCGTCCACCTCCACCACGGTCCGACGCGCCTGCGCGAGACGGCCTTCCTCGCGGCCGCGCGGGCGAGCGACGTGGTCGTGACGTCGTACGACGTGGCGACCCGCGACGTCGCGCTCCTCGGGCGGATCGTCTGGGACCGGCTTCTGCTCGACGAGGCACAGGACGCCAAGAACCCCCGGACGAAACGACACCGCGCGCTGCGTCGCATCCCGCGCCGGCGGGCGCTTGCGCTCACGGGGACGCCGATCGAGAACCGGCTCGGCGAGCTCTGGGCGATCATGGACCTCGTCAACCCGGGCCTGCTCGGGTCGCTCCAGGCGTTCGAGCGGACGCTGGCCCGCCCGATCGAGACACGGCGGGACCCGCTGGCGCTCGAGCGGCTTCGCGCGCTGGTGGGGCCGTTCGTGCTGCGTCGCGCGAAGGACGCGCCGGAGGTCGACCTCGACCTCCCTCCGATCACGATCACGAAGGTCCCGTGCCACCTCACGGTGGAGCAGGCAAGCCTCTACCGGGCCACCGTCGACCGCTGGCTGCCTCGCATCGAGACCCACGAGCGGGCTTTCGACCGGCGCGGCGCGGTCCTCGCGATGCTCGGCCAGCTCAAGCAGGTCTGCAACCACCCCGAGCTGGTCGTCCCGACCGGTCGCGCGCTCGAAGGCCGCTCCGGGAAGCTCGAGCGTCTCGTCGAGCTGCTCGCCGCCGTGCCGGAAGACGACAAGGCGCTCGTGTTCACGCAGTATCCGGGCTTCGGGCGGCTCGCGTCCCACCTGGCGACGCGACTCGGTCGCGAGGTCGGCTTCTTCCACGGCGGTCTCTCGGCCCGGGCCCGGGAGGAGCTCGTCGCGCGGTTCGAGTCGGATCGCGGCCCGGGCGCCATGGTCGTGTCCCTCCGGGCCGGCGGGCGCGGCCTCAACCTGCCCGCGGCGAACCACGTCGTCCACTTCGACCGCTGGTGGAACCCCGCCGTCGAGCAGCAGGCGACCGACCGCGTCCACCGCCTCGGCCAGCGCAAGCCGGTCTTCGTGTCGAGCCTCGTCTGCACCGCGACGCTCGAGGAGCGGATCGATGCGCTGCTGGACGCGAAGCGCGAGCTCGCCGACGACGTGATGGCGGCGCGGGCCGACGACTGGCTGTCGGAGCTCGACCTCGACGCGATCCGTGCCGCGGTCGCGCTCGCGCCCGAGGCGATCGAGGCGTCCCCGTGAACGAGCTGGTGCTCGCAGGCGGCGCGCCGATCGAGGTCGACGGCGGCGGCTTCCGCATCGGGCTCGGGCCGTGGGCGCGGCTCCTCGCGTCCACGATCGTCCCGGACGAGAGCTCTACGCGTGCGGAGCGCGGTCGCGAGCTCGCGCGGGCCGGCGCAGTCTCGGACGTGAGCGTCGCAGAGGGCGTGGTTCGTGCCCGCGTGAGCGGCTCGGGCGGCTCGCGATACGCGGTCTCCCTCGAGACGGCGCCGTTTCCTCCCGCGACATGGGCCGACGCCGTCCGTGCGGCGCGCAGCCGCCGAGGGCTCGAGCACGGCGTCGAGGGCGCGCAGCAGTCGGTCCACCTCGTGCACCACCTGGAGACGGAGCTCCAGGAGCCGCTCGTCCCGCCCACGCGGCGGATCCGCACGTCGTGCACGTGCCCCGACCGCGAGCGCTCGGCCGTCTGCAAGCACGTCGCCGCGCTGGCGTTCGTCCTCGCCGACGCGATCGACGGCGACCCGTCGCTCCTCCTGCGCTGGCGCGGCTGCGAGCCCGTCGCGCCGCCGGCCTCCCGGAGCGGCGATCCCTGGTCGGCCGGCGAGCTGCCCCCTCCGCGGCCGCACCGCGCGCTTCCACCCGGGGCCGTTGTCAAGCGCCTCGGGCGAAGTGGGATCCGCGTCGGCGGCCGTGACCTGGCCGACGCGCTCGGGCCCGCCTACCGTGCCTTCGCCGCGACCGCCGTGGAGCCGGCGGGTGGCATGATCGAGACATGGAGCAGCGACTCAGCCTCGTGACGCTCGGCGTGGCCGACCTCGAGGCGGCGCGGCGGTTCTACGAGGGACTCGGCTGGACGCCCGTCTCGGGCCCGGACGACGTCCACTTCTTCCAGGCGGGTTGCATGGTCGTCGCGCTGTGGTCGCGCGACGCGCTGCGCGAGGACAGCGGCGTCGACGACCCGGGCGGCTGGGGCGGCATCACCCTCGCCCACAACGTCCGCTCTCCCGTCGAAGTCGACGCGGTGATCGAGGAGGCCCGGGCCGCCGGAGCGCGAATCGCGCGCGCGCCCGCCGAGACGTTCTGGGGCGGCTACTCGGGCGTGTTCGTCGATCCGGACGGCCACCCGTGGGAGGTGGCGCACAACCCACACTGGACGCTCGACGCCGACGGCTCGGTGCAGCTCTGACCCACGGCTACTCGGCGACGCCACTCGCACGCAAGCTCGGGATCGGCGAGGGCTGCTCGTACGCGGTCGTCGCCGATCCCGGTCACGTCGACGAGCTCCTCTCCCCGCTCCCGCCGGGCGCCCGTCGCGTCGACCGGCCCGCCGAGGCCGACGTCGTCGTCTGCTTCGTGACGGCGCGGGCGGAGCTCGAGGAGCGCCTCGGCGAGCTCGCCGGGGCAATCCACCCCGATCGGCTGCTCTGGATCGCGTGGCCCAAGCGGGCGTCGAAGGTGCCGACGGACATGACGGAGGACGCCGTGCGCGACGTCGCGCTCCCGCTCGGGCTCGTCGACACGAAGGTCGCGGCGATCGACGGCACGTGGTCGGGGCTGCGGCTCGTCTGGCGCCGGGAGCGGCGTTAGGTGCCGAGGATGTTGATCGCGCGTGCGGCGACGACGACGACCGTCACCGCGGAGACCCCGGCCTCGAGCCCCATGAAGAGCTTCGCTCGGTGCGTGAGCGGCATTGCATCGGTGGGGCTGAACGCGATCGAGTTCGTCACGGAGACGTACACGTAGTCGAGGAGCGCCGGCGCCCACGTCCGGGGCGCGAGCTGCGGGTTCTCGTCCTGCGGGAACTGGAAGTCCGGCCGGATGCGCGACGCAGCAAGTGCGCGCTGCACCGGTCCGCCGCTGTCGAGCTCCCAGAAGACGAGCGAGAACGTGATCACGTTCGTGAGGAGCACGACCGCCGCGCTGAGCAGCAGCTGGCCTCCACTCGGGCGCCAGTGCATGAGCGACACGATCACGCACGTGATCCCCGCGATGGTCCCGAGCCAGAGGAAGGCGAGCAGGCCGATCGCGAGCTCGCGTCGGCGCTCCCCGAGCCCCATGCGCCCGGGACCGATCCAGAACGTCGCGACGAGGACGGCGGACGGCGCGCTGATCACGAGCCAGATCCACCAGTTGTCGGACCCGAACAGCTCCCATCCCGCCCGCCGGCTGACGAGGGCGAGCGCGACATTCGCGCCGAGGATGATCGCGGCGAAGGGCGCAGCCTCGCGCCGTGCCTCCTGCCACGCGGTGTGGGCCCCGTCGCTGCTCACATCGACCGGTGTTCGTCGTCCGCGGGGCCAACCCTATGCGGCCGTCGGGCGCGCCGCCTGCGTACGATCGGCGCGTGGAGCAGCGGGCACTCGGCCGGAGCGGCGTCGCGGTCTCGCACGTGATCCTCGGCTGCGGCAACTTCGGCGGCGTCGGCTCGGCGCCGCGGCTGTTCGGCCAGGGAACCTCACGCGACGACGCGTTGCGGCTCCTCGACGCCGCGTGGGACCTCGGGATCACGACCCTCGACACCGCCGACGCGTACGGCGGCGGGCGCAGCGAGGAGTACATCGGCGCGTGGCTCGCCACGAAGGGGGCCGACGTCCGCGACCGCGTCGTGATCGCAACGAAGACGTTCAACCCGATGGAGGACGGCGGCGACCGGGGTCTCGGAGCGGCACGGATCCGCCGGCAGGTCGAGTCGAGCCTGCGCCGGCTCGGCGTGGAGCGCATTCCGCTCTACCTGGCGCATGCCTTCGACCCCGACGTCCCGCAGGAGGAGACGCTCACGGCGTTCGACGAGCTCGTCCGGCACGGGACGGTCGGAGCGGTCGGCGCCTCGAACTTCAGCGCCGAGCAGCTCGCGGAGGCCCTCGAGATCTCGGCGCTCGAGGGCCTGACGCGCTACGAGTGGGTGCAGAACGCCTTCTCGCTGCTCGAGCAAGGGGACCGCGAGACGATCTTTCCCCTCTGCCACGAGCACGGGCTCGGCTTCACGCCGTTCGCCCCGCTCGCCGGGGGCTGGCTGACCGGCAAGTACCGCCGCGGCGAGGAGCCGCCGCCGGGCTCGCGGATGACCGTGCGACCCGAGGGATCGGAGCACTACCGGTCGGGCCCGACATTCGACGCGCTCGAGGCGTTCGAGCGCGCGGCGGCCGACCGCGACGTCTCGATGGCCGCGCTGGCGGTCGCCTGGCTGCTCCACGTGCCGGAGGTCACGGCAGTGGTGGTCGGGCCGAACACGGTCGCGCAACTCGCGCCCGTCGCCGAAGCGCTGGACGTCACGCTCGACACGGAGGAACGGGCCTCGATCGGAGCGCTGTTCGCGTGACCGCGCTCCTGCTCACCGAGGCCGACGTCCGCGAGGTGCTCGACATGGAGTCGTGCATCGCGGCGATGGAGGACGTGCTCGCGGCACTCGCGCGGGACGAGCTCTCCCTCCCGCTGCGCTCGATCTTCGTCCCGCCGGGAGAGGCGCTGATGGGGCTCATGCCCGCCTATCGCGGCGGCACCGATCCGGTCTTCGCGCTCAAGGAGATCGTCGTCGCCCCCGCCAACAGCGGGCGCGGGCTCGACCCGCATCAGGGAACGGTGCTGCTCCACGACGGCGTCACGGGTGTGCTCCGGGCGATCCTCAACGCTTCGGCTGTCACCGAGATCAGGACGGCCGCGGTTTCCGGAGCGGCGACGAGGCTCCTCGCGCGTCCAGGTGCCCGGCACGTGGCGATCCTCGGCGCAGGCGTGCAGGGGCGCTCGCACGCCCAGGCGATGCGCACCGTGATCCCGGATCTCGAGCTCCGTGTCTGGAGCCGTACCCCGGAGCACGCCGAAGCGCTGGCGCTCGAGGCCCATGGCCTCCCGTGCGACACGGTCGAGGAGGCGCTCGACAGGGCCGACGTCGTCTGCACGTGCACCGCCTCACGCGAGCCGCTCGTCCGCCGCTCGTGGCTCGCGCCCGGGGCGCACATCAACGCGGTCGGCTCGTCGGTCGCGTCGGCGCGGGAGCTCGACGCCGACGTCGTGGCGGACGCCTCGCTCTTCGTCGACCGACGCGAGTCGACCGTGAACGAATCCGGCGACTATCTCCGTGCCGTCGAGGAGCGCGGCATCGGGCCCGACCACATCCGCGCCGAGCTCGGCGAGCTCCTGGCCGGTACGCACCCCGGCAGGCGGAGCGACACCGAGCTGACGCTGTTCAAGTCGCTCGGGATCGCGGTGGAGGACCTCGCGGCCGCGGTTCTCTGCGTCGACCGGGCACGGGAGCGCGGGATCGGCACCGAGGTCGACTTCTGATCCCACTCGAGGCGATCGAGCGAGCCCGCGCGACCACGGCCGACACGGTCTCGCGGACCCCGCTCGTCCGGCTCGACGTCGAGGCTCCGTGCGAGATCTGGCTCAAGCTCGAGTGCCTCCAGCCGATCGGCTCCTTCAAGCTGCGCGGCGCGACGAATGCGATCCGCCAGGCGGACCCGGCCGAGTGGCGCGCGGGGGTCTGGACGACGAGCGCCGGGAACATGGCCCAGGGCGTGTGCTGGGTCGCACGCGAGCTCGGAGCCCCTGCGACGGTCGTGGCGCCCGACCACGCTCCGCGGGCGAAGCTCGACGCCGTGGAGCGCCTCGGCGGCCATGTCGTCGCGGTGCCCTACGACACCTGGTGGGAGACGATGGAGACGGGCGCCTATCCCGGCCTGGGCGGCCTCTTCGTCCATCCCGTGCTCGACGAGCGGGTCATGGCCGGAAACGGCGTGATCGGGCTCGAGCTGGCCGAGGAGCTCGACGGCATCGACGCCGTCCTGGTGCCGTGGGGCGGCGGCGGCCTGACGACCGGGATCGCGAGCGCGCTCGCGGCCGTCTCGCCGTCGACCCGCGTGATCGCCTGCGAACCGGAGACGGGCGCGCCCCTCACGGCGTCGCTCGCCGCAGGCGAGCCGGTCAGCGTCGACTACGTGCCGTCGTTCGTCGACGGCGCAGGGTCGAAGGCGCTCCTGCCGGCGATGTGGGAGCGAGCCCGGTCGCTCGTCGCGGGGGCGGTGGCGCTCTCACCGGGCGAGGTCGCGAGCGCAGTCCGGCTGCTCGCGACACGCGCCCACGTCGTCGCCGAGGGTGCCGGCGCGCTCGCGCTCGCGGCGGCGCTCGCCGGCCACGGCGGCCAGGGACGGGTCGTGTGCATCGTCTCGGGAGGCAACATCGACGCCGACCGCTTGGCGACGATCCTCGCGGGCGACGTCCCTGGCTGAGCTGGAGGCTTGACGTGAAATTCGGGCGCGGAGCGCCCGTTCCACATCAGGCCTCTACTGCGCGCGCGAGCCGAGGGTTGGCTGGCTTCCCTGCTCCTCGAGCTCGTCCTCGTCGACGTCCTCGTCCCAGCGGTCGTAGGGCGTCGAGAGCGGGAGCACGAACCAGACGCCGAGGAAGACCGCCCCGGCGACCGCGGTGACCGCGGCCGCGACGGCCGTCTTTGCCATTTCGTCGATCACGAGGTACGTCGCCGCGGTCATTGCGACTGCCAGGAAGCCGATGCCGACGATCGTCCCGGCGTGGGAGACGCGCAGCATCCGCTCCTTGTTGCGCTCGCGCCAGCGAAGCCGGTGGTAGGCGGTCGGCGTCATGAACCCCACGACGGACAAGAGCGTCGCGAGGAAGGCGACGACGTAGGCGGTGCGCTGGGCGTCGGTCGCGCCGTCCCAGCGCGCGCTGAAGGGGACGATCAGGAGGAAGCCGAAGAGCACGCTCGCGCCCGCGAGCGCGACGCGTACCTCGTTGAGGATCTCGATGAGCTCCTGGTCACGCTTCTTGCGGAGCTGCTTGTCGTCCACGGAGCGACGATAGCGCCGCGCGCGCCCTCAGAACTCAGCAGCCCCGGCGCACCGTCTCGGTGACGGCGAGCTTCACCCACTCGAGGGGGATGCCGAGCGCCGTCCGCCACGTCGGCTCGTCGACGCCGTACGTGGCGACCCGGAAGGAGCCACAGCGCCGGAACGAGCGCTCGGCGCGGAACGTCTGGTAGTCCGGGGCGACGAGCACGATCGTGTCCCAGTTGCGACGCTTTGCGAGCTCGGAGATGGCTTTCGCCTCGCCTGTCGACGAGTACGGTCCGGCATAGATGCAGACGACATCCTCGGCCTTCGACTTGCACAGGGCGCGGCGGTGCTGGTCGCGGCCGTTGCGCTCGGCCGAGACGACGAGCGTCGGCGCGATGCCGCCGCCGATCAGCTGCTGCGCGGCGGGCAGCGTGTTGTCGGAGCCCGCCAGCGCGACCACGGCGTCGGTCCCCTTCGGCAGCGAGTCGTCGCCGTTGCCCAGGAAGAGCGGGATCCCGACCACGTAGGCGAGCCCGAGCACCACGAGGGAATAGAGCACGAAGCGTCGCATCGGAAGAATGTGACAGGTACATCGGCCGACCCCAGGTAGAACTGAAGCGTGCGGAGGGCGAGCATCTCGGCGGCCGCCGTCCGCCGCATCGCGGTCGCGGCGCAGGGCTATGCGGCCCGTGGCAGGCGCGCGACGACCGCCGAGGTCGAAACGGCGGTGCGTCGCCTCTCGTGCGTCCAGCTCGACTCGATCTCGACAGTCGACCGCAGCCACCGGATCGCGCTCGGCGGACGGATCGGCGACTTTCCGCGCGACGCGGTCTCGCGCCTGCTCGCGCGCGGGAGGCTGATCGAGTACTGGGCGCACGAGGCCTGCCTCCTGCCCGCCGAGCACTGGCCGCTCCTCCGGCCCGCGATGCAGGTCGGCGGCCGCCGGTGGTACGGCGAGGTCGACCGGACGCATCCCCACCTGCGGGAGCACATCCTCGACGAGATCCGTGCACGCGGGCCGCTCGGCTCACGCCACTTCGACGGAGCGGCGCGCAAGGGCGAGATGTGGGGCTGGAAGCCGGCCAAGCAGATGCTCGAGCTGCTCTGGAACCACGGCGAGCTCGTGGTCGCGGGCCGTCAGGGCTTCCAGCGCCTGTACGACCTCCCCGAGCGCGTTCTCCCACCAGAGACCCTCGACGCGCCGACGCCGAAGGAGCCCGAGCGGCTGCGTGAGCTCGTCACCCGGGCCGTGCGGGGGCGCGGAGTCCTGACGGAACGGGGCATCGTCGAGCACTGGCGCCTCCGGGGCGGAGCTCCGCGCGTGCGACCCGTCGTGGACGCGCTCGTCGACGAGGGAGCACTCGAACGGCACGCCGTCGAGGACGGCGGCCCGCCCGTCCTCGTCGCGGCCGGCACGGAGCTCGACCCTCCTGCCCCTCGCGCTGCGGTGCTGCTCTCCCCGTTCGACAACCTGCTCTGGGATCGCCCGTTCGCACGGCGCGTGCTCGGCTTCGACCATCTGATCGAGGTCTACAAGCCGGCGCCGCAGCGCCGCTACGGCTACTACGTCCTACCGCTGCTCCGGGGCGACCGCGTCGTCGGCCGCGCCGACCTCAAGTCGGAGCGGGCGGAGGGTCGGCTCGTGGTCAAGGCGTTTCATCGGGAGCCCGGCGTGCGCGCGTCGGGCGGGCTCGACGACGCATTGGATCGTGCCCTCGACCGCCTCCGCCGCGTGATCGGGCTCGAGACGGTGCTTCGTGCCTGAGACCGTCGGCCGGCGGCACGCGGCGTCCCCTCCCGCTGGGGGACGGCTCGTCGACGAGACCGAGGCGCGGCAGATGGCGGTTCGGTCGCAGCTGCTCGACGGCTCCGCGACCAACGTCCTCGACACGGTCCGCCGGCTCGGGTTCCTCCAGCTCGACCCGATCGCGACCGTCGCGCCGGCGCAGCACCTCGTGCTCTGGAGCCGTCTCGGGAGCCGCTACGACCCTGCGGAGCTCGACCGGCTCCTCTGGCGGGAGCGCGCCCTCTTCGAGTGGGATGCGCTCGTCTGGCCGATCGAGGCGCTTCCGCTCGTGCGCGGCCTCCAGCGGCGCTGGAGAACCTCGACGCACTACAACTCCGAGCGCTGGGTGCGCTCGTTCCTCGCGGAGAACCGCGGATTCCGCCGCTACGTGCTGCGCGAGCTCGAACGCCGCGGGCCGCTTCTCTCGCGCGAGCTCGAGGACCGTTCGGCGGGCGAACGCGAGCGGCACCGCTGGTACGGGCCGCGAAAGGTCGGGCTGATGCTCACCTCCCTCCACCTTCGCGGCGAGGTCGCGGTCGCGGGCCGGGACGGCGGACAGCGGCTCTGGGATCTCGCGGAGCGCTTCCTCCCGCACACGGAGGCGCTCCCGCTCCGCGCTGCCCAGCGAGAGCTCGAGGCGCGCCGTTTCCGCGCGCTCGGCGTCCGCTCCACGCGGGAGGGCTGGGAGGCACACCCGGATGCGGTCGGAGGCGAGGTCCCGGACCGGGTCACGCTGCTCTCGCCGTTCGACCGCCTGATCCACGACCGCGACCGCGCCGAGGCGTTGTTCGGCTTCCGCTACCGCCTCGAGATGTTCGTCCCTGCGGCGAAGCGCGAGTACGGCTACTACGTCCTACCGATCCTCGTCGGCGACCGGCTCGTCGGGCGCGTCGAGCCCCGGTTCGACCGCCGGACGGGCACGCTCGAGGTGCTCGGCGCCTGGGGCGACACCTCCCGGCTCGACGGGGCGCTCACGGGCCTGGCGGAGTGGCTCGGGGCCGCGCGCGTCACGGGCCTGGGCTGAACCGCGCGAGTACCATCGCGGGCATGGACTTCGAGACGCGGGCGATCCACGCGGGGCAGGAGCCGGACCCCGCGACCGGCGCCGTGATCACGCCGATCTACCAAACGTCGACCTTCGCCCAGGAGGCGGTCGGGGTCCACAAGGGCTACGACTACGCGCGCGTCGCGAACCCGACGCGGACGGCTCTCGAGGTATGCCTCGCGTCGCTCGAGAACGCGGCGCACGGGCACGCGTTCGCCTCCGGCGTCGGCGCGACGTCGACGATCATGCACCTGATCGACCCTGGCGACCGCGTCGTCTGCGTCAACGACGTCTACGGCGGCACGTACCGGATGTTCTCGCAGGTCTACGAGCCGAAGGGCTACCGCTTCTCGTATGTCACCCCCGACGAGCTCTCGACCGAGGCCGCGGCGAACGTGGAGGGCGCGCGACTCGTCTGGGTCGAGTCGCCGACTAACCCGTTGCTGAACGTCGTCGACATCGCGGCGGTAGCACGCGCGGCGAAGGACGTCGGCGCTCTGCTCGTCGTCGACAACACCTTCGCAACGCCCTACCTCCAGACGCCGCTCGACCTCGGCGCGGACATCGTCCTTCACTCGACGACGAAGTACCTCGGCGGCCACTCGGACGTCGTGGGCGGCTTCGCCGGGACGAACGACCCGACGATCGCCGAGCGGCTGCGGTTTCTCCAGAAGTCGCTGGGCGCGGTGCCCGGGCCTTTCGATTCGTGGCTCGTGCTTCGCGGGCTCAAGACCCTCGCGGTGCGGATGGAGCGCCACTGCTACAACGCCCGCGTCGTCGCCGCGTTCCTCCAGGCTCACCCGCGTGTCACACAGGTGCTCTGGCCCGGGCTTCCCGAGCATCCCGGGCACGAGCTCGCGGCGCGCCAGATGCGCGACTTCGGAGGGATGATGTCGTTTCTCGTGGAGAGCGAGGAGGAGGCAGTCGACCTCGTCTCGCACACGGAGGTGTGGACACTGGCCGAGAGCCTCGGCGGCGTCGAGAGCCTGATCGAGCATCCCGCCCGGATGACGCACGCCTCGACCGCGACGGGGCCGTTCGCGGCGCCGACCAACCTCGTCCGACTCTCGGTCGGGATCGAGTCCGCCGAGGATCTCGTGGTCGACCTGGACCGAGCACTCGCGGCGACGCGGGCGCGCGCATAGCGTCGGTCCCGGCGCCCGGCGGAACCGGGCACCGGGACCGGAGCGCGGTCAGGCGTCGGGGCTCGCGACGAGCCGGAACGCCGAGCCGGTCGGGTCGGTAGCCCTCGCAAGACGGCCGTACGGCGTGTCCTGGGCCGGCTCGACGACCTTTCCACCGAGCTTCTCGACCTGCTCGAGCGCGGCGTCGACGTCCTCGACGGAGAAGTAGACGTTCCAGCCGGAGGGCTCTCCGGCGTCGTCCATGATCCCGGCGAGCGCCTGCTCGCCCTCGCCGAGAGTCGTGTACCGGAACTCTTCGGTGTCGCTCATCACGTGGGCGTCCCAGCCGAAGACCTCGCGGTAGAAGGCGACCTCCTTGTCGTAGGCGCCGGTGTGCAGCTCGAACCACGCGGGTGCGCCGGGCTCACCGGTGACCTCGAACCCCTTGACCCGATTCGGCTGCCATGCGCCGACGGCCGAGCCGCCCGGGTCCACGATCATCGCGGAGCTGCCGTTCTCGGCGACCTCCATCGGGCCCATCGCGACGGAGCCGCCGTGCTCGACGGCGGCCTTCGCGGTGCGCTCGACGTCGTCGGTCATGAGATGGAGGCCCCACCCGTCGGGGTAGCCCATCGAGCCGTCGTTGTGCATGCAGCCGGCAACCGCCTTGCCGTCCTTCGTGTAGATGAAGTACCCCCCGAAGCCCTCCTCGGGCGCCTGCGCCGTCCAGCCGAGGAGCTCGCCGTAGAACGTGCTGGCCTTCTCGGTGTCCGAGCTGTAGAGGTCGATCCAGCACGGAGCGCCGACGACCATCGTTGGTGCGGGCATGTGAGCCTCCCTTGTCGGTTGTCGCAGCAATGACCGTCGGACCGCTCGAAAGTCATCGCGCGTCTTTCGACCGTAGACCCGGCGTACTCCCTACGTGGTACGGCTAACCCGACTAGCGTCTTCTGTGTGAACCGCGAGCCGCTCGACCTTCTCCACTGCGGCGACGAGCGCCGGATCGCCGCCTACCTGGTCGAAACCGATGAGGGCCTCGCCCTCTTCGACTGCGGGCCGACGAGCTGCCTCGGGGCTCTGCACGACGCCCTCGGGGGCCGCGGCGTGGAGCTCCGCGACGTGAAGCACCTGCTGCTGTCGCACATCCACCTCGACCACGCGGGCGCGGCGGGGGCGCTCGTGCGCGAGCATCCGTCGCTCGTGGTCCACGTGTCCGAGGTCGGGGCGCCTCACGTCGTCGATCCGAGTCGGCTCGAGGCGAGCGCGCGGAGGCTCTACGGCGACTCCTTCGACGAGCTGTGGGGAGAGCTCGTGGCGGTGCCGGAGGAGAACGTCCGCGTCGTCGGCGAACGGGTGGCGGGGCTCGCGTGCTTCCCCACCCCCGGTCATGCCTGGCACCAGGTCTCCTACCAGCACGAGGACGGGACGCTCTACAACGGCGACGCTGCCGGGGTGCGAATCCGGCCGGGCCGGTTCGTCTTCGCACCGACGCCGCCTCCCGAGATCGACCTCGACGCATGGGAGCGCACGCTCGACGAGATCGAGCGCCGCTCGCCGCGACGTCTCGCGCTCGTCCATTTCGGCGTCTTCGACGACGTCGAGCACCACCTCGACCTCCTCCGGGCGACGATGCGCAGCTGGGCCGATCGGGTCGGCCACGGGATGGACGAGGCGACCTTCGTCGCTGCCGCGCGGGCGGACGTCGTCGCCTCCGACCCCGACGAGGCGGACGCCTACGACCGCGCCGCCCCCTACTGGCACTGCTACCTCGGCCTCGAGCGGTACTGGCGCAAGCGCCTCGAGGCTCTCCAGGCGGACGCGCCCTAGGCCGCGGCGCCGTGGACCCGCTCGAGCGCATCTCCCTCGACGCGTACCTCCCGATCTACGGCGAGGACGCGATCCCGATCGGCGAGGCCGTCTGCCTGCGTGCGACGCACGCGCCCGACTCGCCGATGCTGAACCGCATCGTCGGGCTCGGCGTCGACTCGGAGCTCGACGAGGAGACGCTCGACCGGACGCTCTGCGTGATGGACGACGCGGCGTTCTACGTCACCGTCGCGCCGTCAGCCGATCCGCGCCTCGACGCGCTCCTCGAGGAACGTGGCCTCGAGCGGGGCTGGGGCTGGATGCTCTTCGAGCGCGGCCGCAGGCCCATCGAACCCGTTGAGACGGCCCTCGACGTCGTGCCGGTCGACGCCGGCCGGGCAGAGCCCTGGGCCGCGATCGTCACGGCCGCGTACGGGCTGCCGGACACCTCCCGTCCCATGATTGCGGCGGTGCCCTCGCTTCCGGGCTGGACCGCCTTCCTCGCTCTCGACGGCGACGAGCCGGCCGGCGCCGCTGCGGTCTGGGTCGGGGGCGACGCCGCCTACTTCGGGCTCGCGGCCACCCTGCCCGAGCACCGCGGCAAGGGCGGCCAGGGAGCGCTTTTCGCCGCCCGGATCGAGCACGCGCTCGGGGCGGGCTGCCGCACGCTCGTCACCGAGACCGGGGAGCTTCGCGACGACCTGCCCGGTGCGTCGTATCGCAACATCCTGCGCTACGGCTTCGAGGAACGGCACGTCGTCGCGCACCGGCTGCGCCCCCGGCGCGGTTAGTCCACCGCGGCGTGCGCGCGGAGGTCGTCGAGCGACGAAAACTCCAGCGCCAGCGCGTGCGTCGCCTCCAGCACGACGGGCGGTGCGAGGCCCGCCTCGAACGCCTCCTGCCAGCGGCCCGCGCAGAGGCACCAGCGGTCGCCCGGGACGAGCCCGCCGAACCCGAACGCGGGCTGCGGCGTGGACAGGTCGTTGCCGACCGAGGCGCTGAACTCCAGGAACTCCTCTGTCATCACGGCGCAGACCGCGTGGACCCCGACGTCCTCCCCGCCCGTCCGGCAGCTGCCGTCGCGCCAGAACCCGGTCAATGGCGCGAAGCCGCACGGCTCCAGCGGCTCGCCGAGGACGTTGAGGCCCGCCACCAAGGAGAGCCTACGCCCAGCGCTCGATCGTCGCCTCGTACGCGGCCAGGTAGTCCGCAACCATTCGCTGCGGCGAGAAGCGCTCCTCGACGGCGCGCCGTTGCACCTGCGGGTCGATCGCGTCGGCTTGCTCGAGGGCGGCACCCATCTCCTGCCAGCGGTCGACGATGACGCCCGTGACGCCGTCCTCGATCACCTCGGGCACGGCGCCGAAGCGCGTCGCGATGACCGGCGCGCCGCAGGCCATCGACTCGATCATCACCAGCCCGAACGGCTCGTCCCACTCGATCGGGAAGAGCGTCGCGCGGGCGTGTTGGAGCAGCTCGACCTTCTCGCCGTGCGTGACCTCGCCCACGTACTCGATCCGGTCGGAGAGGTGCGGCCGCACGAGGTCGTCGAAGTACTGCTGCTCGAGCGGCTCACGGCACTTCCCCGCGAGCTTGAGCGGCAGGCCGCACTCGATCGCCACAGCGATGGCCCGGTGGGCCCCCTTGTCGGCGGTCATCCGCCCGAGGAAGAGGAGGTAGTCGCCGCGCTCCGGCCTGAAGGGGTAGACCGACAGGTCGAGCGCATTGCGACACGTCGCGACCCAGGGGAGGTCGGGCTGCGGCTCGCGCTGGTCGTCGGAGACGGCAATCAGCGCCGCATGCGGCAGCATCGCGACGATCTGCCGATACATCACCCCCGGCTCGCCCGACAGGGGCCCGTGCACGGTGTGCGCGAGCGGGGTCGGGCCCATCGACCCGAGCGTGAGCCCGAGCATTCCCGTGTGGTCGGAGATGACGTCGAAGTCGCCGGCTCGGCCGAGGCAGTTGATCGCGTGACGGAGCTCCCAGTACGTGTGGCCGATCCGCTCGCTCGGCGCCACGGGGTACACCGCGTCGAGCCGCGCCTTCGTGTGCGAGTCGCCCGACGCGAACAGGGTGACGTCGTGGCCGGCGTCGACGAGGCCGTCGGCGAGAAGCGCGACGATCCACTCGATCCCGCCGTAGCCTGCCGGCGGCACCGGGAACCAGACGGGGCTCAAGACAGCGATTCTCATTCCAGGAGCTCGATGCGCGATTCGCCGGCGCCGCACGACACGTCCCATGTCGCTCCGAGCGCACGGACGCCTTCGAGGATAATGCCCAACCCGGGGACCGGCTCCGCCCCCGGCAGCATCGAGAGCCGTCGCCCCGCGACGTCAGGCTCGACCCCGAGCAGGAGTCGCAGGAGCAGGATCGGCGTGCCGGCGGCCCACGCCTGCGGGCGGGCGGCAGTCGGGTAGGCGATCGGAAACGGGGTCTCCGAGCGGTCGAACCCCGCGAAGACCTCCGGCAGCGACCACTCGAAGTGGCCGGCCGCCTCGAGCAACGCGCGCGCGATCCGGTGCACGTGCTCCCAATGGCCGTATCGCGCGAGGCCCCAGGCTGCGAGCGCGGTGTCGTGGGGCCAGACGGTGCCGTTGTGGTAGCTGAGCGGGCTGTAGGCCGCATCCGACTTCGACATCGTGCGCACGCCCCACCCCGACCAGACCTCGTGTCGCATCAACGCGTCCACGACCGCGTCCACGCGCGCCTCCGGCACGATCCCGCTCCACAGGAGATGCCCCATGTTCGAGCAGAGGGCGTCCACGCGTCGCTTCTCGCCGTCGAGCGCGAGCGCGTAGTAGCCGCCCCGCTCCGGCACCCAGAACGCCTCGTCGAAGCGGGCGGCCAGCTCCGCCGCCTCGGCCTCGAGCCGGCCGGCGAGCGGCTCGTCCTCCCACGCGCGGCGCGCGAGCTCGGCGAGGCGCAGCTTCGCGTCGTAGACGTAGCCCTGCACCTCCGCGGGTGCGATGGGCGGCTCGGCGAACCGGCCGTCGCGGAAGCGCTGGGAGTCGCCCGAGTCCTTCCACGACTGGTTCGCGAGGCCGGCCGAGCGCCGTTCGTACTCCACGAAGCCGTCGCCGTCCCGGTCGCCCCACCCGTCGATCCAGCCGAGGGCGGCGAGCGCGGGCGCGCGAAGGCGCCGCGCGAGGTCGTCGTCCCCCGTCCACCGCCACACCTCCGACAGAAGGACGAGGTAGAGCGGTGTCGCGTCGACCGTGCCGTAGTAGCGCGCGAACCACTTCTCGGCGGCGCGACCGGACCGGAGCTCGTGCAGGATCTTGCCGGGCTCGGCGTCGATCGTAGGGTCCTCCTCCCGGGCCTGCAGCGCCGCGAGCGTCTCGAGCGCGTTGATCGCGAGCTCCGGCCCGAGCAGCATGGTCTGGAGGCTCGTGATGATCGTGTCGCGGCCGAAGACCGTCATGAACCACGGCATCCCCGCGGCGGGCAGCGGGCCCGGCCCCTCGCCGGCCCGCAGGCGGAGGGCGGCGAGGTCGGCGACGGACTGGGCGAACGAATGGCGGAGCTCGTCGGAGGTCGTCTTGAGACGCGGCAGTCGCACCGACCACGCCTCGAACGCCTCCCGCACCCGGGCGCGCTCCGTGCCGAACCGGCGCTCGACGTGCTCGGGGTGCTCGACCTCGCCGTCGAGGGAGACGGCCACGTCGACGCGGAGGTCCCAGGCCTGGTGTCCCGCGAGCGTGACGGGGAACCGCACGACACCGGCGCGCCCGGTCCCCGTGCGCGAGAGGACGACCTGTGTCCTGCCGCTGCGGCCGTCGCCCTCCTCCAGGACGACCCGACCCGCGCGCTCGTCGTAGTGCGCCTCGGCGGGCGGCGGCAGCTCGGGCGCGTGGAGAGGATCCCCGAGGGCGAAGTCGTGCTGCTTGACGCTGATGATGTCCGCGAAGTCCGCTGCGAAGACGAGCTCGACCGTGAACGCGATCCGGTCGCCGGTCTCGTTGCGGATCACGACGTGGTCCTGCAGCCCGTCGCCGACGAAGCGGTGGCGCGCGATCGAGAGGACGTCCTGGTCGAGCCCGCCGGCGAGCGGGTTGCGGGAGTAGAACGCCGCCGAGAAGTACTCGACGCGGCCGGACGAGAGCAGGAGCGGCGGGGCTCCGTTGATCGTGAGCGTGAGCGCCGAGAGGAACCGCGTGTCGTGCGCGTAGAGGCCACACACGCCGCCCTGGACGTCGCCCAGCTCGTCGCAGATGCAGAACGTCGAGCCGTCGAGGATCGTCAAGGCCATGCGGTTACGGCTCCCTGCGCACCACCCGCGCGCCGCTCGACTGGGCGAGCGCCTTGATCACGATCTCGTCGAGGTTGACGTGCAGCGGCCGCGTCAGGGCGAAGAGCACGCACTCCGCGACCTCGTCAGGCGTGACGGGATCGAGGCCCTCGTAGACGGCGTCGGCCTTCTCCTTGTCCCAGCCGAAGCGGACGAGCGAGAACTCCGTCTCGACGAGCCCTGCGTCGACCGTCGTGACGCGGATCGGCCGGCCGAGCAGGTCCTCGCGCAACGCGTACGAGAACCCGCGCACGGCAAACTTGGAGGCGATGTACGACGCTCCGTGCGGATAGGCCTGGCGCCCCGCGATCGAGCCCATGAAGAGGATGTGGCCCTCGTCGCGAACGTGCGGGAGGCAGAGCCGCGTGATCCGCAGCACCCCGTCGACGTTCGTGTGGAGGACGGTCGCCTCCACCTCCTCGGTGGACTCGTCGAACGGGACCCGCGTGAGCGCGAGCCCCGCATTGTTGAAGAGGATGTCGATCCCGCCGAGCGCCTCAACCGCTGCATCCACGAACGCGCGGCTCGAAGCCTCGTCGGTGACGTCCAGCGGCAGGGCGACGTCGGCAGCGACCCGCTCGACCCGCCGTGCGCCGCCCGCGACCCGGACGCCGGCCGCGCGCAGCTGCCGCACGGTTGCCGCGCCGATCCCGGAGGACGCCCCGGTGACGACCGCCGTCTTGCCCGCCAGCTCCATGCAGCTGAGCCTAACGGCGTGAGAACGTGCCGAACGCAGCTTCGCCGGTGCGCAAGATCGCCAGGAGGCAGTTGCGACCGCGTCGGCGGGCGCCTTCAGGGGTCTGCCCTCGCCGCAGGCGAGGGATCAGGCGGCGGGAATCCACTCGGCGGATTCCCGCCGCGGACTACGACAGCTCCACCCGGTCGATCGTGATGTCGGTTCGGGGCCGGTCGCGCTGGTCGCGGTCGGCGAGCGAGATCCGGTCGACGACGTCCTGGCCGGAGGTGACTCGGCCGAAGACGGTGTGCTTGCCGTCGAGCCACGGGCACGCGTCGGCAGTGACGATGAAGAACTGCGAGCCGTTCGTGTTCGGCCCCGCGTTCGCCATCGCGAGAGCGCCGCGGGCGACCTTGTGCTCGTTGAACTCGTCCTCGAACGTGTAGCCGGGACCGCCGGTCCCGTCGCCCTGCGGGCAGCCGCCCTGGACCATGAAGTCCGGGATCACGCGGTGGAACGCGAGCCCGTCGTAGAACCCGTCGGTCGCGAGCTTCGTGAAGTTCTCGACCGTCTTGGGGGCCTCGTCCGGGTAGAGCTCGAGCTCGATCGGCCCCTCGCTGGTGTGGAGTGTCGCCTGTGTCATGCGGCCGACGCTACCAGCGTCCAACGGCAAGGCCACCGCGGTGGAAGCAGCCGCGAAGGCGCTTAACGGTCCGCCAACATCTGCCGCTTTGGGCACCCGCGTACACTGAAACGATGGCGGCCATCGACGCGCCTCGTCCAGCCACCCTCGCACAGGGAGAGGCCTCACTCGAGCTCGCGAAGAGCTGGCGGAAGCTGACGCGCGCCGCCACCGTCGTGGCCGTCCTCACCGCGCCCGCGCTGTTCGTCTGGTTCACGCACCAGAACAACTGGGACTGGTGGGTGGCGCTCCTCGCCACGCTGGCCATCGTCATCGTCTTCCGGGGCTTCTCCGATCTCCTTTTCCGCCGGCTGATCCCGTGGCCCAGCCTGTTCGGACTGGAGAGCCAGACCCTTCGCGAGGAGGATGTCGTGGGGCGCCGCCGGGCTTGGTTCTGGCGGTTCTGGTTCAAGGTCGTGATCCTCTTCATCACGGTCGTCACGATCGTCTGGCTGTTCCGGGGTGGCACGTGGCTCGGCACAGTCGGCTTCATCCTCGACGGGATCGGCACGATCCTGAGCTCGCCCACGCTCTGGGTCCAGGCGGTCTTCGTCTTCTTCCTCTTCTTCGCCAACTTCGCAATCCTGTTCGGCCCCCTGCTCCTCATGAACATGTCGCAGATGCAGTCGTTCGAGCCGGGCGACGCGGAGTGGGGAGTCAAGCTCGAGGACGTCCGCGGACAGGTCGAGGCGAAGGAGGAGGTTCGGCGCGTCGTCGACATCTGGCAGTCCGGTGAGCAGTTCGAGCGCGCCGGCGGCAAGCGTGAGCGGGGACTGCTCCTCTTCGGCGCACCGGGCACGGGCAAGACCATGCTCGCCAAGGCGATCGCGACAGGCTTCAACTCGCCCTTCATCTCGATGCCGGGCTCGGGCTTCGCCGCCACCTTCATCGGGATCGACGCGATCATCGTCCGGCTGCTCGCACGTCGGGCCAAGAAGCTCGCCCGGAAGTGGGGCGGCCAATGCATCGTCTTCATCGACGAGATCGATGCCGTTGGCATGCGACGACAGTCGCTCGGCACGGGCGGCCAGGGGTTCATTCCGCTGACGAACGGCGCGAACGTCGAGGACTTTCTGTTCTACGGCCCGTGGGGCTCTCGAGACCCCTCCGGCGACCTGATCGTCGAGACCCGGGCGTGGCGCGACCGGCTGTTCGAGCAGCGCGCACCGGTGTCCTACGGCGTGCCGAGCGGCATGTACGCGCGCCTCGGACAGTTCTACAACTTCATGTTCCCCGGCGGCATGGGCGGAATGGGCGGCGGGCTCGCGCTCAACCAGCTCCTCGTCGTCATGGACGGGATCGACAACCCACCATGGATGCGGCGGACGTTCACGAGCAAGCTGAACACGATGCTCGACGCGAGCTTCATCGTCCCTCGCCGGATCGGCAATGCGAAGCTGCGGCTGCCGGCCGCACGCCCTCGGAAGGATCAGATCTACTTCATCGGCGCGACGAACGTCCCCATCGACCGACTCGATCCCGCGCTCATCCGTCCCGGTCGCATGGGCCGTCACGTCTGGTTCCGGACACCGACCAAGGACGATCGGCTGGACATCCTGGAGCTGTACATCGGGAAGGTCTCCCATGACCCGGAGCTCGACCTTCCGAACCGGCGCGACGAGATCGCGCGGATCATGAGCGGATACTCCCCCGCGATGATCGAGCAGGCGACCTCGATGGCGTTGACCATCGCGCACCACACCGGCCGCACGGCGTTCGCCTGGGACGATCTGGTCGAGGCCGTCACGACCCTGGACGCAGGCACCGCGATCGGGTCCGAGTACGTCCCCCACGAGCGACGCGCTGTTGCGATCCACGAGGCGGGTCACGCGGTGGCGGGTCACGTCTACATGACGAGCCGCGAATCGACCCGTCTGACGATCAAGAAGCGCGGCGACCAGGGAGTCGGCGGCCACCACTGGATGATCGAGAAGGAGGAGCG
>NZ_DATMBZ010000134.1:0-40291 GCF_035558935.1 Gaiella sp. | reverse complement strand
GGCGTGCAGGGGACGAAGTGCTTCGCCCGGTCGACGCCGAAGCCCTCGAAGCTGTTGACCGCCAGGTGTGAGAGGAGCGCCGTGGCGTCCGGCCCCTCCACCGCCAGGTCGGCCATGTGGTACGACTGGTTGTAGAGCACGCACGTCTGCTGCCAGGCGAGCTGCTCGTCCCGCCAGTTCGTGAACTCGGCCGGCACGCCGGGGTAGACGTTCGGACCGGCCTGCGAGTTTCGGAGCAGCTCGACCGGGTCGTCCGCCGACCGGAGCAGGTCCTCGAGGCTTCTCTGACTCATGGTGATCCCTCCTCGCACATCTATGCACCGCCTGCCTGGATGACACCGCGGCTCGCCCGGTCGATGCCCCCGAGCTCCCCTCCCTGGAGCGCCTCGGCAACGTTGAAGAGGTGCCGGCGCATCGCTTCCTCGGCCTCTTCCGCCTCGCCCGCGAGGACTGCCTCGACGATCGCGGCATGCTCTGCTTGCGACGCGTGCGGCCGCCCCGGGATGAGGATCGTGCGGTACTGGTAGCGGACCGTCTGCGAGTTCAGCCCGTGGATCAGCCGTTGTGCCGTCGAGTGGCCCGACAGGTCGAGCAGCGCCGCATGGAGATCGGCGTTCGCATCCGAGGCGCCGAGCAGGTCGCCCGACTCGAGCAGCTCCCGGTGTCGCGCAAGGCACGCCCGCAGCCGCTCGGCTCCCGCCTCGTCGATCCGCTCGGCGGTGAGGCGCACGGCGAGCCCCTCGAGCACGGCGCGCGCCTGGAGGATCTCGATCGCCTCGCGGTCCGAGACCTGCCGCACGCGGGCGCCACGATGTGGCTCCCGGACGACGAGCCCTTCCTGCTCGAGCCGGATCAGGGCGTTCCGGACGGCGCCGCGCGACATGTTGAAGGTCGTGACGACGTCCGACTCGACGAGCCGGGAGTTCGGCGCGATCGTGCCGCGCACGATCGCCTCGCGGAGCTTCTCGTAGTCGGAGTCGGAGCTCTGTCGCGTCATGCGCGCTTCCCCACATAGAGCTCGGCATGTTCGCCGAAGTAGCTCGAGACGAGCAGGTCGTGGTTCGTCCGCAGCTCGTCCGCCGCGCCGCGGAGCACGATCTCGCCGTGCGAGAGGACGTAGGCGCGATCCGCGATCGTGAGCGCGAGCTCGATGTGCTGCTCGACGAGGACGACGCCGCACCCGCTTTCCTCGGCGTACGCCCGCACCACGGGAAGCAGCCTCTCGACGATGACGGGCGCGAGGCCGAGGCTGAGCTCGTCGAGGAGCAGGAGCGCCGGGCGCCGGGCGAGCGCCCGCCCGACGGCCAGCATCTGCTGCTCGCCGCCGGAGAGCAGGCCGCAGCGCCGGTCGCGGAGCTCGGCGAGCGCGGGGAAGTAGCGGTAGGCGACGTCCGCGTCGAGCCGCTCTCGGCGATAGCCGAGACGGAGGTGCTCGGCCACGGTGAGCCCGAAGAAGAGGCCGCGCGACTCGGGGACGTGCGCGATGCCGAGCCGGGCGCGAGCGCTCGCCGAGACGCGGCTCAGGTCGTGGCCGGCGAACCGGATGCTTCCCGCGAGCGGATGGACGAGGCCCGAGACCGCGCGCAGCGTCGTCGTCTTGCCGGCGCCGTTCGCCCCGAGCAGTGCGACCACCTCGCCGGGCTGTACGGCCAGCTCGAGGCCGCGGACGACCGCGGCGCCGTCGTAGCCCGCCGTCAGGCCGTCGATCTCCAGCACGGCCGTGCTCATGCGCTCCCCGCCCGCGTGGGCTTCTCCTCGGCGGCTTGCTCGACCTGCTGCGCGGCCGCCGCACCGCCGAGGTACGCCCGCACGACCTGCTCGTTCCGGCGCACCTCGTCCGGCGGCCCCGCCGCGATCACCTTGCCGAACTCGAGCACGACGATGCGGTCGCAGATGGTCAGCACGAGCCCCATGTCGTGGTCGATCAGCAGCGTCGTCGTGCCTGCGTCGGCGATCTGCCGGAGCCGCTGTCCCAGGTCTTCGCTCTCGCGGGTGTCGAGCCCGGCCGCGGGCTCGTCGAGACAGAGCAGCCGCGGCTCCATCGCGATCGCGCGCGCGACGCCGACGAGCTTCCGCTGTCCCTGCGTCAACTCGGAGGGCATCGCGTCGGCGAGCGAGCCGAGATCGAGCAGTCCGAGCGCGTCGGCCGGCGACTCCGCGGGGCGGGCCCGCCGGCCGACGAGCTCGGCCGCGAGCGACAGGACGGAGGGCCGTTCGGCCGCGACCGTCAGGTTCTCGAGCACGGTGAGGTCGTCGAACAGCTCCGTGCTCTGCCACGTGCGGGCGAGCCCGAGGCGGGCCCGCACGTGCGGCGGCATCCCGGCGAGATCGCGACCGTCGAGCTCGACCCGTCCCGTGTACCGCACGTAGCCGGTGATCGCATCGACGAACGTCGTCTTGCCGGCCCCGTTCGGGCCGATCAGACCGACCAGCTGGCCGTCCTCGGCGGCGAGCTCGACCTGGTCGACCGCATGGACGCCGCCGAACCGGACGGACAGGCCTGTGGTTGCGAGGACCGCGCTCACGACACGCTCGCAGGCTCCGACTCGGTGAGCTCGACCTTTCGCTTCCGGCGCATCTGCGCCGTACGGTAGAACGAGCCGGCGACGCCCTCGGGGTTCTGGATCAGCGTGAAGATGAGCACGACGCCGCCGAACAGGAGGAACCAGTTGCCCGAGAGGCCGAACCACGTGTCGAGGGCATACGGAACGAGCCCCTGCGCGGCGATGAGCCCGGCGAAGACGGCGCCGGACACGAGCGTGATGCCGCCCGCGTAGGCGAACGCGATCAGGCTGAGCGCCAGCGGGACGCTGAAGCGATCGGCGCTCACCGAGCCGAAGTTGTAGGCGTACAGCGTGCCCGCGACGCCGGCGATCAGCGCGCTGATCCCGAAGGCGACGAGCTTCACGTTCCGCACGTCGATCGCGGCGCCGGCCGCGGCCCGCTCGTTCGAGCGGACGGCGAGCATCCGCCGGCCCAGCGTCCCGCGCCGCACGGACACGACGAGCAGGGAGAGAAGGACGGTGGCGGCGAGCGCGACCCAGCCGAACACGGGGCTCGGGACGTTCCCGTCGAGACCGCGGTACGACGCGTTCGGGCCGAGGTTGATCCCGAAGAGGTGCGGATCCGGCACCGGCGAGCCGGTCGCGCCCCCGCCCCAGGTCGGGTTCACGAAGCCGAAGTTGTAGACGGCCACCGCCGCGGCGATCGTCACGACGGCAAGCGCGACGCCGCGCACACGGAGTGCCGAGACTGCCGTCACGAGCCCGAGGACAACGGCCGCGGCGATGCCCGCGAGCGGCGCCAGGGGGAAGCCGATCCCGGCGTCGACGGCGAGGTGCGAGACGGTGAAGCCGGCGACGCCCGCGAGCGCCAGCTGCACGACGGAGATCTGGCCGACGAAGCCGGTGATGACCACGAGCGACAGGGCCATCACGGTCCCGATGAGGGAGTTCGTCAGTGCCTGGCGGAAGTCGAAGGGCAGCACGACGAGCGCGATGGCGCAGAGAAGCGTCGAGGGGACGGCGAGCTTCACCGCGTGCTTCGGGCGCGGCACGTCGGGAAGACGCTGCTCGACGAGCTCGCCGCGCATCGGCAGCGAGGCTCCGCGCAGGAACATCGCCGCGACGATGAGCACGAAGACGAGCAGCTCCTTCACGCCCGGCCACGCGACACCCTCGCTGGTCGGGAACCACGACTTCGTCGACGCGTACTCGATCAGCGACTCCGCCATCCCGATGCCGAGGCCGCACGCGCATGCGATCGTGAAGGACGTCAGCCTCGCGAAGAGGGCGGCGGCGAGAGCGGGCACGACGAGGAACGGCAACGTGGTCGTGTCGAGCGCCGCCACCGACCCGGCGAAGATGCCGAGGGTGCCGAGCACGAGGCTGGCGAGCATCGAGTTCGTGAGCGACAGCTCGTTCGGCGAGAGACCCGCGAGGCGGGCCGCGATGTCGTTCTCGGACGCCGCCCGCGTTGCCAGCCCGAAGCGCGTCCAGCGGTAGAGCGCCCACAGCAGGACGGTCATCGCGACGACCATGCCGCTGAGCACGAAGGCCGACAGCGGCACGGCCCCGTCGAGCATCCGGACCACCCGGATCGGGATGATGGTCGGCTGGGGATGCTGCGACGTCCCGAAGGCGAGGAGCATCGCGGCCTGGGCCGTGAGGAGCACTCCGAGCGAGGCGACGAGCTTCGCCAGGGGGGCGGCCGTGCGGAGCGGCCGGAACACCGCGAGCTCGATCGCGACGCTGACGACGATGACGAAGGCGTAGGTGAGCGCGACCGCGAGCGGGGTCCCGACCGTGAACCCGAGCTCACCCGTCCGGAGCGCCCAGAACGAGAAGCCCGCGAGCATGGCGATCGCGCCTGCTGCCAGGTTGATGAAACCCGAGCCCCGGTACGTGACGACGATGCCGACCGCGATCGCGGCGATCACCGCCCCCGTCCCGAGGCCGAGCAGGAGGAAGAGGAGTATCTCGTTCACGTGCCCTCGTCAGCGTCGTTCGGTGGGGCCGGCCGGTCGCCGGCCCCACCGGTTCGCATGGTCGCTCTCAGCCCGGCAGCGGGCCGATCCAGCCCGATGCGCGCTTGAACTGGAACTTCCCCTCGTACGTGAATGCCTGGAACATGTCGTTGCAGATCGCCGGCGCGTCCTTGTACTTGCCGCACTGGAGCTTCGGAGCGCCCAGCGCGAGCGGGCCGCGGAACGCCTTCGCCCGCGCGAGGACCTTCGCCGACGTGATCGCGTTGACGTTCTTCGCGCCGGCCTCGTTGAGGAACCGCACGGTCGTCAGGAGCTCGGAGAACGCGACGATGTGCCACGGGTCCGGAGCGTTCTTGTCGGCCTTGTACCGCTTGATCACCGCCTGGTAGGCCGGCATGCCTTTGTCGGTCGGGTCGCCGTAGAGCGACGAGGCGATCGCGTAGGTCCACTTCGACCAGTCGCCGAGGGCGTCGATCACGGTCGAGTTGAGGCAGAGCGGCGCCGTCATGATCTTGCGCGAGTCGGTGATGCCGAGCTGCTGGAGCGACTTCGCCTGGTTCGCGCAGTCGGCCGCCGAGCCGTAGGGTGCGATGAAGTCCGCCGTCGTGGCTCCGACCGCGGTCAGCGGCGCCGTGAGGTCGGACTGGCCCTGTGTGTAACCGACCTGCTTCGTCTCGATCCCGGCCGCCTTCAGCCCGGCCGCGATGACCTGTCCCGACTCTGCGAGGCCGGGGGCGTTCGGGTAGATGACCGCGGCGGTCTTCGCCTTGAGGACGTTCTTCGCGTAGTTCCCGAACGGGAGCAGGATGTGCGGGCCGTCGCCGAAGAGGACGACGGCAGTCTTCGACGCCCCGTCGACGGGCGTGACGGCGACGCCGGTGACGACGGGCTTGCGCCCGCGGATCGTCGCGAAGAGCGACTGAGCTCCCGTCGCGACCGCGCCCGTCGCGATGACAGAGATCCGCTTGTTGTTGACGAGCTTCTGGCCGCAGGTCGTGCCTTCTTCCTCGTTCGACTTGATGAAGCATTGAACGAGCGCGACCGGATGGCCGCCGACACCGCCGAGCACGTCGTTGACGTACCTCACGGCCAGCTGCGCACCGGCCGTCGCCAGTCCGCCGATCACGACCTGGCCGCCCTGCTGGTTGACCCAGCCGATGTAGACCTTCGACAGCCTGGGGTTCGCCTTCCCACGCTTCCCCTTGACGTACGTGAGGTAGTTCGTGACCGCCGCACCGGCCGACGGAGCGGCGCTCTTCTCGGTCTTTCCGTTCGTCGCCGATGCGGCGATCGCCAGCATCAGCGCGACGAGCGCTGCGCCTGCGAGCGCGGCGCTCCGGGCAAAGCGACTCATGGCTCTCCTTCCACGTGAGAGTGAACGCGACGCCAAACTTTGCGTATGATCGAGTCAACCAGATCAGCATCAATATTGTCAACAACTTCGCGAGGGATGACCGAGACGAGCGTCTCCACGACTCTTCCTCACCAGGCGGCCGAGCTGCCGAGCGATCGCGCGCGCGCCATCGTCGTCGGTGCCTTCGACCTCCACGTCCACATCGCACCGGACGTGCCCCCGCGGCGGGTCGACGACGTCACGCTGGCGCGGCGCTTCGTCGAGCTCGGCCTCGCGGGCTTCGCGCTCAAGTCGCACTACACGTCGACCGCCGAGCGCGCACAGGTCGTCACCGGGGTGGTGCCCGGCGCGCGGGTGCTCGGCGCGGTGACGCTCAACCATGCGATCGGCGGAATGAACGCCCTCGCGGTCGAGATCGCCGCCCGGGAAGGCGCGCGGATCGTCTGGATGCCGACCTTCGACTCGCCGGCCGAGACGGCCGGTCGCTCCGACCCGAAGCCCGGTGACAACGTGCCGCAATGGGCGAAGCTCCAGCACGAGCTGCGCAGCCTCGGGCTCGGTGTCGAGCCGGTGCACGTGACCGACGAGAAGGGCCGCGTCCTGCCCGAGACGCGCGACGTCCTTCGTGCGATCGCCCGGCACGGCCTCGTGCTCGCGACGGCGCACCTCGCGCGCGACGACGCGTTCGCCGTCGTCGAGGCCGCGTTCGAGGAGGGGGTCGAGCACGTCGTCGTCACGCACCCCGAGTTCACCTCGCAACGCTTCACGATCGAGGACCAGGTCGCGCTCGCCGACCGGGGCTGCCTGATCGAGCGCTGCCTCTCGACGCCGTTCTCCGGGAAGACGAGCTTCGAGCACGTCTTCGAGGGCGTTCGCGCCGTCGGCCTCGAGCGGAACTTCTTCTCGAGCGACCTCGGAAACCCGAGCTACCCGCCCGTCGAGGACGGCCTCGCGCTGTGGGCCGACCGGCTGGTCGGCGCGGGGTTCGGCGACGACGAGACGCGCGAGATGATCGTCGGGGGCTCGCGGCGGGTCGCCGGCGAACGATGACCGCGCACGGCCCGGACGTCGCGCACATCGCGCACGCGGAGCTCCTGACGCCCGCCCCCGACGAGAGCCTGCGCTTCTTCGTCGACGTGCTCGGAATGGAGGAGGAGGCGCGCGACGGGCAGTCCGTGTACCTGCGCGGCTGGGGCGACTACCTCCGTTACGGCCTGAAGCTGACCGAGTCGGCGCGGGCCGGCGTCGGTCACGTCGCGCTGCGCGCCTGGAGCCCGGAAGCGCTCGAGCGCCGCGTCGCCGCCGTCGAGGCGACGGGTCTCGGCAGCGGCTGGATCGACGGCGACGTCGGGCACGGTCCCGCGTACCGGTTCACGGACCCGGACGGCCACGTCTTCGAGCTCTTCTACGAGGCGGAGCGTTACGTCGCCCCTCCCCACCTCGCGCCGTCGTGGCGCAACCAGCCGCAGCGCTACGTCGGGCGCGGCGCCGCGGTGAAGCGACTCGACCACGTCAACCTGCTCGCGGCCGACGTGCGCGCCGTGCGTGAGTTCTGCCAGGACGTGCTCGGCTACCGGCTGTACGAGCGCATCGAGCTCGACGACGGGCGGGAGACGGGCGCGTGGATGAGCGTCTCGATCGCGGCCCACGAGCTGATCTACGTCGCGGACTTCTACGGCGCGCGCGGACGCCTGCACCATCTGGCCTTCTGGGTCGACACCCGCGAGGAGTGCCTGCGCGCGGCGGACCTCTTCGTCGACGCAGGCGTCCCGATCGAGGCCGCCCCGTCGAAGCACGGCGTGGCCCAGGGATTCTTCCTGTACGGCATCGAGCCCGGCGGTAACCGAATCGAGGTCACGACCGGCGGCTACTTCGTCTACGACCCCGACCACGAGCCCGTCACCTGGAGCGCGGCGGAGCGCGCGCGCGGTCAATACTGGGGCGTGCAGACCGTCGAGAGCTTCCACACCTACGGCACCCCCGACGTCGCCCACGAGAAGGAGGCGGTACACCCATGAGCGAGCGGAGCCTCGAGGCCGCCCTGCAGGCGGCCGGTAGCGCGGTCGAGCTGGCGCGGAACTCGCAGATCGGCCCCTACGTCTACCCAGCCGTGCCGTCCGAGTTCACGAACTGGCGCGAGGAGCAGGTCGCCTGGCGCGAGACCTGCGCGCTGTTCGACCAGTCCCACCACATGACAGACCTCTACCTCGAGGGGCCGGATGTGATCCGGCTTCTCTCCGACCTCGGCGTCAACACCTTCGCGAACGCGGCCGTCGACAAGGCGAAGCAGTTCGTCGCCTGCAACGAGGACGGATACGTGATCGGCGACGCGATCCTCTTCTTCCTCGACGAGAACCGCGTCTCGCTCGTCGGGCGCCCCTCGGCCCACAACTGGGTGCAGTACCACGCCGAGACGGGCGATTACGACGTGACCGTCGACCGCGACGAGCGGACCGCAGTCAACCCGACCGGCGGGCGCAAGCTCTACCGCTACCAGGTGCAGGGCCCGACCGCGCTCCAGGTGCTCGAGAAGGCGACCGGCGGGCCGCTGCCGGAGATCAAGTTCTTCAACATGGGCCGGCTCGCGATCGCCGGCCACGAGGTGCGTGCCCTGCACCACGGCATGTCCGGCGCCCCCGGGCTCGAGCTGTTCGGGCCGTGGGCGGAGCGCGACGCCGTCAAGGCGGCGATCGTCGCGGCGGGAGGCGACTTCGGCCTGCGCCAAGTCGGGTCGCGCGCCTATGCGACGAACACCCTCGAGTCGGGCTGGATCCCCTGCCCGGTCCCCGCCGTCTTCACCGGCGACGCGATGAAGGCGTACCGCGAGTGGCTCCCCGCCGACTGGTACGAGGGGACGGGCTCGCTCGGCGGCAGCCTCGTCTCCGACGACATCGAGGACTACTACCTGACGCCGCACGAGCTCGGCTACGGCGGCTTCGTGAACTTCGACCACGACTTCGTCGGCCGCGAGGCACTCGAGCAGATGGACACGCCGTCGCGGCGGAAGGTGACGCTCGCCTGGAACGGCGAGGACGTGGCGCGGGCGATGGGGACGCTCTTCGAGAAGGGCGACCCCGTGAAGTACATCGACCTCCCGCTCTCCAACTACGCGACGTGGCCGTCGGACCGCGTCATGGCCGGCGACCATGCCGTCGGCGTGTCCACGTTCTCCGGGTACAGCTACAACGAGCGGTCGCTGCTCTCGCTGGCGATCGTCGACGACGACGTCGAGCTCGGCAACGAGGTCGCGATCGTCTGGGGCGAGGAACGCGGCGGCTCGAACCGGCCGGTCGTCGAGCGTCACGTGCAGACGGAGATCCGCGCCATCGTCAGCCCGTGCCCGTACAGCGAGGTCGCCCGTACGTCGTACGCCGAGGGCTGGCGGACGCAGGCCGCGGTCTAGTACGGGCCGCGGACGGTGACGACACGCGTGCAGCCGTCCCCGGGGGACGTTCTCTGGACGCCGCCGCCCGACGCGCGGCGGCGTTCCGAGGTCGGTCGCTACCTCGACTGGCTGCAGGCCGAGCGCGGCCTCGCCTTCGACGGCTACCACGACCTCCACCGCTGGTCCGTCGACGACCTCGAGGGGTTCTGGGGGTCGCTCTGGGACTTCTTCGAGATCCGGGCACACGCGCCGTACGAGCGCGTGCTGGCCTCCGACGCGATGCCCGGTGCCGTGTGGTTCCCGGGCGCGCAGCTCAACTACGCCGCGCACGCCGTCGGGCGCGACGAGGACGTGAACGAGATCGCGGTCCTCGCGCGCTCGCAGACGCGCGACCCGTTCGACCTGACGTTCGGCGAGCTCCGCGACCAGGTCGCCCGCGCCCGGGCGGGCCTCCAGCGGCTCGGCGTCGGGCCCGGAGACCGGGTCGTCGCGTACCTGCCGAACATCCCCGAGACGCTCGTCGCCTTCCTCGCCACGGCAAGCCTCGGCGCGATCTGGGCGACCTGCGCCTCCGAGTTCGGGCCCCGCAGCGTGCTCGACCGGCTCGGGCAGCTCGAGCCGAAGGTCCTCCTCGCGATCGCCGGGTACCGCTTCGGCGAAAGGCACGTCGACCGGCGCGAGCAGGTCGCCGCGGTCCGCGCGGGCCTGCACTCCCTCGAGCACGTCGTCCACGTGCCGTACGCGGGCGGCCCGGACGACGCGCTGCCCGACACGGTGTCGTGGGACGAGCTACTCGCCGAGCCCGGCCCGCTCGAGTTCGACCCGGTCCCGTTCGCGCATCCGCTCTACGTCCTCTTCTCCTCCGGAACGACCGGGTTGCCGAAGGCGATCGTCCACGGGCACGGTGGGATCCTGCTCGAGCACTGCAAGAACCTCGGGCTCTGCTTCGACATCAAGCAGGGCGACCGGCTGCTCTGGTTCACGACGACGGCGTGGATGATGTGGAACGCCCTCGTCTCGAACCTGGTTCTCCGCGCGTCGATCGTGATGATCGACGGCAACCCCGGTTACCCCGACCTCTCCTACCAGTGGCAGCTGGCCGAGGAGACGCGGGCGACGTTCATGGGCCTCTCCCCCGCGTTCACGATGTCGTGCCGCAAGGACGGCCTCGAGCCCGGGCGCCGCTTCGACCTCTCCGCGATCCGCACCGTGTGCGAGGCCGGGTCGCCGCTCCCGCCCGAGGGCTACGTCTGGCTGTACGACCAGCTCGGGCCGGACCTGTTCCTCAACGTCGGCAGCGGCGGGACCGACGTCTGCTCCGGGCTGCTCTCCGGCTACGCGATCCTGCCCGTCTACGCCGGCGAGATCACGGCCCCGTGCCTCGGCGTCGACGCCGCCGCCTTCGATCTCGACGGCAACCCCGTCGTGGACGAGCTCGGCGAGCTCGTGATCCGGCGGCCCATGCCCTCGATGCCGGTCGGCTTCTGGAACGACCCCGACGGCTCGCGCTACAGCGCCGCGTACTTCGAGCACTACCCCGGCGTCTGGCGGCATGGCGACTGGATCCTCTTCACCGAGCGCGGGAGCTGCGTCATCACCGGCCGCTCGGATGCGACGCTCAATCGCGGCGGCGTGCGGCTCGGGACGAGCGAGCTCTACGGCGTCGTCGAGGAGCTCGACGAGGTGCTCGACAGCCTCGTCGTCCACCTCGAGCAGACGGACGACTTGCTCCTCTTCGTCGTCCTCCGAGAGGGGATCGAGCTCGACGACGCGCTCCGCAGCCGGATCGCGGACGCGCTCCGCACGAGCCTCTCGCCGCGGCACCGGCCCGACGAGATCGTCGCCGTGCCGGCGATCCCGCGCACGATGACGGGCAAGAAGCTCGAGCTCCCGGTGAAGCGGATCATCGGCGGCGCGCCCGTCTCCGAGGTCGCGAGCCGCGACGCCCTCGTCGACCCCGCCGCGCTCGAGCCGTTCGTCGCGTACGCGGGGGAGCGCACCGGCCGGGCCTCATAACGGTGGCGGGGCATGGCTTCAGCCTTGCCCCTCTTTCTTCGACCGACCAGGACGGACGGGGCCGAAGCCACGCCCGCGGCGTCGCTGACGCCCTGCGCGTCGCTACGACGCGGCCACCGTCGCGGGCGGGGGCGCCTTGCCGAGGATCAGGTCGGCTGCCTTCTCGGCGATCATGATCGTCGCGGCGTTCGTGTTCGCGCGCGTGATCGTCGGCATCACCGAGGCGTCGACGACGCGCAGGCCTTCCACGCCGTGGACCCGGAGCTCGGCATCGACCACCTCACCCATCGGGCACGTCGAGGTCGGGTGGTAGACCGTCTGGCTCGCCCGCCTCACCCACTCCATGATGTCCTCCTCCGAGTCGGAGACAGGCGCGCTCAGCGGCTCGCGCTCGATCGCCTTCAGCGCAGGCTGGCCGGCGATCTCGAGCGCGATCCGCACGCCTGCCAGCATGCTCGCGCGGTCCTCGTCCGTCGTCAGGAAGTTGCAGAGCACGCACGGCTTGGAGTCGGCCATCGGCGTGCGGAGCGTCACCTTGCCGCGCGAGGTCGGCTTCACGATCACCGGGCCGAAGGCGTAACCGTTGTCGGGCGGCGGCGTCAGCCCCTCGTCGAAGAACGGCGCGGACGCGAAGTGGAACTCGACGTCGTGCGCGGGCAGGTCGGGCCGGGTGCGGAAGAACCCTCCCGCCTCGGGGTAGTTCGAGGTGAGCGGCCCGCGCCCCTCGTTCTCGAGGAGCGCGAAGTTCTCGGGCGTGAAGATGCCGAAGAGCCCCGGCTCGTCGGTGAGGTAGTTGACGTTGACCATGCAGTGGTCCTGCAGGTTGCGCCCGACGGGCAGCTCCTGGCGGACGACGATGCCGAACGGCTCGAGCTCCTCGCGGAGGCCGATCCCGGACAGCATCAGCAGCACCGGCGACTGGTAGGTGCCGGCGGAGACGATCACCTCGCGGTCGGCCCGCACGGTCTCGCGGACGCCGTTCCGGACGAGCTCGACGCCGACGGCGCGGTCGCCCTCGAAGACGAGTCGCTCGACGAAGACGCCGGGCATCACGTCCAGGTTCGGCCGCCCCTCGGCCGGATGGAGGAACGCGTCGGCGGTCGAGCAGCGCAGGCCGTTCCGCTGCGTCAGCTGGAAGCGCGAGACGCCCTCGGGCCGATCGACGTTCAGGTCGTCGACGTGCTCGTAGCCCGCCTGCACCGCGGCCTCGAGCATGAGGTCGGTGAAGGTGCTCCCGGAGCGGCAGTCGGACACCGACAGCGGGCCGCCGACGCCGTGGAACTCGTCCTCGCCGCGCTCGTTGTCCTCGGAGCGCTTGAAGTAGGGCAGCACCTCGTCGTACGACCAGCCCGTGCACCCGTCCGCAGCCCAGCCGTCGAAGTCGGCGCGGTGACCGCGGAGGTAGATCATCGCGTTGATCGAGCCGGAGCCGCCGATCACGCGACCGCGCGGGAGGTAGAGGCGGCGCCCGCCGAGCCCCGGCTCGGGCTCGCCGAGCAGGTCCCAGTCGAGGCTGGACTTGAAGACGATCGGGAACATCGCGGGGACGTGGAGCTCCGGCACCGTGTCCGGCCCGCCGGCCTCGAGCAGCAGGACGCTGACGCCGGGGCTCTCGCTGAGCCGGGCGGCGAGCACGCAGCCCGCCGATCCCGCGCCGACGATCACGTAATCGGCCATGGGAGCGCTCCTTCGAGTCGCAGGGTGACGATCATCTCAAGCCTCGGACCGCGGCGACGATCTCGTCCGCTCCGGCGAGGTAGGCGTCCTCGAGCGGGCCGCTGAACGGGACCGGTGCGAACGGCGCGCCGACGCGCGCGATCGGCGCGTCGAGGGAGTCGAACGCCGCCTCCTGGACCCGGGCTACCACCTCTGCGCCGAACCCGCCCTGCTCCACCGCCTCGTGCGCGACCACGAGGCGGCCGGTGCGTTCGACCGAGGCGACGATCGCCTCGAGGTCGAGCGGCATGAGCGTCCGCGGGTCGATCACCTCCGCCTCGATCCCGTCGTCGGCCGCGAGCCGCTCCGCCGCGGCGAGCGCGTCGTGGACGAGCCGCGAGAGCGCGACGATGGTCACGTCTCCGCCTTCGCGGAGCACGGACGCACGCCCGAGCGGGACGGACGGAAGCTGCTCGGGGACATCCTCTTTGCGGAAGTAGAGCGTCTTGCCCTCGACGAAGACGACGGGGTTCGGGTCGGCGATCGCGGTCGCGAGCAGCCCGGCGGCGTCGACGGCCCGGCTCGGCATCACGACCTTGAGCCCCGGCACGTGCGTGAGCCAGCTCTCGAGGCTCTGCGAGTGCTGCGCAGCGCCGCGCTGCCCGGCGCCGCCCTGTGTGCGAAGCACGAGCGGGACGGTGAGCTGGCCGCCGGACATGAAATGCGCCTTCGCCGCCGCGTTGACGAGCTGGTCGAGCGCGAGCGTGAGGAAGTCGACGAACATGATCTCGAGGACGGGCCGAAGGCCCGCCTGCGCGGCGCCGATCGCGACGCCGGTGATCGCCGCCTCGCTGATCGGCGTGTTCACGACCCGCTCGGTCCCGAACTCCTCGGCGAGGCCCGCGGTGGCCGTGTACGGGCCGCCTTCGGCCACGTCCTCGCCGAGCACGAGCACCCGCTCGTCGCCGCGCATCGCCTCGGCGAGCGTCCGGTTGATCGCTGCGATCATCGTCGTCTCAGGCATCCGCATAGACCATCGACTCGACGATGCCCGCGGGCGGCAAGGGGCTTTCGCGGCCGAATCGCACGGCATCTTCGACCTCCTCGGCGGCGCCGGCGGCGACTCCTCGCAGCTCGTCCTCGGCGAACCAGTCCTCGGCCACACCGTGGCGCTCGAGCCGGATGATCGGATCCTTCTCCTGCCACTCCTCCTCGGCGAGGGCCTCTCGGTAGCGGCCCGGGTCGCCCTCGTAGTGACCGCGGACGCGGTGCGTCAGGCACTCGAGCAGGAACGGCCCCCCGCCGGCACGGGCCGACTGGAGGAAGCCGCCGAACGCGTCCCACGTCGCCTGGACGTCGTTCCCGTCCACGGTCACCCGGCCAAGGCCGTACGGCGCGACGACGTCCGATACCCGCTCGACGACGGTGTGCGCCGAACGCGGCGTGAACTCGGCGAAGCCATTGTTCTCGCAGACGAGGATCAGCGGGAGCCGCCACAGCGTGGCGAGGTTGACGGTCTCGGTGAAATGGCCCGCCTGCACGGCGCCGTCGCCGAAGAAGACAACGGATACGGTGTCGAGACCGCGCAGGTGTGCGGCCAGCGCGCTCCCGAGCGCGATCGGCACGTTCCCTCCGACGACGCCGGTCGCGCCCATGAAGCCGTGCTCGACGTCGACCAGGTGCATCGAGCCGCCGAGCCCGCGGCAGAGACCTGTGTCGCGTCCCATGAGCTCCGCCATCACGCGCCCGAGGCTCGCCCCCTGTGCGATCGCGTGCCCGTGGGCCCGGTGCCCGGAGTAGACGTGATCGTCGTCGCGGAGCTGCGAGCAGACGGCCGCGGCGACGCCCTCCTGCCCGGTCGAGAGGTGAATGAGCCCGTCGATCTCGCCGGCGCGGACGAGCTGGCCGACACGCTCCTCGAAGAGGCGGATCCGCCACATGGTGGCGAGCAGGCGGATCGCCTGCTCGCCCCCGAGCTCGTCCACTAGATCCTCACGCGGTCACGGGCGCCGTGCCGAGCACGCGCTGCACGGCGGCGACGACCTTGTCGTCGTCGGGCAGGACGTACGCCTCGAGCGGCTCGGAGTACGGGATCGTGGCGTCGAGGCCGGTGACCTGGACGATCGGCGCCTTGAGCGACCCGAAGCCGTGCTCCGCTACCTCGCCCGCGATCACGGTCGACACCGAGGCGTGCCGCGTCGCCTGGTCGACGAGCACGAGATGCCCGGTCTTGTCGACCGACTCGAGGATCGTCTGCAGGTCGAGCGGCGCGATCGTGCGAGGGTCGATCACCTCGGCCTGGATGCCCTCGCCCGCGAGCCGCTCCGCGGCGCCGAGCGCGCGGTCGACCGTCCAACCCGTGCCGACGATCGTCACGTCGGAGCCTTCGCGCCGGACCGACGCCTCGCCGAACGGAACGAGGTACTCGCCGTCGGGCACCTCGCCGTGGTCGAGCGTGAGCAGGTAGTGGTGCAGGTAGACGACGGGGTTGTCGTCACGGATCGCCGTCGCCATCAGTCCCTTCGCGTCCGCCGCCGTCGACGGGACGGCGACCTTGAGCCCCGGCACGCCCATGAAGAGCGCGCTCAGCGTGCCCGTGTGCTGACCGGCCCAGCCGGCCGTGAAGCCGTAGCCGGCCTTGAGCACGATCGGCACCGTCACCTGGCCGCCGCTCATCCCGCGGAAGCGCGGCGCCTCGTTGAGCACCTGGTCCATCGCGACGAGCATGAACTCGGCCATGTACAGCTCGACGACGGGCCGGTAGCCCGCGAGCGCCGCGCCGATCGCGATGCCGATCTCCGCCGTCTCGGAGATCGGCGTGACACGCACGCGGTCCTTGCCGAAGGCATCCACGAAGGGCTCGTTCTCGGTCGTTGCCATGTTCTGCCCGAAGTAGAGAACGGATTCGTCGCGCTCCATCTCGAGCTGGATCGCCTCGAGGATCGCGGCGATGTAGGGAAGCTCGTGTGCCATCGTCAGCGCCTCCTCACGCGTAGGTGTATTCGAGGGCGGTCTCGACCTCGGGGAACGGGCTCTGCAGGCCGAAGTCGACTGCCGCCTGCAGCTCCTCGCGCACCTCCTCGGCGATGGCCGCGGCCGCCTCGCCGGTGAGGACGCCGTCGGCGACGAGACGGCCGCGGAACGCCGGCACCGGGTCGCCCTGCTTCGCGGCCTCGTACTCCTCGGGCGCGCCGAACTTCTCGATCGCCTCGTGCTCGGGGAAGTGGAGCGGGACGCCGGGCGGGGCGATGATGTTCCCGTGCGCCGATAGCCGGTACATCTGCGACTCGACGAGCGTCGGCCCCTCCCCCGCTCTGGCGCGCACGACTGCCGTGCGGACGGTCTCGTAGACCTCGAGCGGATCGCGGCCGTCGATCGTGACGCCCGGCATGCTGAACGCCTTCGCCTTCACCGAGAGGTCCTCGCCCGCCGCGCGGTTCGCGTCCTCCTGCTCCGTGCGGGTGTGGACGTTGTAGCCGTTGTTCTCCATCACGAAGACGATCGGGAGCTTCCACAGGGAGGCGATGTTGAGCGACTCGAAGAAGGCGCCCTGCTTCGACGCGCCGTCGCCGAAGAAGCAGAGCACGACCTGGCCCTTGCCGCGGATCTGCGCGGCCCAGGCTGCGCCGGTCGCGTGCGGGATGCCGGCGCCGACGATGCCCGACGTGCCGAGGAAGCCGTTCGAGACGTCGGTCAGGTGCATCGAGCCGCCGAGGCCCTTGCAGAGGCCGTCTTTCCGGCCGTAGATCTCGGCCATCATCACCTTCGGGTCGGTCCCGCGGGCGATCGGGTAGCCGTGGCAGCGGTACGTCGTGAAGAACCAGTCGTCCGGGCCGAGGTTCGCGATCGAGCCGACGATCGACGCCTCGGCGCCGTCCGCGAGGTGCGTGTGCCCGCGGATCACGCCGGGGTGCTCCTCGAACGTGCGCTTCACGCGCTCCTCGAACTCCCGGATCCGCGACATCTGCCGGTAGATCCAGACGAGGTGCTCGCGCTCGAGTTTCTCGACTCCCTGCGGTGCGCTCATGCGGAGCTCCTCTCGTGCTCGAACTGGCCGATCGTGGTGTCGTAGGCGCGCTGGAAGATGACGTCGATGGGATTGTTGCGAAGCTCCTCGGAGAGCACCTCGACGCCCCACGGGCCTAGATAGCCGTGGTCGCGACAGGCCTCGATGTAGCCGCGGATGTCGAACTCGCCCTCGCCCGGCAACCGACGGTGGTTGATCACCTCGTCGACCGGGTCCGCCATGTTCTCGATCTGACCGTCGGAGAGCTCGACCCAGGAGAGGTGCTCGACCGGGATGCGTCGCAGCTCGTCGGGCGCGATCCCGAGCTTGGACATGTGCCACGTGTCGATCGCGATGCCGCCGTTCGCCGCGCCGGCGCCGACGACGACTTCGAGCGCCGCGTCGATCGAGTGGACGTTGACGTCGGGCGGCATCGGCTCGTAGACGATCTTCGCGTCCGTGTGCTGCGCGGCGTCCGCGCAGAGCTCACCGAAGCGCTCGGTGAGCTGTGCGAGCGAGGCCGGCCTCCCGAAGATGTTCGCGACCTTGACGTGGTGCGCCTCGAGGACGCCCGCGGCCTCGAACAGGAGCGCCCGGGCCCGGTCGGAGGCGCGGCGGAGCTCGTCGTCGGGATCGAGGAACCAGTCGAGCAGGCACTCGACCTCGAGGTGGCGGAGCCCGTTGCCGTCGAAGACCCGCTTCATCTCCTGCAGGCTCCGGGTCTCGAGCACGTGCTCGAGGTCGGCGTGCCAGATGCCGAGGCCGCTGAAGCCGACCTCGCGCGCGGCCGCACAGCGGTCTGCCCAGTCGAACAGGCTCCACTCGCGGCCGACGTGCACCTCGACCGGTCCCGAGACCGTCCAGTAGAGCGCGACCAGCTCGACCTGCTCACCCATCACCGGCTCTCCCGTCCGCCCATGCGTGTCGGGCCGAGCGTAACGCTGCTAGAACCCGCAGGCACGCGGGGCTGCAGCCGCCGCCGGCGCGACGACGGGACACTCTCAACCGTCTGCCCGTTTGTCAAGACGCTGTTCCGGTTGGTGAGACAACGCGCTACGATCGTCGCGATGCCCGAGTCCGGGACCGGCACCTCGCAGTCGCTCGAGCGCGGCCTCGCGATCCTTTCCGCCTTCGATTCCGACCGGCCGCTGATCGGGGTGAGTGAGCTGTCGCGCGAGCTCGCGCTCAGCCGCAGCACCGCCCACCGCTACATCGCGACGCTCGCGCGCCTCGGCTACCTCCAGCAGGACCCCGACTCGAAGCGCTACCGGCTCGGCCCGAAGGTGCTCGACCTCGGCTTCTCCGCGATCAACTCGATGGACGTGCGCGAGATCTCGGCGCCGCACCTGCGACGCCTCTCGGACGAGACGGGCCATACCGTCAACCTCGCGATCCTGGACGGCACCGACGTCGTCTACATCGAGCGGTGCCGCACGGCCCAGCCCGGCCAGCGCGAGATCGACCTCAACCTCCACGTCGGCGCGCGGCTGCCGGCCTACTGCACCGCGATGGGGAAGGCGATCCTCGCGTTCGTCCCGGAGGACCGCCGCGAGGCGATCATCGAGCGGATCGACTTCGTCTCGCGCGGCCCGAACACCATCACGGATCCGGCGGAGTTCAGAGCCGAGCTCGAGCGGATCCGCGTGTCTGGGTTCGCCGTCAACGACGAGGAGCTCGCCTACGGTCTGCGGTCGATCGCGGCTCCGATCCAGGCCCACTCCGGCGAGGTGCTGGCGGCACTCAACCTCGCCGTGCACCGCACGATGTCCACGATGGACGAGCTGATCGCCCGGTTCGGCCCCGCCGTGAAGCAGACGGCGGAGGACATCTCGCTCGGCATGGGCCATCGGCTGGTCCCCGCGTAGCGGTGTCCGAGCGTCTCGCGCTCCGAGACGTCGTCGCGATCGACGTCCACACGCACGCCGAGATGTCGCGCGCGGGGCACGACTCGCTGCCCGACGATCTACGCGAGGCCGCGATCGAGCACTTCCGCGGACAGTCGGCACGTCCGACCGCCGAAGAGCTCGCGGCGTTCTACCGCGAGCGGAAGATGATGGCCGTCGTCTTCACGGTCGACGCCGAGTCGACGACCGGCCAGCCCCGCGTGCCGAACGAGGAGATCGCCGAGGTCGCGCGGGCAAACGCGGACGTGCTGATCCCGTTCGCGAGCATCGACCCGCACAAGGGCCGCAAGGGCGTCGACGAGGCGAAGCGCCTGATCGCCGAGCACGGCGTCCGCGGCTTCAAGTTCCACCCGAACATCCAGGCCTTCTTCCCGAACGAGCGGCTGGCATACCCCTTCTACGAGGTGATCGAGGCCGCGGGCCTCCCCGTCCTCTTCCACACCGGCCACTCGGGCATCGGCTCCGGGATGCCCGGCGGAGGCGGTATCCGGCTCAAGTACTCGAACCCGATGCACGTCGACGACGTCGCCGTCGACTTCCCGGACCTCAAGATCGTGCTCGCGCACCCCTCGTTCCCCTGGCAGGACGAGGCGCTCTCCATCGCGATGCACAAGCCGCAGGTGTTCATCGACCTCTCGGGCTGGTCGCCGAAGTACTTCCCCGAGCAGCTCGTCCGCTACGCGAACACGCTGCTGCGCAACCAGGTGCTCTTCGGAACGGACTACCCCTTCATCACCCCCGAACGCTGGCTCGCGGACTTCGACGCGCTCGAGATCAAGCCCGAGGTGCGGCCGCTCATCCTGAAGGAGAACGCCGTCAGGTTGCTCGGGCTCGGCGCCGCGGGCTGAGCGTCACGCGGCGGGCGTCGGGCCGTCGTCGGCGTCGTGCGGAAAGCCCTCGTCGAGCGCCCGCAGGATCCTGGCCGCTGCCTCGCCGGGGTGCTCCGCACGCGCCCGCGCCCGCCCGACGGCATCGAGCAGCGCCTGCGTCGTGACCGGCATGGGAATCAGCGTCGCATCCTCGGCGAGGTTCGCGTAGCGCTCGAAGTCCGGCTGCGGCGCCTCGAAGACGATCGGCGTCGATCCCTGCGAGCCGAGAACGCCGAGCAGGGTGTCACCCCGCTGCATCGAGCAGGTCGAGACGACGACGTCGGCGCCGGAAACGAGCCCACAACGCTCCTGCTCGAGCAGCGGGCAGCGGTCGTGCCCGTCGGGATGCTCGCCGGCACACGTCGCGACGTCGTACCCCGCGTCGCGCAGCACCTCCGCATACGCCCAGAGCTGCGCGTGATCCGGGTTCTCCACGAGCACGCGGTCGCGTCCGCGGCGCTCGTCCCAGTCGCCGACCTCGATCACGTGCTTCTTCGCCATGCCGGCACTATCGGTGTCGTCGGTGCCGCGCGTATGCGCGCGGACGCGGAACGCGCTACGGGTTTCTACGGACGAGCGTCGCGGAGCTGCGCCAGCCAACCGGCCGCGGCCGAGGCGACGCGGGGCTCGACGCCGAGCTCCTCGAGATACGACGCGGCCGCAAGCATCTCGTCCATCCGCCGTGCCGCGTGGGCCTTGGAGCCGGTGAGCAGCCGCTCGAGCAGCGGCTCGCCGAGCACGGCCGCCATGTCCGCGCGAGCTCGCTCCTCCGCGCCCGCTGCGCGGGCCGCGGCGAGGCTCTCCACCGCCGCCGCCGCGACGCCCTTCATGAACACGCTGCGGAGGAGCTTGAGGCCGGCGGCCTCCCCCGGCTCCCGCCCGACGACCTCGATGGGCATGCCGAGAGGCCCGAGGAGCTTCGCGAAGCGCTCGGCTCCGGCGCCCGACGCGAGCGCCGGCGTCGCCAGACCCGTGGCGGGCACGGTTCCCACGAGCGCGACGTCGGCGAAGAGGCAAGGCGCCGTGTCCGCGAGCTCGCGCTTGAGCGCCGGGGACGACGTGTTGAGATCGGCGTAGAGGGTCTCGGCGTCCAGCGCCCCCTTCACGCTCTCGGCGACCTCGAGGGCGACGGCGGCCGCATTGAGGCTCAGCACGACGTCGGCACCGCTCACCGCCGCAGGGCCGTCGGCCGTGAGCGACACGCCACTCGGCCGTGCGACGGGGTCCCAGCCGCGCACATCGGCTCCCGCCGCCACGAGGTCGGCGGCGATCCGGCCGCCGGCCTCCCCCAGGCCGAGGACGGCGACCCTCATTCCTCGACGAGCGCGCGCAGGCCCTGCAGGTCGTACGAGAGCTCGCCGTCCTGGTAGCGCCGGCGCATCGCGGTCTCCCGCTCGGTGCGCTCGACCGCGAGGGGGAGCACCTCGTCGAGCCGCTCGGCCGGAAGCACGAGCGCGCCGTCGCCGTCGAGGACGACGAGGTCGCCGGGCCGGATCTCGACGCGGCCGACCACGACGGGCACGTCGAGCTTCCCAACCTGCCCCTTGGTCGCACCCTGGGCGCGCACGTGCCGCGTCCAGATCGGGAGGCCGAGCTCTGCGAGCTCGTCGAGGTCGCGGATCGCTCCGTCGACGAGCACGCCCGCGACGCCCTGCCGCTGCGCCTGCGTCGCGAGCAGCTCCCCGACGAGGGCGACGGGCGCCGGCTCGGTGCTCGTGAGCACGAGGACGTCGCCCGGGCGCGCGTGTGCCACGGACGCGTGCACCATCGTGTTGTCGCCCGGCTCGCAGAGCGCCGTTCGGGCCGGCCCGGCGACGCGCGACCCGGGCACGACCCGGATCAGCGGCACGTCGACGATCCCGACACGGCCCGCGGCCTCGTGCACGGTCGCGACCCCGAGCGCGGCGATGGCGGCGTAGTCGATCACAACACGTCGACGACGACCGGGAGCTCGCGCTGGAACGCCTCCGCATAGCGAATCCCGCCGCGCCCGGAGATCCGGCGCGCGTGGTTCGCTCGATGCTCCGCCCGCTCGGAGTAGTACTGCCGCAGGTACGACTGCGCGCCCATCGCGTCCATCGCGGCGACCTTCTTCTCCCAGACGGGCGTGATGTCGAGGAACGTCGTGGGGACGAATCCGCAGAGCTCGGGCTGGTGCGGCTCGAACGACAGGAGCTCGGGCGGCGTGATCGTCACGAAGCCGCTGGCAACGCCCGCACCGCTCGCGAGCTGCCGGGCGCGGACCGTGGCCTCGTGCGCGACGCCGTGGTCCGGGTTGAAGGGGTCGAGCGCGGCATGCGTGAGGACGAGTCGGGGCGCAAGCTCCCGCAGCAGGTCGGTGAGCCGCTCTGTCGCAACCGCATCGACGACGAGCGGGTAGTCGCCGAGGTCGAGGCTCTGGAAGCTCGCCCCGAGGACATCGGCCGCGCGCTCGGCTTCGCCGTGGCGGATCTCCTTGACGCGCTCCTCCGTCTGCCCCTTCTCCTTCCAGAGCTCCCCGGACTCGCCGCGCTCGCCGTACGAGAGCGCGACCACGTGGACGTCCGCACCGCGCTCGGCGGCAAGGGCGATCGCTCCCGCCGCCCGCCACACGAAGTCGGCCGAGTGCGCGCTGACGACGACGATCGACTCGCCGGCCACGTCAGGCGAGGTAGCCGTGCGGGTCGGCGTCGAGGTGCTCGGCCAGGCGGCTCGCGAGCGCCATGATCGTGAGCGAGGGGTTGACGGACATCGTTCGAGGCACGACCGAGCCGTCGCCGACGTAGAGCCGGTCGACGCCCCGCACGCGCGCATCGGCGTCGACGACCGAGCGCTCTGGATCGCTGCCCATCCGGCACGTGCCCTGCACGTGCGTCGACGCGATGCCGGTCCAGCAGACCTGGGTCGCGCCCGCGGCCTCGAGCACGTCGCGCGAGAAGGCGAGCGCCGCGTCGAGTCGCGCCGTCTCCCGCTCGTTGAAAGCCGCAGCGAACACCTCGCCGCCGTCCTCGTCGACGGAGACGGTGCCGTTGTTCTCGTCGTTGACCATCGCGAGCAGCCCCACCCAGCGGCGGAACTTCCGCACGGCGTCGACGAGCGGCTGTCCCCACAGGGGCCCGTTCTCGTCCTCGAGCGTCGTCGCGAAGCTGATCGGGTCCTGGATGGTCGTGGCCTCGACAACGAAGCCGCCGTCCTCGTCGCGCTGGTGGTCCATCGCATGGGCGGAGATCGGGTAGACCATGTGGGCGTCCTGCGGCTCGTCGAAGAGCCCGTAGACGAGGCGCACGGGATGGAAGCCGAGGTTGCGGCCGATCAGCCGCGTGCTCGGGCTGTCGGGCAGCTCCGAGCGCATCAGCAGCTGGGGCGTGTTGAGCGTGCCCGCGGCGACGACGACCGCCCCCGCGTCGACGCGCCGGAGCGTTCCGTCGCGGTCGGCGTACTCGACCCCTCTCGCCTCGCCGTCCTCGACGACGACGCGCTGCACCGGCGCCTCCGCGCGGAGCTCGAGCCTCCCGGTCGCCCAGGCGTCGTGGATATAGGTGTTCATCGTCGACTTGCCCGCGTTCGTGGGGCAACCCTGGAGGCACGAGCCGCAGCTCATGCAGTTCGCGTCCGTGTACGCGTGCACCGGCTCGAGATGCGAGCCGAGCGCACGGAACCCCGGCTCGACGGTGTAGACGCTCTTGCGCCAGTCGGAGCGCACCCGGACGCCGAGCCGCCGCTCGACGCGGTCGTAGTGGGGGTCGAGGTCCGACGCGCCGAACGGCGTGCCGCCCGAGCCGACGAGGCCGCTCGCCTCGTGCCACTTCGCGTAGTCGTGCTCGGCGACCCGCAGCGCCACCTTGGTGTTGATCGTCGTCGTGCCGCCCACGCATCGTGCCGCGAGGAGCGCGACGAGGCCCCGGGCGCCGCCGTCGATCGGGGCGAAACGGAGCGGCCACCAGAAGTCGTGGTTCGCCTTCGCCTCCCAGCGCGTGAAGTCCGCGGCGGTGCGATGCGGGCCGGCCTCGAGCAGGAGCACTTTGCGGCCGCGATCGGCGAGCTCGCCGGCGACGACGCCGCCGCCCGCGCCCGACCCCACCACGACGACGTCGAAGCGCTCCGTCATCGAATCCCCAGGTAGGACCAGTCCTTATTCAGGCGCGTCGCGAGCGGTGAGTTGAAGTCGATCTCCTCCCAGGCGCCCTGCGCGTCGACCCCCGGCGCGACGAAGTCGCTGTAGAACGCCTCGATCGCCAGCGCGCGCACCCAGCCGAACTCCGGCGTCGAGACGTGGTCGGCGATGCGGCCCTCGCCGACCTTCGCGAACGCGTCGATTGCGGCGCCACGCGTCCCCTCGTCCATCCGCGCGAGGAGGGCGTCGACGTAGACCGCCGGCCGCACGCGCGCCGATCCGGGCACGATCGCGTCGCAGACCCGCTCCACCGTCCGCGCCGTGTCCGCGTCGAGCACCTGCAGGTCGCCCACCGGGCGACTATACGCCGCCGCCTCGCGCCGAGCGGGGCGCGTCAGTCCGCGATCCCGAGCCCCCAGCCGCCGTCGATCACGATCTCCTGGCCGGTGACGTACTCCGACGCCGGCGCCGCGAGGAAGAGCGCGAGCGCCTTCACGTCGTCGGGCCGCCCCACGCGGTGCATCGGGACGTCCTTCGCGACCATCGCCTGCAGTTCCGGGTCGTGTGCATGGCCGCCGCCGATGTTGGTGACGAAGAAGCCGGGGGCGATCGCGTTCGCGGTGATCCCTTCCGCGGCGAGCTCGAGCGCGAGGCAGCGGACGAGGTGCCGCGCGCCCGCCTTCGAGGCCATGTACGCCGAGCCGATCACGGGCTCGACCTTCGTCGCCGCGAGCGACGTCGTGACGACGATGCGGCCGTAGCCGCGCGGACGCATGTGGCGGGCCGCGGCGCGCGCCGTCGCGAAGATCCCGTTGAGGTTGACGTCGATCACGCGGTTCCAGCGCTCGTCGGTGTAGCGCTCGATCGCGCCTTCCTCGACGCGGGGCCGCTCGCTTCCCGCCCACCCTGCGACGAAGCCGGCGCCCGAGTCGATCCCCGCGTTCGCAAACGCGACGTCGAGCCGGCCGTAGATCGCCGCTGCCTCGTCCACTGCGCTGTCGAGCGCGGCATGGTCGGTCACGTCGGCAATGGCACCACGCACGTCGAGCCCTTCGCCCTCCAACCGCGCGGCCTCGCGGGACAACCCAGCCTCGTCGACGTCGATCAGCGTCACACGGGCGCCGTGCGCGGCGAGCACCTCGCCGTAGGCGAGCCCGAGACCGCTGGCGCCACCGGTCACGACGACACCGTGGCCGGTGACGTCGAAGCGCGAGGTCACGTTCACGCCGCGTCGACCCGGACGACGGCCTTCATCACCTCGACCGGATGGGCCATCGCGTAGGCGATCGCCTCCGGGGCGCGTGCGAGCGTGAACTCGTGCGTCACGAGGCTCGCGGCGACGTTTCGCCGGCGTCCGACGAGGTCGACCGCGGCCGCGAACTCCTCCGCGCCGCAGCAGCTCACACCGAGGACGTCGATCTCCTTCAGCGGCAGGTCGCCGACCCGCACGGGCGTGTGGTCGGCCGAGAGCCCGACGACCACGACGCGGCCCGCGTGCGCGACGACCTCGACCGCCTGCTGGACGAGCCCCGGCACGCCCGTCGCCTCGATCACCACCTCGGGCCCGTCGCCGCCCGCCCATTCCCGGACCGCCGCCGCGAGGTCGCCGTCGCCGCCGGCCTCGAGCGTGTCGGCGCCGATCCCCTCCGCGCGGGCGAGACGGCTCGCGAGAGTGTCGACGAGCAGGACGGAGGCGCCGCGGTCGGTCGCGGCGAGCGCGAGCGCCTGGCCGATCGGACCCGCACCGAGCACGACCACCCGCTCCGCCGCTGCGACGCGTCCGCGGACGACGGCGCGGACGGCGATCGACACCGGCTCGATCAGCGCTGCGAGGGCGGCATCCTGGTCGCCCACCGGGAACACCTGAGCGGCCGGGACGAGGAGCCGCTCCTGGAGCGCCCCGTCGCGGTGGACGCCGATCAGGCTGATGCGGACGCAGGCGTTGCCTCGCCCGATCCGGCACGCGTAGCACGTCCCGCAGGCGCCGACGGGCCAGAGCGCGACGCGCGTCCCGGTGACGAGCTCCGCCGGGCAATCCGGCCCGACGTCGAGGATCGTTCCCGCCGCCTCGTGGCCCTGGATGCGCGGGTAGAGGGTCGACGGGTCGTCGATCGTCCCGATGTCGCCGGTGAAGTAGTGGAAGTCCGAGCCGCACAGCCCGACGGCCTCCGGCGCGACCAGCACGTCTCCCGGCCCGGGCGCCCCGGGCTCCGGCACCCCGACGACCTCCATCGCACCCCGGCCGCGCGTCACGGCTGCCCGCATGATGGCCACGGGGTGATCGAATCATCCGGCGCGGTCGCACGCAACGCCGGCTCGCCGTCGTAGGATGACGCGCCCGGCATGCGCGAGCCTCTGTTCACCGAGACGCTGCAGATCTCGATCGTCGTGCGCGATCTCGAGGCGACGCTGCGGACCTATGTCGAGGAGTACGGCATCGGCCCGTGGGAGATCTATGCGTTCGACGGCGACCAGGTCATCCCGCTCCGCGGCGAGCCGGCCGTCGCGGGGGCGTGGCGGATCGCCGTGACGATGGTCGGGAGCGTCCAGTGGGAGCTCGTGGAGCCCCTCGACGACCGCAGCATCTACGCGGAGTTCCTCGCGACGAAGGGCGAGGGGCTCCACCACGTCGCGGTCGGCGGGACACCGTATGCGGAGCTCCTGGCGCAGCTCCGCGCGAAGGGCCGCTCGGTGCCGCTCGGAGGCGTCTACCGCGGCGTCACCTTCGCCTACCTCTCGACGGACGAGGACCTGAAGGCGATCACCGAGATCTTCGACTGGCCCGAGGGCCTCGTGCAGGAGCCGGACGCCGTGTATCCGGCCCAGGGGGCGTAAGCCACTCGCCGAGGCGGCCGGGGCCTGGTGGGGAAGCCCCGGCCGCGTCAGCGGTCGCTCAGGCGACCCTGAGCGTCTTCTTCCCGCCGGGCCTGGCGGTCGAGCTGTAGACGTACTTGCCCTTCTTGAGCGTCAGGTTCCACGTCGTCTTGCCCGTGCCCTTGACGGCCGTCACCTTGGTCACGCCCGGCCCGACGAGCCGGAAGCCCTGCGTGTTCGAGGTGTCCGCGACGATGATCGAGTACTTGCCGGGCTTCACCGACGTGACGAGCTTGCCGTCCTGGCGGATGGTGATGAACTGCCTGCCGAGCGTCGCCTGCAGGATCTTCCCGCCGTCGATCGCGCTCGGCACGAACTGCGTGAAGTTCGGCAACGAGTTGATGACGCCGTATTTCTTCGCGTACTGCGCGAGCTGCAGGACCTGCGTCCGGTTCATCACGGTCGTCCAGATCGGGAGGCGGATGTTCCGCGAGGCCGCGGGCAGGAGCTCGCGGATCTCGTCGCCGTGGTTCTGGGAGTACTCGAGCGACTGGTTCATCGCCGTCCGGAACCGCGCTGCGGCATCGGCGTTCTTCGACGCCCAGTCGGTCCTGACGAAGTAGCCGCCGATCGGGAAGTACTTCCCGAGCACGGGGCCCGGCGCGAACAGGTCTCGCGCCCCGTCGATCGAGATCGCCTGCGAGAGGAAGGGCTCCGGGGTCCAGATCGCGTCGACCTGGCCGCTGTTCAGCGCCGCCCGCATCGCCGGGAACGGCAGGGCGAGAAGCTTGATCGAGTTCTGGTCGACGCCCACCTTCTCGAGCGCCGCCCTGATCATCACCTCGCCCACGCCCTTGAGCGCGTTCACGGCGATCGTCTTCCCCGCGAGGTCCGCGGGCGTGCGGATCGAGCTCGACCCCTTCACCAGGATGTTCTGCCAGTTGCTCGCCTGGTCGGTGCTCTCCACCTCGCTCAGCGCGACCACGCTGATCGGGATTCCGGAGGTCCGCGCGATCATCGCCGGGACCCAGCCGGCGAATCCCACGTCCATGTTCGAGTTCGCGAGCCCGAGCATGATGTCGTTCCCGCTCTGGGCCGTGATCTTCTTGATCTCGATCCCCTGCTGCTCGAAGAACCCCTTCTTGATCCCGAGATCGAGCGGCAAGGTGTTGGCGATCGGGAGGACGCCGACCGTCAGGCTGACCGGCGTCGCCGCCTGCGACTTCCCGGGAGCTCCGGTTGCACCGCCGGCACACAGGGCGGCGACCAGGAGGATCGCGCAGCCGGCGACGACGGCGCGGCCGCGTTGCCTCGCTCTCGTTGACTTCATCCCTTCTCCTTCCTAGTCGTGGAGCCCTTCGCCGACGAGCGTCGACGGGGGTGCCGCCGTGGTGTCGTGCTTGATGAGCCGGTAGACGTAGGCGCGCCGGTGCGCGAACTCCGGAAGCTCCTTCGTCGCGATCTGATCGCGCGGCGAGGGAAGCTCCACCCCGATCACGTCCTTGACGACGGTCGGAGCATGGGTTAGGACGACGATCCGGTCGGAGAGATAGACGGACTCGTCGATGTCGTGCGTGACGAAGAGGATCGTGATCCCGAACTGGTCGCGCACCCGGAGGACGAGATCCTCGAGGTCGCCGCGCGTCTGCGCGTCGACGGACGCGAAGGGCTCGTCCATCAGCAGGATCGACGGCTGGTAGGCGAGCGCACGGGCGATCGCGACGCGCTGCTGCATCCCGCCCGAGAGCTGCCAGGGGTAGTGGTCGATGAAGCGCGTGAGACCGACCGCGCCGAGCGCCTCCTCGACGAGGCGCGTCCGCTCGTCCTTCGCGAGCTTCTTGTGCCGGAGCGGGAGCAGCACGTTGTTGCGAACCGTCGACCACGGCATCAGCGAGCGGTTGTACTCCTGGAACACGACCGCCATCTCTTCCGGCGGGCCCGTCACGCGCTCGCCGTGCAGGAGGACCTCGCCGCGCGTCGGGCGCATCAGGCCGGCGATGCACTTGAGCAGCGTCGTCTTGCCGCACCCCGACGGGCCGACGACGCACACGAGCTCCCGCTCGGCGATCGAGAAGGAGATGCTGCGGAGGGCATGCGTGACCTGGCTCCCCGAGCCGTACGTCTTGGCGACGTCCCTGATCTCGAGCATGCGGCCGTGCCTACTGCGGGGTCGCCGCTCTCCACCCGCGGTGCCAGGCGAGCATGCGCCGCTCCGCGAGCAGGTAGGCGAGGTTGAGGAGGTAGCCGATCAGGCCGATCAGCACGATCGCGGCCCACATCGGGCCGAGCTGGAACGTGTTCTTCGAGATGAGCAGCACGTAGCCGACGCCGCTCGTCGACGAGAAGTACTCGGCGACGACCATGATGATCACGGCGAGCGAGAGGCTGATCCTCATCCCCGCGGAGATCTGCGGGAATGCGGCGGGAAGGACGATGCGCCGGATCCGCTCGTGCGCGGGGATGCCGTAGGCGCGCGCGGTGTCGACGAGCGTCGGGTCGAGCCCGCGGATGCCGTCGATCGTGTTGAGCAGCACCGGGAAGATGCAGAAGAAGGCGATGAACGAGACCTTCTGCAGGTTCCCGATCGAGTGCAGCAGGATGACCGAGATCGGCAGCAGAGCCGGAGGGGGCATCGCGCGCCAGAACTCGATGTGCGGCATCGCGAACTTCCGCGCCCAGAGCGACATCCCGAGCGGAACGCCGAGCACGACCCCGATCGCCGAGCCGATCCCGAAGCCGAGCAGGATGCGCAGCAGGCTCGGCACGACGTCGCTTCGGAACTGCTCGAAGACCCAGAGGTCCATGAACTCCTGCACGATCTTCGAGGGCGGCGGCCAGAACTGGCTGTCCGCGGAGCGCGCCCAGAGCTCCCAGATCACGACGATGGCGATCGGGACGGCGATCTCGGCCGCGATCTTGACCGCCTCGTACCCGCGGCCTCTCACGCCGCCTCCAGGCGCTGAGAGGGATGCCAGCGGAGCGCTCGGCGCTCGAGCCACGTGAAGAGAACGTGCGTCGCGACGCCGAGGACGCCGGTCGCGAGGGCGAGGGCGTAGAGCTGGGTCGTCAGCCCGTAGGACTGGGCGAAGCCGACCATCTTCCCGAGGCCGGGCGTGCCCATGAAGAGCTCCGCCGTGAACGCGAGGATGAGCGAGACCGCCGAGGCGAGCCGCATCCCCGTCGCGATGTACGGGACCGCGCTGGGGAGCGTTATGCGCCACAGGCGCTCGCGCCTCGGCACGCCGAAGGACCGTGCCGTGTCGACGGTCACGGGGTCGACGTCCCGCACGCCGTACATCGTCTGCACGAGAATCGGCCAGAACGCGCCGAACGTGGCGAGGAAGATCTCGCTCTCGAGAACCGGGCCGAGCGTCAGGAAGAGCAGCGGGATCAGCGCCGCCGACGGGATCGGGCGCAGGAACTCGACGGGCACGCGGAAGGCGCGCCCTCCCAGGTCGCTCAACCCGAGGACGATGCCGATGGGGACCGCGAGCAGCGTCGCGAGCCCGAGCCCGATCGCCCACCCGCGTGCCGTCTGGAGGAAGGCGGTCCAGAAGTCCCGTGTCTGGACGAGCCCCCAGAGCTCGTCCATCGTCGCCGTCATCGACGGCAGGTCCTCCTCCCGGATCAGCCCGCTCGCGGAGACGGCCTCCCAGAAGAGGAGGGCGAACGCGAAGGAGAGGACGAAGACCAGCGCGTTTGCGAGCCGCGGCGACCGCGCCCGCTCCCGTTCGGCGAGGTGCTCGCCCGGAAGACCTGCGGCCGGGGCCTCCTGTGCCGCGTGCGCCATCCGGGTCAGCGTCCCGGCGTCGTTGGTGGTGCGACGGTCGATGGTCTGCTCGGTGCCGGCGCGGCGCGCCCTGCGATCCTCGTCACCTCTCCTCCGCCGGATTCGACACGTAGCGTGAACGCTATGGTCCGCGCCGTCTAGTTGTCAAGACGCCGTCCCACCATCCGGGACGCGTGCGACTGGACGGGCCGCCCTGGCGACGGCGGTCGAGGGAGCTACTCGCGCGCCTGTTGAAGGGCGCGCCAGACCCGCTCGCCGCTCGCGGGCATCTCGACGTGGCGGACGCCGAACGACGCGAGCGCGTCCACGACGGCGCTCTGCACGGCAGGCGTCGAGCCGATCGTGCCGGACTCCCCGATCCCCTTCGCCCCGAGCGCGTTGAGCGGGGTCGGCGTCTCCATCCCCACGACGTCCCACGACGGCAGCTCGGCCGCCGAGGAGAAGGCATAGCCGAGAAAGCTCGCGGTGAGCGGGTTGCCCTCGTCGTCGTAGACGAACTCCTCGTGCAAGGCCTGAGCGACGCCTGTCGCGACGCCGCCGTGCACCTGGCCCTCGGCGATCGTCGGGTTGACGATCGTCCCGGCGTCGTCGACGGCGACGAGCCGGCGCAGCTCGACCACGCCGCTCTCCGTGTCGACCTCTACGACCGCGACGTGGGCACCGAACGGGAAGGTCGGCGCGTCCGCCTTGAAGATCTCGTCGGCGCGCAGCTCGCCCAGCCGACCCTCTCCGTCCAGGCGTCCCGCAAGATCCTTCCACGTCACGACCGGCGTCGGTGAGCCGGCCACGTGGAAGCCGCCGGCGCCGGCGTCGAGCACGACGTCCTCGACGCGCGCCTCGAGCTGCTCGGCTGCAAGCTCGCGCCCGCGCGCCGCGACGACCTGTGCTGCCTGCCCCGCCGCCACCCCGCCGATCTGGGTCGACTTGGAGCCGAACGTGCCGGCGCCCTGGGAGACCTCGTCCGTGTCGCCCTTGATCACGCGGACGGCGTCGAGCGGGAGCCCGAGCCGGTCGGCGACGATCATCGCGAACGTCGTCTCGTGCCCCTGTCCGTGCGAGAACGAGCCCGTGCGCACGATCGCCGCACCGTCCGGCGTGATCTCGACCGCGCCGAGCTCCGGTTCCGCGAGACCGTTCGTGACCTCGACGTAGGTGCTCACGCCGATGCCGAGCGCGCGCCGGTCACCCGACTCGCGACGCCGGCGCTGCTCCTCGCGGAGCCCCTCGTAGCCGGCGTTCTCGAGCGCGAGGTCGAGGGCCTGCTCGTAGGCGCCGCTGTCGTAGGGCGCACCGGAGGCGGTCTTGAGCGGGAACGCGTCGGAGGCGAAGAGGTTCCGTCGGCGAACCTCGACCGGATCCAGCCCGAGCTCGGAGGCGAAGAGGTCCATCGCGCGCTCGATCGCCTGCGCCGCCTCGGGCCGGCCTGCTCCGCGGAAGGGCCCGGTGGGAGTCGTGTTCGTCACCACGCTCGTGAACTCGCTCTCGATCTTCGGGATCGCGTAGACGCCACTCGCCATCAGCGTCGTGAAGCCCGGGAGGACCGCGCCGATCCGCGGGTACGCGCCCGCGTCCTGGAGGACGCGCAAGCGGTACGCCTCGACCTTGCCGTCGCCGCTGCCTCCGAGCGTGAACTCGAGCTGCGATGCGCGGCCGTGCCACATTCCGACCATGTTCTCGCTGCGCGTCTCCGTCCAGCGCACGGGCCGCCCCGTCGCGCGCGCGAGCCACGCGACGAGGACATCCTCGACGCCGAGCATCTTCGCCCCGAAACCGCCGCCGACGTCCGGCGAGATCACGCGCACCTCCGAGGCCTCGAGGCCCAGGCTTCTCGCGATCCCGTCCCGGTCCTGGTGCGGCGTCTGCGACGTCAGCCAGGCAGTGAGCCGGCCGTCGTCCCCGACGACCGCGGCGCAAGAGCGCGGCTCGAGCGGGCACGCGGCGAGACGCTGGCTCACGAGGCTCCCGGACACGACGACGTCGCAGCCCTCGAACAGCGACTCGTCCGCCTCGACCGGGTGGCTGGCGCAGACGTTCGTCTCCGCCTCGGGGAAGAGCAGGACATCGCCGGCGAGCGCCTTCGCGGGATCGGCGACGACGGGAAGCGGGTCGTACTCGACGGCGACGAGCTCCGCCGCGTCGACGCCGTCTGCCCGGGTCTCCGCGACGACCACGGCGACGATGTCACCGACGAAGCGGACGACGCCGTCCGCGAGGTACGGCCGGCCCATGCGCTGATCGAGCCCGGGGAACGGCGGCGGCGCGAAGGTGCCGATGTCGAGGTCGGCCGCGGTGAAGACGCGTGCCCCGGGGAGCGCCGAGGCGGCCGACACGTCGATGCCGACGATCCGGGCATGTGCGAACGGCGAGCGGACGAAGGTCGCGTGCAGCGCGCCCTCGAGCTCGAGGTTCTCGACGTAGAGGCCCTCGCCGCGAAGGAAGCGCCCGTCCTCGACCCGCAGGACGCGTTGACCCATCATCCCGCTCACGCCGCCTCGACTATGTCACACCAGGTCGCTCAGGCGTCGCCCCACGGCCGTACGCGCGGCGGAGGCGGGGTGCCGTGCGCATCCAGCCACGAGACCACCGGGTTGCGCAGCACGCCGATGCCCTCGATCTCGGCCTCCATCACGTCGCCTGGCTTCAAGTAGAGGCGCGCCCGCTCCTCGGGCGACTTGAACCCGGCGACGCCGGACACGGTCCCCGTCGAGAGCACGTCGCCGGCCGAGTACGTGAGGCCCGAGAAGTTGGACAGGATTTCGGGGATCGTCACGGACATGCGGCTCGAGTGGGACTCCTGGCGCACCTCTCCGTTGACCCGCAGCTGCATCGCGAGATCGTGGGGATCGGTGATCTCGTCGGGCGTCACGATCCACGGCCCGAGCGGGCAGAACGTGTCGATCGCCTTGCAGAAGCTGAAGACACCGGACTTCATCTCGCCGCGCTGGATGTCCCGCGCGGTGATGTCGTTGAAGATCACGTAGCCGCCGACGTAGTCCATCGCCTCCTCGGCCGAGAACCACTTCCCGTCCTTCTTCAGGACGACGGCGAGCTCGAGCTCGTAGTCGAGCTCCTCCGTCAGGTGCTCGGGGTAGATCACCGGCTCGTCGTGCCCGACGATCGCGTCGACGTTCTGGAAGAAGTTGATCCACGGCGCGATCGCGTGCGACCAGTCGACGTTCTTCGACTCCTCCTCGTGCTCGCGGAAGTTCCCGGCCGTGTGGAAGAACTTCTTCGGGACGATCGGCGCCCGGAGCTTGACGCGTTCGAGGGGAGTCATCGTCCGTTCGTCTTCGTAAGCGCGACGCGCGATCTCCATGCCCTCGTCACCGAGTGCAAAGAGGTCCCGCATGGTGCGAATACGGGCGTCGTGAATCTGCGCGATCTCCTCTTCCCGGAGGACCCCGACCTTCCCGTCGTCGTACGTGACGAGCTTCACCCGCAGATCCTCTGCGCAACGCGCGCGTAGACGTCAGCCATCTGCACCAGCCCTTCGATGTCGAGATTTTCACCCAGCTCGACGTCCATCAGACCCGTGGACGTCCCGTAGTTCACCGTCGGGATCCCGTACCGGGTCAGCGCGGACGCGTCCGAGAACCAGCGCGTCACGTCGCGCCCCGGCTGCTCGCCGAAGACCTCCGCGTGCGCGGCGTCGATCGCGCCGATCAACTCGTGGTTCTCGTCGATCTCCGCCCCGGGCGCCGTCACGTAGATCTCGCCCTCGACCCCGAAGTCGGGGAACCGCTCTGCGAGGGCGCGCACCATGTCGAGCACCTCGCGACGCGCCACGGCCATCGGCTTCGTCGGAGGAACGCGGACGTCGAGGAAGAGATCGGCGTGATGCGGCGTCCGGGAGACACGCCACCCGAAGCCCCCCTCGACGGCGCCGACGTTGACGATCGCCTTCGCACCGCGGTAGCCGTTCGCGGGGTCGTCCTCCCAGGTCGGGATCCACTCTTCGACCGCCGCGAGCACCTGCTTCTGACGCAGGATCGCATTCCGGTCGCGCCGCCCTTCGCTGAAGGCGGTGTGGATGAAGTCTCCGTGCACCCGAATCCGCAGCCAGAGCGCGCCGAAGTGGCCGAGCACCACCTTGCCCTCCGTCGGCTCCCCGAGCAGGCACATGTCGGCGACGCCGCCGTGCGAGACGAGATATCGCGTGCCCGCCGCGTAGCCCCGGTACTGCGCGCCGACCGCGTCGCCCTGCTGCGTCTTCTCGATCTCGCCGCAGACCGCGGCGATCAGCACGTCGCCGCGCAGCCGCACGCCCGCGTCCTGCAGCGCGCGCACGGCCTCGACGTAGCAGGCGAGCGCGCCCTTCATGTTCGAGATCCCGAGCCCGTAGAGCCGCCCGTCGCGGACGAAGGCCTCGGGCTGGAAGCCGGGCACGTTACGCAACCACGGCTCCTGTCCGGAGTACGAGGTGTCCATGTGCCCGTTGAACATGAGGCTCTTGCCGCCGCCCGCGCCCTCCCAGACCCCGAGCGCGTTGGCGCGGCCGTCCTCGACCTGCTGCCATTGGCAGCGCAGGCCCATCTCGTCGAAGAGCTCGCGCATGAGCTCCGCCATCCCCTGCTCGTCGCCCGTGAAGCTGTGCACGCCGACCATGCGGCTCGCGGTCTCCACCAGACGGTCGCGGTCGACCGAGCTCGTGGGCAGGCCCGCAGTCACCGTGGCCAGATCCTAGGCGCGGAAGTGCGGCAGCACTCGAGCGCCGAAGAGGCGGATCTGCTCGTGCCGGTCCTCGCCCCAGAGCTCGAGCATCACGTGCGTGCACCCCGCGTCGCGGTACTCCTCGATCGCCGCGATGCAGTCGGCAGGCGTCCCCGCGATCGGCCTGCACTTGTCGAGCAACGCGTCGGTGACCTGCGCCTTCGCGGCGAGCCGTCCGCCCTGTTCCATCGCTTCGGCGACCGGCCGGATCTCGTCCATCTCGATGCCGGCAAGCTCGAGCAACGTGTCTGCCGCGCCGGCAATGTTCTGAACCTTGTTCGCGAGGTACATGCCCGCGATCTCGCGAGCACCGTCGCGCCCGCGGTCGCGGTCGTCGGCGTGGATCGAGGCGACGACCGTGCAGCCGATGTCGATGTCGGCCGCGACGTTGTCCCGCGTGTAGCGCACGAAGGCCGGCGTCGTGATCGACGGCGTCAGGCATCCGTCGGCGATCTCGCCGGCGAGCGCCTGCATCTTCGGCGCCGTCGCGGCGACGTAGACGGGCGGCACGCCACGGGGCGTGTGCGCCTCGGCCGAGAGCGCGGGCACATCCGCACTCCAGGTGTCGCCGTCGTAGGAGAACGCCTCACCGCCGAGGACGCCCTTCACGATCGTGACGGCGTCCCGCATCGGCCCGAGCGTCTTCTTCGTCTGGCCCTTGATGTTGTTGAGAAAGATCTTCGAGGTCCCGAACCCGAGCAGGAACCGGTCGGGACCGGCCGCCTCCTGCACGACGCGCGCGTCCATCGCGACCTGCACCGGGTGCCGCGTCCACGGCGAGATGATCCCCCACCCGATCGCGAGCTGCTTCGTCTCGCGCGCCATCAGCGCCGAGACGACCGTCGACGAGCGCGCCTCCATCTGGTGCTTGCGCCACCAGGGGTACGCCTCGGCGAGCCAGACGGTGTCCATGCCCGCCTCGTCCATCGCGCGCGCCGACGCGAGCATCTCGTCGAGCGGCTCCATCGTGAGCTGCATGACGCCGATCCGGAAGGGGACGTCTGACATGTCACGGGACACTACCACCCCAGTCACGGAGGCCCTCGCCTCGGTGAACGGGTCCATGATCCGTGGCCGCACCGGTCTCGTCACGCGCAAACCCCCGGTCGGCGGGTGAGCGCCGAACGAGCCCGCGTGTCGATGGAGAACGACGCGGAGAAACGCGGCGACCGTGGAGCGGGCTCGCTACGCGCCCGCGGCGCCGGTCTTCGCCTCCTGCACCTCGTTCTCGAGCGCCGCGAGGACGTTCCCGACCTGCTGGTTGATGATCGGCTGCAGGACGCGCTGGCCCATCGAACCGACCGGGCCGGCGATCTTCACGTCCGCCTCCCAGGCCATCGACGTGTGCTCGCCCTCGCCCGAGAGGCTGAACGAGGTCGTCATGTTCATCAGCGCGCCCACGCCGGTGCCCTTCGCGTTCAGCGACGCGAACTCGGGCGGCCGCTCCTCGAGCTTCTCGAACTTCATCGACATCTTCAGCCCGCCGAGGCCGAGCGGCACCTTGACCTTCGCGCTCCAGTGCCGGTCGTCGGCGATCTCGAAGCTCTCGACGCCCGGCATCGTCTTCGCCATCTTCGAGGGGTCGTTGATCACGCTCCAGACGACCTCGCGCGACGCGTCGAACTCCTTCGTGCCCTCGATCTTCATCCTTTGACCTCCACCTTCTCGCGGGACCGCTCCGGGTGCCGGAGCATCTCCCAGACGCGGTGGTACGGGTTGTGGCTCGACGTGACGATGGCGCCGCCGGAGGCGCGCAGGGCGTCCTGCAGCGCGGCGCCGATGCAGTGGATCCCGCCGCCGCCACCCTCGCCCATGCCCTTCGTCCCGAGCGGCGTGAACGGCGAGGGCGACTCGATCGCAGCCGTCTTGAGCGGCGGCATGTCGAGCGTGTGCGGGACGTGGTAGTCGTAGAAGTTCGGCGTCAGGAGGTTGCCCTCGTCGTCGTAGGCGAAGACCTCGAACATCGCCGCGCCGATTGCGTGGGCGGTCGCGCCCATCACCTGACCCTCGACGATCTTCGGGTTGACCCGCATGCCGCAGTCGTCCACGGCCGCGTAGTCGACCAGCTCGTAGACACCGGTCTCGGGATCGACCTCGAGGACGCAGGCGTGGATCTGCATGGAGTACGTGAGCGTGAGGTTGCCGAACTTCGTGTCCTTGTCCGGTACCTGGAACTGCGGGCGGAAGACGAACCGGGCGTTCATCGGAGGCGGGTCGATCGGGAAGCCGGCGTTGTTCGCGTTCGGAATCGCCCCGAGCGCCATGAAGGGAAGCGCGGCCTCGTGGTTCTCCTTCATGCGCGCGAACCCGTCCGCCAGCTCGATGTCTTCGACGGAGCACTGGAAGACCATCGACGCGAGCGTCTTCATCTGCCGCGCGAGCTCCTCCGTCGCGCCCTTCACCGCGCCAAGCCCCGTCACGGCGAACTGGCTCGCGTACGTGCCGGAGAAGCCCGCGTGCGAGTTCCAGTAGCTGTCGTGCCCGGCCCGGACGTGGACCATGTCGACGTCGCAGCCGAGGATGTCGGCGACGACCTGCGCCGCTGTCGTCTCGTGGCTCTGGCCCTGCGGCGTCGTCCCGAGCGTGACCACGATCTCACCGAAGATGTCGAGTTTCGCCGTCGCCACCTCGTTGTTCCCCGAGAACTGGAGCTCGGGGTTCACGAGCTGCGACTGGCCGAAGTTGTTCGTCCCCGAGTCGAGCGTCGAGCCGATCCCGAAGCCGAGCAGCTTCCCGCGCGAGGCGGCCTCCTCGCGGCGCTCCTCGATCGCGTCGTAGCCGATCAGGTCGAGCACGAGGTCGAGCGCCTTCGGGTAGTCGCCGGAGTCGTAGACACAGCCGTTCGGCGTCTCGTACGGCATCTGCTCGGGCTGCACGTAGTTCTTCTTCCGCAGCTCGACGCGGTCGAACCCGAGCTCGTGGGCGACGATGTCGATGATCCGCTCCGTGAACCAGAGATGCTGCATCCGCGAGTACCCGCGGTTCGGCGAGCACGGCGCCTTGTTCGTCAGCACCTGTGTGAAGTCGAGCCGGAGGTTGCGCCAGCTGTACATCCCGGGCGCGACCTGTGACCAGATGACTCCGCCGAGCGGCTCGTAACGGAGGTACGCGCCGGCGTCGTCGAGGGCCCGCGAGCGGAACCCGGTCATCGTCCCGTCGGCCATGACCGCGACCTCGGTGTCGAGGAACCAGCGCTCGTTGCCGTGGGACATGGACTGGTGGAAATCGGTGCGCCACTCGGTCCACTGCACCGCGCGACCGAGCTTGCGCGCGAGGAGGCAGAGCGCGACGAGCTGCGGGTGCGTCGTGATCTTGTTGCCGAAGCCGCCGCCGATGTCCTGGGTGACCAGCCGGAGCTTGTCGGTGCCGACCCGCAGCGCCGGCGCCATCATGATCGCCGCGAAGCCGGGGAACTGGTTGTTCGTCGTGATCGTCCACTGCCCGGTGCCCCGGTTGTACTCGACGAGCGCGCCGTCCAGCTCGAGCGGCGTCGAGTTGAAGCGCTCGAAGTGCAGCTCGGAGATCTTCACGACGTGATCGGCCTCGGCGAACGCCTTGTCGACGTCGCCCCACTCCCAGACGCCGGTGTAGGACACGTTTCCGCCGGCCTCCTCGTGGAGCACGGGAGCCCCGTCCTCGAGCGCCTTCCGTGCGTCGACGACGACGTCGAGCGGCTCGAAGTCGACCATCACGAGCTCGGACGCGTCGCGAGCGAGCTCGCGCGTCTCGGCGACGACCGCGACGACCGGCTCACCGATGTAGCGCACCTTGCCGACCGCGAGCGCGTAGTCCTTGACGCTTCCGCCGGGCTCGGCCGCAATCTGGAAGAACGGGTCGGTGAGGATCGCGACCTCGTCGCCCGTGAGCGTCCCGTAGACCCCCGGGAGCTCGAGCGCGGCGCTGACGTCGATCGAGACGATCCGCGCATGAGCGTACGGCGAACGGAGGAAATGCACATACCCCATCCCGTGCCGCTTCACGTCGTCGAAGAAGGTCCCCTGCCCCTGGACGAGCCGGCGATCCTCCTTCCGCGGGACGCTCTGACCGACCGCGCCCTTCTGGAGCGTCGTCGTGCCCTCTGTCTGGACGGTTGTCACGCTCCCCCCTTCCCCGCGGCCACGACGGCTTCGACGATGTTCCAGTACCCGGTGCAGCGGCAGATGTTGCCCTGCAGGGCGACCTTGACCTCGTCCTCGGTGGGGCTCGGCGTCTCCTCCAGGAGCGCCGCCGCGCTCATCAGCATCCCGGGCGTGCAGTAGCCGCACTGCAGGGCGTGGTGGTCGGAGAACGACTGCTGCAACGGCGTCAGCTCCTCCTCGGAGAGCCCCTCCACGGTCGTCACGGCAGCACCGTCGGCCTGCACGGCAAGAACGGCGCAGCTCTTCACCGGTACGCCGTTCAGGTGGACGGTGCACGCGCCGCAGCTGCCCGTGTCGCAGCCGATGTGCGTCCCGGTCAGATCGAGGTCGTCGCGCAGGAAGTGGACGAGCAGGCGCCGTGCAGGCACCTCCCGCTCGTAGGTCGTGCCGTTCACCGCGACCGTCACGACCATCTCGGTCACCGGCGTCGTGGACATCTCATCCCCTCGCTTTCTCGGCGGCCTGCATGACGGCGCGGACCGTCGACGTCTCGGCGAGGCTGCGCCGGTAGTCGGCCGACGCGTGCACGTCCGACGGCGGATCGAGCGTCGCGCCCAGGCCGTCGACGGCGGCGCGTACCGTCGCCTCGTCGACGTCGGCTCCCGACAGCTTCTCCTCGACGGCGCTCGCGCGGTGAGGAACGGCCGCGACGCACCCGAGCGCAATCCGCCACCCGCCGTCGACGACGGTTGCCGCAGCATTCGAGACGTACGTCCCGTGCGCGCCCAGTGTGACGCCGGCCATGCCGTCGCCGACTCCCTTGCCACCCGCCGGGACGTCGATCCGCGTCAGGAGGTCCCCTTCTCCCACGGCGGTCTCGAACACGCCGACGAAGAACTCCTCGGCGGAGACCGTGCGCTCGCCGCCCGCGTTGCGGATCGTCATCGACGCCCCGAGCGCGACGAGGAGCGGCGGGAAGTGGTTCGTCGGGTCGTTGACGCAGATGTTGCCGCCGAGCGTCCCGCGGTTTCGCACCTGGACGTCGGCCACGGTCGCGGCGACCTCCGCGAGGATCGGACGGCTGACCTCCACCTCGGAGGAGCGGATGATCGACGCGAGCGTGGCCATC
>NZ_DATMBZ010000133.1:0-15306 GCF_035558935.1 Gaiella sp. | reverse complement strand
GGCTCGAGGCCGACATCTGGAACGAGCGGGCGGCGGCGATCCAGGCGGCCGGCGAGCAGCCCTCGTCCCAGTCGCTCGCGACGTCCCTGCGCGACCGCCTCGCGCAGGGCGTGGTTCCCGGCGAGCAGCACGCCTAGAGGCCGCGCGCCAGGAGCGCGACGCGTTGCGCGTCGAGCCACGCGAGAAACCGCGGCGGGTCGGTCAGCTCGGGCAGCCGGGCGCTCCGCTGGACGTAGCCGTCCCTGACGCCGAGCCCGCCCCAGCGGTCGAGCAGCTCCGTGTGGACGCGATAGGCGCCCGAGCGGTAGCCGGCGAAGGGAAGGCAGCGGTCGAAGCGCCCCGAGGCGGACGCCGTGCCGTGGACGACGACGTCGGTCTCCCCGATCTCGGCCCTCCGCGTGTGCGCGTTCTCGGCCCACCGCTCGGCAGGCAGGTCACGCGCGCGAACGATCCCGTCGACGGTGAGGAGCCCGATCAGCCCGTAGACGAGACCGCGGTGGTGGACATCGCGCAGCCCGGCGTAGAAGACGAGCAGGTCGCCGGCGCCGAGCTTCTCGCGGATCTGGCGGCCGCGCTCGCGCCGGTCGCCGTACGTCAGGTGCTCGAAGTCGGGGTCGGCGTGCGCGGGCCGGTCCAGCAACGCGGCCGGGAGCTCCACGCCCAGACGGCCGACCGCAGGCGCCAAGCGCGCATACGGCGTCTCGAGACCCGGCCTGACCGGCTCCGGCTCGGGGATCGGGACGTACGCGAACGCTCCGGTGACCGAATCGACCGGCCCGTTCCAGCGGCCCCCCGCCTCGGTGCAGTCGGCGCCGACGCGCACGAGCAGCGCTCTCACCGGTGAGCCTCAGGCGGCGCGGGAGAGGCCGGCGAGCTCTTCGGCGGACGCGTGCCATTCGCCAGCGGCGGCGTTTGCTCGAACCTGCTCGGCGCTCGTGGCACCGGCGATCACCGAGGCGATTCCCGGAGTCGAGGCGAGCCCGCCGATCGCCGCGTCGAGGATCGAGTGGCCGTGGCGCCCGGCCTCGCGCTCGAGCGCCTCGACGCGCCGGAGGTCGTCGTCGGCGATGTCGTCAGCGGCGAGGCGGGTGCCGGCGGGGTGCGGCTCGCCGCGGCGGTACTTGCCGGTGAGGCGGCCGCTCGCGAGCGGGAAGTACGGGATGTAGCCGATCCCGAGCTCCCGGCAGAGCGGCAGCACCTCCGCGTCGTCGTCGCGACGGAGGAGGCTGTAGTGGTTCTGCACCGCGACTACAGTGACGCCGCTCGCGGCCGCCCGCCGTATCTGCTCGGCGTCGACGTTCGAGAGGCCGAGCGTGCGCACGCGTCCCTCGTCCACGAGCTCCTGCATCGCCCCGAGCGTCTCCTCGAGCGGCGTGACGCCGTCAGGGCGGTGGTAGTAGTACAGGTCGATCACGTCGAAGCCGAGGCGCCCGAGAGAGGCAGCGATCGCAGCGCGGACGTGCACGCGGGAGCCGCCGGGGCCGGGCACCGAGGCGTCCTGCCCGAACTTCGTCGCGAGCACGACGTCGTCGCGCCGGTCGGCGAGCACCTCGCCGATGAAACGCTCGCTCTCACCCGAGCCGTAGGTGTCCGCGGTGTCGAGAAACGTGACGCCCACCTCGAGTGCCGCGTCGATCACGGCGCGCGTGGCCTCCCGGTCGAGCCGACGGCCGAAGTTGTTGCACCCGAGCCCGACGCGCGAGACCTCGAGGTCGGAGCTTCCGAGCCGGATCGCCTCCACGACCCTAGGCTACGCAACCCGCGGTGTGGCGCCGCACAACACGCTGCACGACTGCGCGACCCGAACCGCGCCCGGACGCGCGGCTCCGGGATTCTGCGCACTCAGCGGGCGCGGACGCGGACCTCGCCGATCTCCCCGGCGCTCTCGGGCGGCAGGGACGTCACCCACACGACGACGTAGCGGCCGGGGCGCTTCGCCACGGCGAACCGTGTCTGGGCGTTGAGCGTCCTCGCCTTCGCGACGGTGCTGAACGGCCCCTGCGGCGAATTGCCGAGCCGGATCGCGGCCTTGATCCCGGGGGTCGGCGAGTCGACGACGACCTGCTCGACGCGAACGCGCCGCCCGGCGTCGAGCACGAGCCCGACGCCGGTCTTGAAGAAGCGCGCGTACCGCTCCGTTCGCCAGAAGGTGTCCGGACGCCCGTCGACGGCTAGCGGCGCCTCCTCGTCGCGCTCGTGCCCGTCCCCCTCGGGGTCGAACGCCCCGGCCGCGGTGAGCTTCACGAACGGCGCGGGGCGAGGAGGAGCCGGCCGCGGGGTCTTCTTCGGCGGGGTGGTCGTCACCGGTGGGGCCGGAGCCGCCGCCGACGAGGCGCCTCCGTCGTCGAGGCCCTGCTTCACGGCGTAGCCGAGGCCGAGGAGCAGGACCGCGAGGGCGCCGCCGGCGACGAGCCGCGCGGGGGTCCGGCCGTGGCTCATGCGCGGAGGATGATCGACATCCCGCAACGAGTCTACGGTGGGCCTTCGTTCGGCGCCCCGCGGACATCGGGCGACGGCGCAGAGCCCCTTCGAGAGGGGCGTACGCTGGCGTCGTGGCCTTCGCGCGGGCACTCGCGGCCGTGACGGCACTGCTCGTCGGCGTGCCCCTCGTGATCGTCGGCCTGGCGCTCGTCGGGCCCGTCGGGTGGATCGCGGCGGCGGTCGTGCTGCCCCTCGCCACGCTCGGCGTGATCCTCTGGCTGGGAAGGGACCGGCCGGGGGACGCGCCGCCTCGTCGCGAGCCGGACTGAGCCGGTCAGCGCAGCACGGGCAGGGCGGCGGGGTCGAGCCCGAGCCACGTGCGCGCAAGTCGCCCGAGCGTGCCGTCGTGCCGAAGCCGCGCCAGCTGGCGATCGACGTCCGCGGCGGCGAGGCCTCCCCCGCGGGCGACCGCGACGACGAGCCCCTTCCCGTGCCGGATCCGGCCGACCACCGGCCCGAGGACGCGCTTGTGGCCGGCGACGAAGCGACCCGCCTCGTCGGCGGGGACGAGCGCCGCGTCGCAGGCGCCCGTGCGGACTGCGGTCAGGAGGCGGTCGGCGCTCGGAAGGAGCGACGGAGCGCGCTTCGCGTGCAGGGCCGCGGCCGCCTCGGCTCCGTCGCCGCGCACGGCGCAGAGGACGGCACTGCGCAGGTCCGCGAGGCCGCGCGGGCGATCGAGCCCTCGGCGCACGACGACCACGACGTCGGTGGTCAGATACGGGGTGCTCAGGTCGGCGCCGACCGTGCGGCTCGATCCCGGGATCCCGGCGAACGCGAGCTGCCAGTCCGCTGCGCCCGAGGCGAGCAGCCGTCCCGGCGAGGAGACGTGGACGAAGCGCTCGACCCGGCCGCCGAGCCGGCGGGCGAGGATTCTCGCGAGCTCGACCTCGAAGCCGCGCGCGAGAATCACCTCGCGCCCGCGCAGGACGCCCGCCTGGAGCGCGGGGTCGTCGAGGCCCAGGCCGACGACGAGCGACGTCGGCGGCGCTCCGGGGGCAACCGGGGGTGTGGTGTCGTCGGCGAGGCCGGCGGCCGGAAGCGCGAGCGCTGCGAGGACGACGAGGGATGCGGCGAGACGGCTCACGCGTACTCCCGCACGACGTCGACGGGCGTCCCGTACGTCGCGAACGCATACATCAGCGGTGCGTCGCGGGCCATCATCCGGACGCAGCCGTGGGAGGCCGGGTACGCGGGCACCGACGGATATGCGTGCAGCGCGATGCCGCCCGTGAAGTAGCTCGCCCACGGCATCCAGGTCGAGAACGGCACCGACCAGGACATGCGCTCCTTGCGGTAGACGTGGAACGCTCCGCTGGGCGTCCGTCCTGCCGCGCCCGAGGAGATGTGGAAGACGCGCTCGACCCGGTTGTCGACGATCTCGAGCGCGACCTGACGCCCGAGCAGGATTTCCACGCGTTTTCCGGGCCGGTCGAGCATCGGCACGGGACGTGTCGCCCGGTCGAGTGCCGACGTCACCTGCGCGTCGAGGACGCCGGTGCGCGCGAGCCCCGCCCACTTCTGGAAGGCGAGCACCGCGACCGACGTCTCGTCGCCCGGCTGCCCCGTGACGCCCGTCGGTGCCATGAAGCCGAGCGCCGCGAGCAGCTCCTGGACGTCGCGCAGCCCGGATGCCGTCTCCTCGGGAACCGCCTCTCGGACGATGCGCCGCAGGTCGTAGCCGGGGAAGAGCCCGATCGGGACACCGCCCTCGATCCGCACCCGGACGCCGCGCACGCCCGGAACGTCGCGCAGCGTCCGCACGAGCTGGCCGACGCGGGCCTGGAGCGACGTCGCGTCCCGGCCGGACGTGAACCGCGCCGCGAGATCGACAGTGACGACCTGCCGCGAGATCCGGAGATCGCGGATCGCCGTGCCCGTCGGAATCGCGGTGCGAAGGCCCTGCGCCCGCTCCTTCCGGTTCGGCCCGGCGAGCAGCGCGCGCACGATCCCCGGGATTCCCGGAGCCGAGCGCGCCGCCGCGGTCGGCCGACCGTCCTGGAGGAACCACACGTCGCTCGAGAGCGAGCCGCTGCTCGCCCCCGCAGGAGCGCAGACCGCGAGCGCCGCGAGCACGATGACGAGGACCGACGCGCGCGCCACCCGCCGTGAGTTCAGCATGCGGCCGTCGAGTCCTGCCCCCACTCCGTGTCGCACGCTACGCACTTCGGCGCGACGGCGGCGTCACTTGAGAGCGCGTGCGGCTCAGTCGCTCTTCGGCGCCCGGACGACGACGACGGGACACGGGGCGTGGTCGGCCACGCGTCCCGAGGTCGAGCCGAGGAGCGCCTCCTTCAGCGCTCCGCGCCCGCGGTTCCCGACGACGAGGAGGTCGGCGCCCGCAGCGGCGTGGGTCAGCGCGTCCGCGGCGTCGTCCTGGACCAGCGAGACCGTCACGTCGTGATCGTCGCCGAGGACGTCGCGCACCTGGTCGGACGCGATCCGCTCGGCGGCCTCCTGTGACGCCTGGAGCGCGTCGATGCTGTCCGTCCACGCGACCGGTACGAGCCCCGAGTCCGCCGGCGTCGTCACGGGCACGTAGGCCCAGGCGTGGACGGCCTCGACCGTCGCTCCGCGCAGCTTCGCCTCCTCCACCGCCCAGCGGAGCGCGGCCGAGGAGTGCTCGCTCCCGTCGATCCCGACCACGATCCTGCCCGCCATGGCCCTGATCATTGCGAATCCGGCCGTCCCGCGGGCCGTGAACACCGCCTCGGAGGCTCAAGGTGGGGGTTCCGCGCGCCGATTCTGTCCGAGAACAGTGAATCTTCCGACGAACATCACTGCGGCGAGTCCGGAGGCACGCCCCGACGCCGAGGCTGCGCTCGACCCGCTGGTCGAGTCGTACCGCAAGCTCGCGGACGTCTTTCACGAACTCCTTTCGGAGCAGTCGCTCGACGACCTGCTGCAGCGCATCGCGGGCACGGTCGGCGAGCTGATCCCGTACGACGACATCACGTTCTACGAGGCGGACGAGGGTAAACGCGAGCTCCAGGCCGTGTTCGCCTCCGGCAGGGACGCCGAGAAGGTGCTCGCCGACGAGCCGTTCTCGTACGGCGTGGGGATCACCGGCTGGGCCGTCGAGCACCGCGAGCCCGTGCTCGCGAACCGCGCCGAGCTCGATCCGCGCGTCCGCTTCGTGACGGACACCCCGCCCGACCCCGAGTCGCTGATCGTCGTGCCGCTCGTGGCGCGCGGGCGGCTCAAGGGGACGGTCAACATCTACCGCTCCGGGTTCCAGGAGTTCACGGAGGACGAGTTCCTGCTGGCGGTCCGGTTCGGCGATGCCGCCGCGCTCGCGATCGACAACGCCCACATCAGGGCCTCGCTCGAGCGCCAGGCGCAGACCGACCCGCTGACCGGACTCTGGAACCACCGCGCCTTCCACGAGCGGCTCCGGCAGGAGCTCGTGGCGGCCTCGACCGACCAGTCCTCCGTCGCGCTCGTGATGCTCGACCTCGACGACTTCAAGCGCGTGAACGACGTCTACAGCCACGCGACGGGCGACCACGTGCTCTCCGAGGTCGCCGGGATCCTGCTCGGCGCCGTGCGCTCGAGCGACTGCGTCTGCCGGATCGGGGGCGAGGAGTTCGCGATCATCGCGCCGACGAGCGGCCTCGCGGACGCCTTCCGGCTCGCCGAGCGCGTCCAGGAGCAGGTCGCCATGGCGGACTTCGGGCCGGTCGGCCCCGTGAGCCTCTCGATCGGGATCGCCTCCGGGCCGGAGCACGCGGCCAACCCGCGCGAGCTCGTCGCCTGCGCCGAGGTCGCGATGATGACAGCGAAGGCACGCCGCAAGGGCGAGATCGTCGTCTTCCAGGAGGGCGGCCGTGAGCGGCCCGCGGAGACGATCGACTCGCGTCGCGCCGAGTTCCGCTCGATCGCGCACCTGAAGATGCTCCACGGCGTCTCGACGAAGCTCAGCCGGTTGAACGACGTCGCCGAGATCGGCGCGACGATCGCCGACGAGCTCCGGCTGCTGATCGACTACCACAACTGCCGCGTCTTCGTCCGCGACGGCGAGGACCTGCGGCCGATCGCCTTCCGGGGCGACCTTGCCGCCTCGGGTTCGGCGATGGACGTGCTGCAGACGCGTGTCGGCGAGGGCGTCACGGGGCACGTCGCGCTGACGGCGGAGCCGTTCCTCACCGGGGACGCGGCGAACTGCGGGATCGGCGTCCAGATCCGCGGGACGCCGCAGATCGAGGAGTCGCTGCTCGCCGTCCCGCTCCGCTACGGGGCGACCGTCGTCGGCGTGATCGTCGTCTCGAAGCTCGGGCTCGACCAGTTCGACTCCGACGACCTGCGGCTGCTCGAGGTGCTGGCGGGTCATGTCTCGGTGGCGCTCGTCAACGCGCGGCTGTACGAGTCGCAGCGCCGCGAGGCGGAGAGCGCGAAGGCGCTCCTCGAGCTCACGCACGAGCTCTCGGCCGTGACGAACCTCGACGGCGTGCTCACGCAGGTCGTCCGCGGCGCCTCACGGATCATGGGCTCGGCCCGCTGCTCCATCTGGCTGCCGACCCACGACGGCGGCCTGATCTGCACCTCGGCGGTGGGCGACACCGGCTACGCGGCCGTGCAGGGCCGCGTGCTCCCCCCCGACCTCGTGGCGCGGTTCTCTCCGCGCAGCGCACCGTTCGTGACGACCCCGGAGGAATCGGCGCTGATCGCTCGCGCCGTGTCCCTCGAGGCGGCGGCCGCGACGCACGCGATCGTCTTCGTGCCGCTCGACCAGGGCCTCGCGATGCTGGCCGTGGTGGCGGAGTCGGCCGTGCGCTCGCGGGAGCTCGAGCTGCTCGCCGGGATCGCGAGCCAGGCCCGCCTCGCGATCACGAACGCCGGCAGCTTCGCCACCCTCGAGCGCACGTTCCTCTCGACGGTCGAGGCGCTGGCGAACGCGCTCGAGGCGAAGGACTCGTACACGTCGTCGCACGCGCGCTGGATCTGCGACACGGCGATCGACGTGGGCCGCGCCCTCGGCCTCGACGCCGTCCGACTCAAGCGCATCGAGCTGGGCGCGCTCTTCCACGACATCGGCAAGATCGGGATCCCCGCCTCGATCCTCATGAAGCCCGGGCCGCTGACCATGGAGGAGCGGGCGATGATCGAGCGCCATCCGGAGCTGGGCGAGCGGATCCTCGCCCCGATCGACCAGCTCGAGGCCGTGCGACCGATCGTCCGTGCGTGCCACGAGCGCTTCGACGGCCTCGGCTACCCGGACGGCCTGAAGGGCGAGGAGATCCCGCTCGAGGCGCGCATCATCTTCGCCTGCGACGCCTTCCACGCGATGACCACCGACCGGCCCTATCGCGAGGCGCTGCCGGTCGACGAGGCCTTCCGTCGCCTCGTCAGCGCGGGCGGGACGCAGTTCGACCCCGAGGTCGTCCAGGTCTGCCTGCGGGTCCTGAAGCAGCCACCGCGCACCGAGAGCTGAGTCAGCCGACCCGCCGCAGCACCCTGAGCGCGCGGCCGCGAAGCGGCACCTGCGCCCGCGCGGGAAGGGTCGAGCCGTTCGGCGGCAGCTCGGGCTCGCCCGTGCAGAGCTCGTGCGCCCAGCGGCGGCCGAAGCGCGTGGGCGGCAGCACGAACGTGACGGGATCGCGCCACGCGTTGAAGAGGACGATGAAGGAGTCGTCGGCGACCGGCTCGCCGTCGAAGGTCAGCGTCGGGATCTCCGAGCCGTTCAGGAACGCGCCGAGCGTGAACGCGTCCCCGCGCGACCAGTCGGTCTGCGTCATCCGCCGGCCGTCCGGCCGGAACCACCAGACGTCGGGGGCGCCCGAGCCCTGCCGTGCCTCCCCGGTCAGGAACGCCGAGCGCCGGAAGACCGGGTGCTCGCCCCGCAGGCGCAGCAGCCGCTTCGTGAACTCGAGCAGCGCCTGCCCGCGCTCGTCCACGTCCCAGTCGAGCCACGAGAGCTCGTTGTCCTGGCAGTAGGCGTTGTTGTTCCCTCGCTGCGTCCGTCGCAGCTCGTCTCCGGCGAGAAGCATCGGCGTCCCCTGCGAGAGCAGGAGCGTCGCAAGGATGTTGCGCGTCTGGCGGTCGCGCAGCTCGTTGACGTCCGGGTCGTCGGTCTCGCCCTCGACGCCGCAGTTCCACGAGCGGTTGTCGTCCGACCCGTCGCGGTTGTCCTCGAGATTCGCCTCGTTGTGCTTGCGGTCGTACGAGACGAGGTCCCGCAGCGTGAAGCCGTCGTGGCAGGTGACGAAGTTGATCGACGCCGAGGGGTGCCGCCCGTCCGACTGGTAGAGGTCGCTCGAGCCCGTGAAGCGCCGGGCGAACTCGGCGACCGCGGTGTGGCCGCGCCAGAAGTCGCGCATCGTGTCGCGGTACATGCCGTTCCACTCCGACCAGAGGATCGGGAAGTTCCCGACCTGGTAGCCGCCCGGGCCGACGTCCCACGGCTCGGCGATCAGCTTCACCTGGGAGAGCACGGGGTCCTGGTGGATGATGTCGAAGAAGGCCGAGAGCTGGTCGACGTCGTAGAGCTCGCGCGCGAGCGCCGACGCGAGGTCGAACCGGAAGCCGTCCACGTGGCACTCCATCACGAAGTACCGCAGCGAGTCCATGACCAGCCGCAGCACCGAGGGATTGACCGGGTTGAGGGAGTTGCCCGTGCCCGTGAAGTCCATGTAGTGCCGCCGGTCGTCGGGCATGAGCCGGTAGTAGGCGGCGTTGTCGACGCCCTTGAAGGAGAGCGTCGGCCCGAGGTGGCTCCCCTCGGCCGTGTGGTTGTAGACGACGTCGAGGATCACCTCGATCCCTGCGCGATGCAGCGCCTTCACCATCCCCTTGAACTCGCGCACCTGCTCGCCGCGCGACCCCGTCGCCGCGTACCCGGAGTGGGGAGCGAAAAAGCCGATCGTCGAGTAGCCCCAGTAGTTCGAGAGGCCGCGGGCGACGAGGAAGTCCTCGTCCGCGATGTGGTGCACGGGCAGGAGCTCGACGGCGGTGATCCCGAGGTCCGAGAGGTAGGCGATCGCCGCGTCCGATGCGAGGCCGGCGTACGTGCCGCGCAGGTCCTCGCGCACGCCGGGCAGCCGCTTCGTGAACCCCTTCACGTGGAGCTCGTAGATGACCGTCTCGGGCCAGGGGCGGTCGAGCCGGACGTCGCCCTCCCAGTCGAACGCGTCGTCGATCACGACCGAGCGGGGGATCGCGGGCGCGGAGTCCTCGTCGTCGCGGACATCCTCCTGGCCGGGGACGTACGCCAGGAGTCGCGCCTTCCCGAAGCCGATCGGGCCGTCGATAGACTTCGCGTAGGGGTCGATCAGGAGCTTCGCAGGGTTGAAGCGGTGGCCCTGCTCCGGCTCCCACGGGCCGTCGACCCGGTAGCCGTAGCGTTGCCCGGGGCCGACCCCGGGAAGGTAGACGTGCCAGTTGTGCGCGGTCTGCTGGCGCACGTCGATGCGCTCCTCGCGATCCTGGTCGTCGAACAGGCAGAGCTCGACGCGCTGCGCGTTCTCGCTGAAGAGCGAGAAGTTCGTTCCCGAGCCGTCCCAGCTGGGACCCAGCGGAAACGGCGCACCGGGCCAGACCGTGCGACTCACCGGGGCACCCTAGCCGGGCGGTCGGCGGGCGCCGGAGCAGCTACCCCGCGGTCTCCGCGCTGCGCAGGCCGCGGACGACCGGCGGCTCACAGCAGGCCTGAGCGAGACGGATCTCGACGCGGTGCGGACGGGGCTCGGCGCTCTCGAGACGAACGTCCGCCCGGACTAGACAGGCATCTGTTCCGCAGGCGCAAGCCACACCGTGGCCAGCGGCGGAAGCGTCAGCCCGGCCGAGAACGGACGGCCGTGCAGCGGCTCGACGAGCGCCTCGACGCCGCCGAGGTTGCCGACCCCGGAGCCGCCGTACTCGGTCGCGTCGGTGTTCAGCACCTCGCGCCAGTGGCCGCCGAGGGGCAGCGGCACGCGCCAGTGATGACGCACGACGGGCGAGAAGTTGACGAGTGACACGAGCACGCGGGAGCCGTCCCCGGAGAAGCGCGCGTAGGCGAGCACGTTGTCCTCGCGCGCGTCGCCGACGAGCCACTGGAACCCGGCGGGCGCGAAGTCGACCTCCCACAACGCCGGCTCGGCACGGTACGCACGGTTCAAGTCGGCGACGCAGCGTCGGACGCCCTCGTGGAGCGGGTAGTCGAGCACATACCAGTCGAGCGAGCCGGCCTCCGACCACTCCGTCCCCTGTCCGAGCTCGCCGCCCATGAAGAGGAGCTGCTTGCCCGGATGCGCCCACATGTGGCCGTAGAGCGCCCGGAGCGTCGCGAACTGCTGCCACTCGTCGCCCGGCAGCTTGCGCAGCAGCGACTGCTTGCCGTGGACGACCTCGTCGTGCGAGATCGGCAGCACGAAGTTCTCGTCCCAGGCGTAGACCATCGAGAAGGTCAGCTCGTCGTGGTGCCAGCGGCGGTGCACGGGCTCCTTCGAGACGTAGTCGAGCGTGTCGTGCATCCACCCCATGTTCCACTTGAACGTGAAGCCGAGACCTCCGCCCTCCGTCGGCCGCGACACTCCGGGCCAGGCCGTCGACTCCTCGGCGATCATCGCCACGCCGGGATGCGCGGCGTGGACGACGGCGTTCAGCTCCTGGAGAAAGGAGACCGCCTCGAGGTCCTCGCGGCCGCCGAAGCGGTTCGGGAGCCACTCGCCGGGCTCACGGGAGTAGTCGAGGTACAGCATCGACGCGACCGCGTCGACGCGTAGCCCGTCGGCGTGAAACTCCTCGAGCCAGTAGAGCGCGTTCGCGAGCAGGAAGTTCCGCACCTCGTGCCGGCCGTAGTTGAAGACGAGCGTCCCCCAGTCCGGATGGGAGCCGCGGCGCGGGTCGGCGTGCTCGTAGAGCGCGGTCCCGTCGAACCGCGCGAGCGCCCAGTCATCGCGCGGGAAGTGCGCGGGCACCCAGTCGAGGAGCACGCCGATGCCGTTCGCGTGCATCGTGTCCACGAACGCGCGTAGGTCGTCGGGCTCCCCGAGCGTCGCCTGCGGCGCGAAGTAGCCCGTCACCTGGTAGCCCCACGACGGTCCGTACGGGTGCTGCATCACCGGCATCAGCTCGACGTGCGTGAAGCCGAGCTCGACGACGTGCTCCGACAGCTCGTCGGCCAGGTCGCGCCAGCCGAGCCCCTGGCGCCACGATCCCGCGTGAACCTCGTACACCGACAGCGGAGCCGTCAGCGGATCGACGGCCGCGCGGCGCGCGAGCCACTCGTCGTCACCCCAGGCGTGCCGTGAGCGATAGAGCACCGAGGCCGTCTGCGGCGGCGGCTCCGCCCGGACGGCGAACGGATCGGCCTTGAGCCGCGTGTGCCCGTCCGCGCCGCGCACCGCGAGCTTGTACGCGTGCCCCTCGCGGGCCCTTCCGGCGGCGCCGGCCCATACCCCCGAGGACGCCTGCGGCACGAGCGGATCCGTACCCTCGCTCCAGTCGTTCCAGTCGCCCACGACCGACACCCCGCGTGCGTTCGGCGCCCAGACCGCGAAGCGCGCCCCTGCGTCGTCGTCGAGCAGATGGGCCCCGAGCCGTTCCCAGAGACGCTCGTGACGCCCCTCGCCGAGGAGGTAGAGGTCGAGCTCGCCGAGCGGCTTCACGGCGTCGTCTCCAGCAGGCGGAGCAGGCCGACGACGGGGATCGAGGCCCAGCCCGGCCGGTTGCGCGCCTCGTAGCGCAACTCGTAGACGAGCTTCTCGAGCTCGAAGAGCGCCAGGAGCCGGTCGAAGCCGCTCCGGCTCGGCGGGAGGAACCGCTCGTCGGCGGCCGAGAGATAGCCGTCGATGAAGGTTCCCCGGCACCGCTCCAGCCACCCCTCGGGCGGCTCGACCGCGTTCTGGAGCACCGACGCGTCGGCGGCATACGCGAAGGAGCGGGTCATGCCGGCGAGATCGCGCAGCGGCGAGCGCTTGCGGCGCCGCTCGGGCAACGACCGCGCAGGCTCGCCCTCGAAGTCGATCACGACCCAGTCCCCGGCCGGGGTCCAGAGGACCTGGCCGAGGTGGTAGTCGCCGTGCGTCCGGATCGCGAGACCGGCGGCTCCGGCGGCCGCGAGCTCCTGCACGAGGTCGCGCAGGTCCTCGGCGCGGTGCGCGACGGCGCCGAGCGCGTCGTCCTCCGGTAGCGATGCGAAGGTCGAGGCGATCTCCTCGTCGATCGCCGCCGCGAGCAGCCCGAGCGACTCGCCGCTCGGCTCCTCGGGCGCGAACGCCGAGTCGCTGTCGTTCGCGGCGAGCGCCGAGTGGAGTGCCGCGGTCACCTCCCCGAGCCGCCACGCACGGTCGGGCAGCCAGCTCGGGTCGTCCGAGAAGGAGTCGAGGGTCAGCTCCCAGCCTCCGCCGAGCGACGGAACGAGCGCCGTGACGGCGGCGAGCGCGGTCTCGAGCGGCGGGCCTTCGGTCTCGAGCGCCCCTTCGAGCCGCGGCGCGTTCCCGAAACGGCGCGCCGCGAGCGCGCGGAGCAGCTCGAGCTCGGGGTTCGGCCCCGCCTCCAGCCGGCGGTAGAGCTTCAGGACGTGCAGCTCGTCGAGCACGACCGAGCTGTTCGACTGCTCGACGCCGAGAGGTCGCACGCGGGCACCCTCCGCCGGAACGCCCGCGAGCGCGGCGATCCGCGTCGCGACCTCGGCTCGCTCGAAGACTTCCGCGGGCTCGTCCTCGCCGCCGAGGGCGACGAGGTAGTGCTCGTGCGTGCCGGCCGCGAACCGCACCTCGACGATCGCGAGCGCGAACAGGCCGTCCTCGACCGGGACGCCGACCACCTCGGCGTTCTCGAGCGTGCGGCCCTTCGCGGCGAACCAGCGCGCGTCGGCGATCAGTGCGATCAGCTCGTCGCTCGAGAGGGTGGTCGGATCACGCATCCGGCTCCTCCTCCGGCAGCAGGAACCAGAAGAAGCCGCGCGGCCCGAACGTCAGGAGGTACGGCAGGTCGCCGATCGGCGGGAACGAGGTCCTCCCCGTCATCTCGATCGGTGTGCGTCCCTGGAAACGGGAGAGGTCGAGCTCGACCGCCTGCGCCGACCGGGCGAGGTTGTGGACGCAGAGCACCGTGTCCCGGTCGCCCCGGCGGACGTGCGCGAAGATCCGAGGGTTCGACGTCCCGAGCGCCTCGTAGGACCCCAGCCCGAACACGGGGTGCTCCTTCCGCAGCGCGACGAAGCGCTGCAGCCACCGCAGGAGCGACGTCGGCGAGCGCAGCTGGGCCTCGACGTTGACGGACTGGAATCCGAAGACGGGGTCCATGAGCGGCGGGAGGTACAGCTGGGCGAAGTCGGCGCGCGAGAAGCCGCCGTTTCGGTCCCCCGTCCACTGCATCGGCGTGCGCACGCCGTCGCGGTCGCCGAGATAGACGTTGTCGCCCATCCCGATCTCGTCGCCGTAGTAGAGGACGGGCGACCCGGGGAGGGAGAACAGGATCGCGTGCATCAGCTCGATCTCGTCGCGGCCGCCGTCGAGGAGCGGCGCGAGACGGCGGCGGATCCCGAGGTTGAGCTTCATCCGCGGGTCCATCGCGTACTCCGCGTACATGTAGTCCCGCTCCTCGTCGGTGACCATCTCGAGCGTCAACTCGTCGTGGTTGCGCAGGAAGAGGCCCCACTGGCAGTGCTCGGGAATCGGCGGCGTCCGGTCGAGGATCTCGACGATCGGGCGTGCCTCCTCACGCCGCAGCGCCATGAACATGCGCGGCATGACGGGGAAGTGGAACGCCATGTGGCACTCGTCGCCGTCGCCGAAGTAGTCGACCACGTCCTCGGGCCACTGGTTCGCCTCCGCGAGCAGCACGCGGTCCGGGTACTCGGCGTCGATCGCGGCCCGCACGCGCTTGAGGAACGCGTGCGTCGCGGGGAGGTTCTCGCAGTTCGTCCCCTCCTCCTCGTAGAGGTACGGGACCGCATCGAGCCTGAACCCGTCGAGCCCGAGGTCGAGCCAGAAGCGGAGCGCGTCGATCATCGCCTCGCCCACCTCCGGGTTCTCGTAGTTGAGGTCGGGCTGGTGGTGGTAGAAGCGATGCCAGAAGTACGCACCGCGCTCGGGGTCGTACGTCCAGTTCGACTGCTCGCTGTCGACGAAGATGATCCGTGCGTCCTCGTAGCGGTGCACGGTGTCCGACCAGACGTACCAGTCGGACTTCGGGTTGTCGGGCCCGAGCCGCGACTCCTGGAACCACGGGTGCTCGCTCGAGGTGTGGTTCATGACGAAATCGGTGATGACGCGCATCCCGCGCTCGTGCGCCGACTCGACGAACGCCGCGAACTCGTCCGTCGTCCCGAACTCGGGCGCGACCGAGAGGAAGTCGGAGATGTCGTAGCCCCCGTCCCGGAGCGGCGAGGGATAGAACGGCAGGATCCAGATGCAGTCGATGCCGAGCCACTGCAGGTAGTCGAGCTTCTGCCGCAGGCCGCGGAAGTCGCCGTTGCCGTCGTCCGACGAGTCGAAGAACGCCCGCGTGTGCAGCTCGTAGAACACCGCCGTCTTGAACCAGTCCGGCTGCGTCTCGAACCAATGTTCGGCGCCGCTCATCGTTTGTCCGCCGAGCAGGATTCGGCAGGAGCCGAATCCTGCGGCTCGATCCCCCGCCTTCGGCGGGGGCATTTCCCTGAAGGCGTCGGCTTCGCCGCCGCAACCCCCTCGCCGCGGGATGCAAAAGCTGAAACCAGCGGCTTCATCCCCCGCCTTCGGCGGAGGCATATCCCTGAAGGCGTCTGCTTCGCCGCCGCAACTGCGTCCCTGCCGCTCACCGAGCGAGCTCCAGCACGTGCGCCTTGCCCGGGCCGAGGCGGACGTAGTTCCGCGCGCCCCAGTCGTATGTCTCGCCCGTCAGCCCGTCGACGACGTCGACGCG
>NZ_DATMBZ010000132.1:0-20855 GCF_035558935.1 Gaiella sp. | reverse complement strand
CGGCTGATCGACTGGAACGTCACCGCGCGCACGACCGAGCCGCACGTGCGCGTCCACCTCGCCGAGCGCGTGCTCGTCACGTGGATCGTGCTCGACCTCTCGCCGTCGATGGGCTTCGGGACGGCGGCGCGGCGCAAGGCGGACGTCGCGCTGGGCGTCACCCTGGCCGTGGGTCACGCCGCAACCATCCGTGGAAACCGCGTCGGGCTCGTCGGCTTCGGCGGCGAGGCCGAGCGCGTCCTCCCGCCGACGCAGGGCCGGGCCGGGCTCGTCGGGCTGCTGCTCGCGCTCCGGGACGGATACGAGCCGGACGGCACGTCCGGGATGCCGCTCTCGCAGGCGCTCACGCGCGTCGCGGGCGCCGCCCGCCAGCGGGCGCTCGTCGTCGTCGTCTCGGACTTCCGCGGCCCCCGTGACTGGCGGCCGGCGCTGTTGCGCCTCGCGGGCAGGCACCAGGTCGTCGCGATCGAGATCGGCGACCCGCGCGAGCAGTCGCTCGAGCCCGTCGGAACGGTCTGGCTCGTCGACCCCGAGAGCGGGCACGAGCTCCAGGTCGACACGAACGACGGGACGCTGCGCCGACGCTTCGCCGAGGCAGCCGCCGCCGAGCGCGCGCTCGTCGCGCGCGAGCTCGCCGGGGCGGGCGTGGCCCACACGACCCTCTCGACCGACGGCGACTGGCTCAGGGATCTGGCCGTCTTCCTGCGGAGGCACCGCCGATGACCTTCGCGTGGCCGGTCGCCCTCGTAGGCCTCGTCGCCGTCCCGGTCCTCGCTGGCCTCTACCTGCTCTCCGCGCGGAAGCGCCGGCGCGACGCCGCGCGCTTCGCGAACCCCGCGCTCGTCCCGAACCTCGTGCCGGCGAAGCCGGGCTGGCGGCGGTATGTCGCGCCGATCCTCGCGCTGGCTTCGCTGGCGCTGCTCATCGTCGGCGTCGCGCGTCCGCACGTCGTGCGGAGCGTCGCTCGCGACGACGCGACGATCGTGCTCGCGATCGACACCTCGCGCTCGATGGCCGCGCAGGACGTGCAGCCGAGTCGCTTCGACGCCGCGAAGCAAGCGGCGCTCGCGTTCCTCGACGAGGTGCCCGACAACTACAGCGTGGGCATCGTCTCGTTCGCGACCTCGGCCGACCCGGTGTTGCCGCCCACGACCGACCGCGAGGCCGCGCGCTCCGCGCTGCGGGAGCTCCGGCTCGGCACGGGAACCGCGATCGGCGCGGCGATCACCCGCGCGGTCGACCTCGCGCTCGACCGGCCGGGCGGCCGCGAGCGACCGAAGGCCGGCCAGCCGTCACCCGCCGCCGTGCTGCTCCTCTCCGACGGGGCCCAGACGTCGGGCGACGTCCGACCGGGACCGGCGGCGCAGCGGGCGAGGCGGCTCGGCGTGCCCGTCTCCACCGTCGCCCTGGGAACCGGCGACGCCGTGGTCGAGGTGCCCCGGCCGGGCGGCCTGAAGGAGCGCGTCGTCGTCGCACCCGACGTCCCGACCCTGCGCCAGGTGGCGAGCACGACCGGCGGGACGTTCTCCGCTGCGCCGGATGCCGCGCGCCTCGAGTCCGTGTATCGCGAGCTCGGCACGCGGCTCGCCCGCGACCGGAAGCGAGTGGAGGTCACCTCCGCGTTCGCCGCCGGAGGCGCCGTGCTCCTCCTCGTCGGCGGGACGCTCTCGTCGCTCTGGTTCCGGAGGGCGCTGTGAGGCGGCGCGCGGCTGTCGCCGTGGTGCTCGCCGTTGCCGCGGTCGCGACCCTCGCCGCCGGCAGGGCGGCATGGGCGGCGGACGAATGCCGAGGGTTGCAGACCTGCCTCCCGGTGACAGGCCCCTGGGTCGCGATCACCGCCGTGCCCCGCGGTGAGGCGTCGACCGCCGTCTGGGAGCTCCGCTGTCCGCTCCGCGGCTACATCGTCGCCGGGGTCGACGCGCGCGTGAGCGATCGGGCCATCGACGTGAGCATCCGCGGCGAGAACGGTGCCCCCGTCTCGCCCGGCGTGACGACCGGGCGTGCGGTCGTCTTCACCGCCGTCTACACCGGAGGGGCGTCGAGGCCGACCTCGTTCCAGCCGTTCATCGGCTGCATCCCGACGTCCGGCGGCGGCGCCCGCGGCGAGACGGCCCTGCGGCATCCTGCGGCGTACGTGCCCGCAGCGGCGATCGACAGGCGCGTCGTCTCGAGGCGCCTCGTGTCCGGCGCCTCGGTGCGGGTCGTCGGGAGGTGCCCGGCCGGGACCCGCCTCCTCGGCACGAGCCACGCGTATGCGTTCCGCAGCCGGACGGAGCCGGGGAGGACCCTGCTCGACGCGGTGCGCGTGCGCAGCAACGTGGCCGGAAGGACGGTGACGGCGGTCGCCGCCGTCGCACCGTCCGTGCCGCAGGGGCTCCCCGTCGACTTCCAGCTCCACGCCCTGTGCTCGCGAGGCACGCGATGAGCTTCGAGAACCCAGCGCTCCTGGTCACGCTGCTCGTCGTGCCGCTGGCGGCGACCGGCTACTGGCTCCTCCAGCGGCGCCCACCGAGGTTCGCGGTGCGCTACACCAACCTCGAGGTGCTCGCCGCGGTCGCAGGTCGCCGGCGTGCGTGGCGCCGTCACGTCCCGGCTGCGCTCATGCTCGCGTCGCTCGCCGCGCTCTGCGTCGCGTTCGCGCGTCCGACGATGACCGTCAAGTCCCCGAACGAGCGTGCGAGCGTCGTCCTCGTCGTCGACACGTCCGGCTCCATGCGCGCGACGGACGTGAAGCCCACCCGGCTCGCGGCTGCCAAGAACGCGATGCGTTCGTTCCTCGAGCGGGCGCCGAAGTCCCTCCGCGTCGGCGTCGTCTCGTTCTCCGACGAGGCACAGGTCGTCGTGTCACCGACGATCGACCGCACGCGGCTCCAGCAGGGGATCGACGTGCTCGGGCCGGGGTTCGGCACGGCGCTCGGGGACGCCCTCGCGCGCGCCGTCGAGCTGGCGCGGAGCGCCGCGGGCACGAACGGCGACGGTGGCCGCGCCGGTGGCCGGCTCAAGGACGAGAAGGGACGCTCGCTCGCATCGATCCTCCTGCTCTCGGACGGTGCGCAGACGCGCGGCCTGCTGAGCCCGGGCCAGGGCGCCGAGCGGGCGCAGTCCGCCGGGATCCAGGTGTTCACCATCGCCCTCGGCACCGATGGCGGCACGATCCTCGCGGGGCCGCCGGGCGCCGAGCAGGTGATCCCCGTGCCGCCCGACCGCGAGACGCTCTCCGCCATCGCGGAGTACACGGGCGCGGAGTCGTTCGACGCGGAGAGCGCGTCGGCGCTCCAGAAGGTCTACGCCGGCCTCGGGTCTCGGGTCGGACGCGAGGACCGGCCGCGCGAGGTGACGGCCGCCTTCGTCGCGGCCGGCGCGCTGCTCCTCGCGGGTGCAGCCGGGTTCGGGCTGCTCGGCGCGCCGCGGCTGCCGTAGCGCGGCCGCACGAGCCTCTAGGATCCCCGCTCAATGCTGCTGTCGGTGCGGGACGTCACGTTGCGGTTCGGCGGCATCGTTGCCCTCGACGGGGTCTCGTTCGAGGTCGAGCGCGGCGTCGTGTCCGGGCTGATCGGGCCGAACGGGGCCGGGAAGACGACGGTCTTCAACGTCATCACGCGGCTCTACACGCCGGATTCCGGCGAGGTCGACCTGGACGGGACGACGCTGCTGCGGACGCCGCCGCACGGCATCGTGCGCCGGGGCGTCGCGCGGACGTTCCAGAACATCAACCTCTTCCGGACGATGAGCGTGCTCGAGAACGTCCTCGTCGGCGGTCATGCGCTCGGGCGACGGGTCGGCGAGCAGGACGCGCTCGACGCCCTCGAGATCGTCGGCCTCGCCGACCGCGCCCACCATCCGGCCGCCGCGCTGCCGTACGGGACCCTGAAGCGGATCGAGCTCGCCCGTGCGCTGATGGCGCAGCCGACGTTCTTGCTCCTCGACGAGCCGGCCGGCGGCCTCAACCACGAGGAGGTCGAGGAGCTCGGCGACTTCATCCTGCGGCTCCGCGACGAGCGGGCACTCACGATCCTGCTCGTCGAGCACCACATGAGCCTCGTCATGCGTGTGTCGGACCACGTCAACGTGCTCAGCTTCGGGCGGAAGATCGCGTCGGGCGCGCCGGCCGAGGTGCGCGCCGACCCGGCCGTGATCGAGGCGTACCTGGGGGTCGAGGAGTGAGCAGTCCGAGCGTGCTGCTCCGCCTCGACGGGGTCGAGGCCCGCTACGGCCCGGTCCAGGCGCTCCGGGGCATCTCGCTCGAGGTGCCCGAGGGCTCGGTCGTCGCCGTGCTCGGGGCGAACGGCGCCGGGAAGACGACCACGCTGCGCGCCGTGTCGGGCACGGTCCGCCGCTCGGGGTCGATCGAGTTCGCCGGGAAGCCGCTCCACGGTGGGCCCGAGGCGGTCGCGCGCGCGGGCATCGCCCATGTCCCGGAGGGTCGCGGCACGTTCACCGAGCTCACCGTCGTCGAGAACCTGCGGCTCGGGGCCTACACGCGCAGGGAGCGGAATCTCGACTCGGACATCGATCGCGTGTCGAAGTGGTTTCCCTGGATCCCGGACCGCGCGCAGCAGCCGGCTGGGACGTTGTCCGGCGGGGAGCAGCAGATGCTCGCCGTCGCCCGGGCCCTGATGGCGCGCCCGCGGCTCCTGATGCTCGACGAGCCGTCGCTCGGCCTCGCGCCGATGATCGTGCGGGAGATCTTTCGCATCGTGCGCGAGCTGAACGAGCGCGAAGGGCTGACGGTCCTCGTCGTCGAGCAGGACGCGCGTATCGCGCTGCAGACCGCGTCGACCGCGTACGTGCTCGAGGTCGGCCGGGTCGCCGTCTCGGGGCCGAGTGACGAGCTCAAGGAGAACGAGTCCGTGCGCAGGAGCTACCTGGGGTACTGATGGCCGACTTCATGCAGCAGGTGGTCGTGGGCCTCTCCTCGGGGTCGATCTACGCCTCACTCGCGCTCGCCCTCGTCCTCATCCACCGTGCGACGGGCGTCATCAACTTCGCGCAGGGCGAGATGGCGACGCTCTCGACCTACATCGCGTGGACACTGACGACGAACCACGGCTGGAGCTATTGGCCCGCGTTCGCGTTCACGCTGATCGCCTCGTTCGTCGGCGGCGTGGCGATCCACCAGGGCGTGATCCGCCCGAACGAGAAAGGCTCCGTCCTGCGCGTCGTGATCGTGACGATCGGGCTCCTGCTCGCGATCAACGGGCTCGTGACGCTGATCTGGTCGGGCGAGGTACGCGCCGTGCCGAGCCCCTTCCCGACCCGCACGATCGAGATCGGCGGGGTCGCGATCTCGATCCAGGACATCGGGACGATCGGCGTCGTCTTGGCGACCGTCGTCGTGTTGTGGCTGATGTTCCAGTACACGAAGGTCGGCCTCGCGATGCGCGCCGCGGCGGTCAACCCGGCCGAGGCCCGGCTCGTCGGGGTACGGGTCACGTGGATGCTCTCGCTCGGGTGGGGCCTCGCGGCCGTGCTCGGCGCGATCTCGGGGATGCTCGCAGCGCCGAGTGTCTTCCTCGACCCGAACCTGATGGCGGCGCTCCTGATCTACGCCTTCGCGGCCGCCGTGCTCGGCGGCATCGACTCGCCGATCGGCGCCGTCGTCGGAGGCCTCGTGCTCGGCGTCGGGCTCAACCTGCTCGGGACGTACGTCGACTTCGTCGGCGCCGACCTGCGGCTGCCCGGTGCGCTGCTCGTCATCCTCGTCGTGCTGCTCGTCAAGCCGTCGGGGATCTTCGGAAAGACCGAGGTGAAGCGCGTATGAGTCGCGCCCGGTGGCTCGCACCGGTCGTCGCGTTCGTGGCGCTCGCGTTCCTCGTGGCCGTGCTGCCGTCGTTCATCTCGGCCTTCCGCGCGCAACAGCTCGCCTACGTCGCGATCTACCTGATCGCCCTCATCGGGCTCAACGTGCTGACGGGCTACACCGGCCAGATCTCGCTCGGGCACGGCGCGTTCATGGCGATCGGCGGGTACACGACGGCGATCCTCATCGCCGACCACGGCGTGAAGGACATCTGGACGATTCCGATCGCGGGAATCCTGACCGGGGTCGTGGGCTTCCTGTTCGGGATCCCGGCGCTCCGCCTCTCCGGCCTCTACCTGGCGCTCGCGACGTTCGCGATCGCCGTGTCGATGCCCGCTGTGATCAAGCGCTTCGAGGGGTTCACCGGAGGTGGGAGCGGTATCAACCTCTTCGGGCTTCCCGATCTGACCGCCTCGCTGACGCCGGTCACCGTGCTCGGCCGGGAGCTCACGTTCAACGACTGGCTCTACTACCTGTGCTGGACGATCGCGCTCGTGGGCTACGTCGTCGCCTGGCTGCTCCTCCGCGGTCGGACCGGGCGCGCATTCCGCGCGGTGCGCGACAGCGAGACCGCGGCCCAGTCCTCCGGCGTGAGCCTGCCGAAGTACAAGACGCTCGCCTTCGGCGTCAGCGCGGCGTACGCGGGCGTCGCCGGCTCGCTCTTCGCGATCGCGACGACGTTCGTCAATCCGGACACGTTCCCGATCGCGCTCTCGATCCTGCTCCTCGTCGGGGTGGTCGTCGGTGGCCTCGGCTCGCTGGTCGGGCTGATTGCCGGCGCCGTCTTCATCCAGTTCCTGCCGATCTGGTCGCAGGAGGTCTCGAAGTCGCCCGGCGCGCCCGCGATCGTGTCCGGGGTCGTCCTGATCGCGTTGATGTTCGTGCTGCCGATGGGTTTCGCGGGCCTGCTCGCACGCGTCAGAACGCTTACGAAGCGCTGACAACGCGCGGCTACCATCGCCCGCATGAAACCGAAGCTCACGTTCGCGCTGACGGCGCTCGTTCTCACTCTCGCCATCGGCGTGACCGCCGCGTTCGCCGGTACGACCCGCTCGTCGGCCGACCCGGGCGTGACCTCGACCTCGATCCTCCTCGGCACCACGTCGCCGCTCTCGGGCGTGGCCTCGGCCTACGCGTCGGTGGCGCGCGGGGCGGACGCGTACTTCAAGTACGTCAACGCTCGGGGCGGCGTCAACGGGCGCAAGATCTCCGACACGATCGTCGACGACCAGTACAACCCTCAGCAGACGGTGCTCGCAACGCGCAAGCTCGTCGAGCAGGACGGCGTCTTCGCCATGTTCAACACGCTCGGCACCGAGCAGAACCTCGCGATCCGCGACTACCTGAACGCCAACAAGGTGCCGCAGCTCTTCGCCGCGTCCGGCGCGACGGCGTTCGGGAGCGAGTCGGCGAAGTACCCCTACACGATCGGCCTCCAGCCCAGCTATCAGGCGGAGGGCTGGGTGCTCGGGAAGTACCTCGCCCGCACGCAGGGGAGCGCGAAGGTCGCCGTCTTGTTCCAGAACGACGACTACGGGAAGGATCTGCTGAACGGGTTGAAGAAGGGCATGCAGCGGTCGAAGGCGCGAGTCGTCGCCGCTGAGCCATTCGAGGCGACCGCTCCGGACGTCCAGTCGCAGATGGCGAAGCTCCGGTCCTCGGGCGCGAGCACGTTGGCGATCTTCGCCACGCCGAAGCATGCGATCCAGGCCTACGTGTTCGCCAACCGGCTGAACTGGAAGCCGAAGCTGACGTTGACGAACGCCGTTGCCTCGGCATCGAACATCATGCTCCTCGCGTCGGAAGGTGGGAAGAACAAGGTCGTCGAGGGCTCCGTCTCGATCGTCTTCCTCAAGGATCCGACCGACCCGAAGTGGAAGAACGACGCTGCGATGAAGCTCTACCGCTCGATCATGAAGCGCTACGCGGCGTCCGCGAACGTGGACGACGTGTACCACGTCTACGGGATGGCCGCGGCGTGGACGGCGGTCGAGGCGCTCCGCAAGGCCGGGAAGAACCTCACGCGGAGCGGCCTCGTCAAGGTGACGAGCAGCATGAACTTCAGCGGGAACCCGTTCCTCCTTCCCGGAATCGGGCTCAAGACCGGGCCGGGCGACCACTTCCCGATCGAGCAGATGGTCCTCCAGCGCTGGCACAAGGGCAGCTGGAAGAGCTTCGGCGGGATCTGGGGCTACCGGACCGCGTAATCGCCGCGCGTCAGCCGTCGAGCCGCGGCGGCTCGGTCGGCGCGGGGACGAGCTCCCGGGCGAGGCTCGCGAGCAAGGCAGGGTCGGAGCCGGCGAGCTCGATCGCGGTCGCGTCCCGGACGACCCGCGCGTGGTGGCGCGGGACGGCGTGCTCGCCGAGGTCTGCCACTTCGACGTCGCCCTCGCGCGACCACTCCAGCCAATCGCGACGTGCGCCGTCCGCTGCGCGCTCGCCCATGCTGACGCCGTAGGCGCCGTCGGGGCTCGCGTAGACGAGCGACACCTCCGCCTCGACCGCGGGATGCTCCCGCGACGCAGTGAAGAGACTCTCGACGAGCCGCCAGCCGTCCGGCACCCGAGCCGGTACGAAGACCGAGAAGGGCGCCGCACCCTGCAGCTCGTGGAGCGCCAGGCGCTCCGGCCGCTGCCAGCGTGACGGCACGACGCCCGGCGGGAGTGTCGGCGCGAACGTGTCCGGCGGGATGGCCCCGAACGTGATCTCGGTCACCTCGAGGCGGCGGAAGGGCTCGCCGCTCGAGGAGGCCTCCGCACGGAGCAGTGCGCCGCGCTCCACGTCGACCGCGAGGTCGAGCTCGTCGCCGCCGGGCCCCAGCTTGAAGACGACCGTGGTCGCGACATCGGATCCGCTTCGCGGGACCGCGCGGACGCGGTGGGCGTCGCGTCCTGCGGCGACAGCCTCTCCGGCCGGCTCGAGGTGGTAGGCGGCGACGACCGCGACGGGGTCGAGGAGCAGCCCGTACTCGCTCGACGGCGGCCCGCCCTCCTGTTCGGTCTCGTGCGTCACTGCGCCCCAGTCGGCGTCCCACGCGACCCACCGTTCGCCGTCGCGCACGCGGTAGCGCTTCCCCGCCTGCACACCGGCCGCCTCCTCACGCCACCGCGTCGGTCCCTCGAACGCCAGCCTCGTGGTTCGGCGCGTCTCGTCGGGCGGTGGGCTCGCCTCCCCGGTGAGCACGAGCTCCGCCGAGCCGACGCCGAGCCGGGCGCCGTGACGCTCGACCATGAACCGGTCGAAGGCGGCAGCGCTTCGCGACGCGTGGTTCCACTCGACGACCGTGAGGCGGGCGGGCCGAGCGCGCTCGGACGCGTCGTGGAGCAACCGGAGGATCTCGGCGAGCGTCGCCACCTCTCGATTCTGCCGCGCCGCGGTTCGCGTATGCTCTTCGCTCCGGCGCGAGGAGACCGCCCGGCGACAACCCAACGCCGATGGCAGATCTCCCAGAGCTTCTCTCGACGTCCCTCGACGACCTCATGGCCGAGGCCCGCCGCCTGCGCGCACACGGCACCGGCACGCTCGTCACGTACTCGCCGAAGGTCTTCGTCCCCTTGACGACGCTCTGCCGCGACGTCTGCGGCTACTGCACCTTCGCGCGGCCGCCGCGGCGCGGCGAGCGTGCGTACCTGACGGAGGCGGAGGTGCTCGCGATCGCGCGGGCCGGCGCCGAGGCGGGCTGCACGGAGGCGCTGTTCACCCTCGGCGACCGGCCCGAGGCGCGCTATCGCGTCGCGCGAGAGGAGCTCGAGAGAATCGGCTGCGCGACGACGCTCGAGTACCTCGCCCGCTGCGCGGCGCGCGTGCTCGACGAGACGGGGCTCCTGCCGCACCTGAACCCGGGCGTGATGTCCCGCGAGGAGCTCGCGGGACTGCGGCCCGTCGCCGCGTCGATGGGGATCATGCTCGAGACGACCGCCGAGCGGCTCGCCGCCCGCGGGGGCCCGCACTGGGCTTCACCGGACAAGGTTCCCAGCCGTCGCCTCGAGACCATGCGGCTCGCCGGCGAGCTCGCGATCCCGTTCACGAGTGGGATCCTGATCGGGATCGGCGAGACTCGCGAGGAACGGATCGAGGCGCTTCTCGCGCTGCGCTCGGTCGCAGAGGAGCACGGGCACCTGCGCGAGGTGATCGTCCAGAACTTCCGTGCGAAGCCGGGCACGCGGATGGCCGATCATCCCGACGCGACGATGGAGGAGCACCTCTGGTCGATTGCGGTCGCGCGGATCGTGCTCGGGCCGGATGTTCACGTGCAGGCGCCGCCGAACCTCGCCTACGACGACTTCCCGCTTCTCCTCGACGCGGGGATCGACGACTGGGGCGGGGTGTCGCCGGTGACGGCGGATCACGTCAACCCCGAGGCCCCGTGGCCCGAGGTGGAGCGGCTGCGTGAGGCGTGCCGCTCCCGGGGCCTCGAGCTCGCACCGCGGCTGCCGCTCTACCCAGAGCACGTCATGGAGCTCGACCGCTGGGCCGATCCGGCGGTCGCTCCGGCGATCCGGCGGGCGGCCGACGCCCACGGGCTCGCGCGCGAGGACCGCTGGGCACCGGGGGAGCCGGTCGCCGTGCCGTTCGTCATCGGGCGCGACGCCGCGCCGGTTGGGCTCGTCGGCGACGAGCTCGGGGAAGACGAGCTCGTGCGGCTGTTTGCCGCGCGCGGGCGAGAGCGGGAGCGGGTGTTCGCGGCGGCCGACGCGCTCCGCCGTGAGACCTGCGGCGACGAGGTCACGTACGTGGTGACGCGGAACGTCCAGTACACGAACGTCTGCTACTTCCGCTGCGGCTTCTGCGCATTCTCGAAGGGCAAGCTCGCCGCGAACCTCCGCGGACCCGCGTATCTCGTCCCGGAGGAGGAGATCGTCCGGCGCGTGCGGGAGGCGTGGGAGCGGGGCGCGACCGAAGTCTGCCTCCAGGGCGGGATCCACCCCTCGTTCACGGGCGACTACTACGCGGGCGTCGTGTCGGCGATCAAGGCAGCCGTCCCCCGGATCCACGTGCACGCGTTCTCGGCGCTCGAGGTCTGGCAGGGCGCGGCGACGCTCGGTCTCGACCTCGAGACATACCTCGCACGGCTGCGCGAGCTCGGCCTTGGCTCGCTTCCCGGAACCGCTGCGGAGATCCTCGACGACGAGGTACGCGCGGTCATCTGCCCCGACAAGGTGACGACCGATCAGTGGCTCGAGGTGCACGGCGCGGCGCACCGCGTCGGCCTCTCATCGAATGTGACGATCATGTTCGGCCACGTCGAGCGGCCAGTGCACTGGGCGAGGCACCTCCTGCGCGCCCGCGAGCAGCAGACGCGCACGGGCGGATTCACCGAGCTCGTGCCGCTGCCGTTCGTGCCGATGGAGGCGCCGATCTACCTGAAGGGCCGTGCGCGCCGCGGTCCGACCTTCGGCGAGGCGCTTCTCCTCCATGCGGTCGCGCGGCTCGCGCTTCACCCGTCGATCACGAACGTCCAGGCGAGCTGGGTGAAGCTCGGGCCCGACGGTGTCCGTCAGGCGCTCGCCGCGGGCGTCAACGATCTCGGGGGAACCCTGATGAACGAGTCGATCTCGCGTGCGGCAGGCTCGGAGTGGGGGCAGGAGCTGCCGCCCGAGCAGATGGAGGAGCTCATCCGCTCGGCCGGCCGGCTGCCGCGACAGCGGACGACGACCTACGGAGCGCCGCCCGAGGAGCAGGTGCGTCGCTCGTTCGACGCCGCGCCGCTCGCGGAGCCGCTCAATCCGCCTGCGCGCGACGCGGGCCTCCGCCGCCCGGCGCGGCTGCTGCGTCCGGCGGCGCTCGGCGCCTGAGCGCTACGTCCGTCGGCGCACCGCGTCGACGGCGAGCCCCGGGACACGCGCTAGCAAGCGTGGGAGCTCCTTGCGGGACCGGTCGAGCGCGCGTCGGAGCGCCTCCCTCGCCGCCGGGCCGTGCACGCCTCGTCCGTGCCCGACGAGGAGGTGATCGGGCGCGAAGTCTCCGAGCGCGTCGCGAGGCGGGGAGAGGCGAAGCAGCAGGTGGACCCCAGCCGGCTCGCCCGGGGCGGCGAAGAAGCGGTTCGTCCCGATCGCCTCGGCGACGACGAGGGTGCGCGTCGCCGGCCACCAGAGCGCCGTCTCGCGCCAGCGCTTGGTGCGCCTCACCGTCACGAGCTCGAAGGGGCTGTCCGCCACAGCGTCGGGAACGACGAGGTGGGCGACGCCGAGCTCGGCCGCAACAGCCGCGCAGTCGCGGTTGTGCCGGTCGAGCAGCTGGATGACGGCACGCGGCTCCCCGAGCTCGCGGGCGCGGGCGAGCGCCGGCTCATGGCGGACGGGGTCGACGAGCCAGACGCCTCCGCCGGAGGCGAGCGCGTGGGACGTCCGCGTCGCAGGTTCGTCGACGATCCACGAGAACCCGGCCGCACCTCGGTCGTCGCAGAACTGGATCTGCACGACGAGAAGGTACGCGGGCCGGCGCGCCGCGGGCCGGGAGGAGGAGTCACCGTCCGCGTCTGCGAGCGCGCCGTCCTAGCCGGTCCTCGCAGGCCAACGGCCCGTCCTTCGCGAAACGCGCCCCCAACCGCCCCCAGGGGCACCCCGGTGTCCCTGATGTCACGCTAGCGGTCATTTCCTCACAGGGATGTGCCGACTTCGTGCCGAGATTCGCACGCGCGCGGACGCGAGACGTCGGGGAACCGCGGTAGGCTACGCGCCGCCTTGAGGTTGCTCGTCGTCGTCGTGGTGGCGCTGACGCTGGCTGCGCCGGCCGGGGCCTCGGAGATCTTCGCCGTCGATGCCACGGCCCTGACGCTCCAGGTCGACGGCGGCACCGCGCTCCTCTCGTACACCGCAAACGGGAAGCGACGGCACCTGCTCGCCTGGGGCGCGATCAACGCTCTCGCTCCGGGAGCGCAACTGCCGCAGACGTCCTTCCGGCGTGACTACAGCGGCGGCTGGAAATCCCGCGGCAAGGCGATCTGGGCCCGCTTCGCGAATCGGTGCGGCCCGTACACCGGGCCGGCAGTGCCGTTCCTCGTCGTCGCGTGCACGGCGCCCGACGGGACACATTGGGCGGTGCAGGCATGGCAGCGGCTGCTGCCCATGCGCGGCTTCGACCCATGGAGACCGGGTCAGGCAGTGATGGAGTTCCACCTGTCGCACTGGTCCGGCCCGCTCGCGGTGCTCGAGGTGTCGCCGAACTGGACGTACGGCGGTCAGTGGCAGGGCCTTTTCGGGCGACTGACCTACTCGGGCGCGCCGGTCTTCGGGACCCGGACTCCGACGGCCGGCAAGGTCGACGCCTATGGCCGCTACGTCTACATCGATACGCGCAATTCGGTCTACGGGGCCGGCTGGAAACACGATGCGGGCAAGGTCCTGCACCTACGCAACGGCGCCTTCTGTTACAGCTTCGTGCCCCAAGTGCCGCCGACTGGCTACCCGGACAGCGCACCACGAGGGCCTGCGGTCGGCGACCTGCACCGGGTGACGGTCATGGGGCCGGGCGTGACGCCCGACGTGCAGTGGGAGGGTGCGCCGCTCGGCCGGTACGACCCCGCGCAGGACGACGTCTACAACGCGCTCTTCGACCGGCTCGTCGGCGGCGACGACCGCGTTTGCGCCAACGAGCGCTGACCTCGGCGCACCGCTCCGTAGTTCACCACCAGCACGATCGGTCGAGCTCCGGATGCCGACGCGACGGACACCCTCGATTCTCGAGACGTGCGGAAGTGGCTGATCGGCGCCGTGGTGCTCGTCGTGGCACTGTTCGTCGCTGCGCAGGCCGTGCCCTACGGCCGCGACCACACGAATCCGCCGGTCACGCGAGAGGTGCGCTGGGATTCGTCACGTACGCGGGAGCTCGCCGCCGGCGCCTGCTTCGACTGCCACTCGAACCTGACCGACTGGAAGTGGTACACGAACGTCGCGCCGGTCTCGTGGCTCGTGTACAGCGACGTCGAGGGCGGTCGCGAGCACCTGAACTTCTCGGAGTGGGACAGGCCGCAGGGCGAAACGGACGAGGTCGTCGAGGCGGTCCGGGACGGGTCGATGCCGCCGCTCCAGTACAAGCCTCTGCACGCCGGCGCGCGGCTCTCCGATGCGGAGCGCGCGGAGCTCGTCCGCGGCCTAAAGAAGACACTGGCCGCCGATCCTCCGATCCCGGGACGTGGCTAGCGCGAGGCGAGCGCCGCGCGCGCCTCGGCAAGTGTGAAGCGGCCCGCCAGGAGCGCGCTCCCGCTGACCGCTGCCTCGCAGCCGAGCTCCTGCAGCGCGACGAGATCCGCTGTCGAGGCGATTCCACCCGCCGCGATCACGGGAAGGCCGACGGGCAACACCTGGGCGAGGAGGTCGAGATCCGGGCCCGCCAGGGAGCCGTCGCGCGACGTCGCCGTCACCAGCAGCCGCGCGACACCGGCTTCCGCGCAGCGTCGGGCGAGCTCGGGAGCCGTCAGGTCGGACGCGCGCGTCCAGCCCTCGACTGCGACCCTCCCGTCCTGGACGTCGACGGCCACGACGAGCGCCGTCCCCAACGAGGCCGCCGCGCGCGCGAGGAACGGCGGGGAGAGCGCAGCGGTGCCGACCATCACGCGGTCGGCGCCCGCCGCGAGTGCCGCTTCGAGCGCTTCCAGCGTGCGGTAGCCGCCACCGACCTGGAGGGGGAGCTCGCCTGCGCGAGCGACGGCCGTGAGCAGCTCGAGCGACGGAGCGCCGGTGAAGGCGCCGTCGAGGTCGACGAGGTGGAGCCGCGTCGCGCCCTGGGACGCCAGACGCTGCGCGAGCTCGACCGGGTCGCCGCCCTCCAGCGTCACCGCCTCGCGCCTCCCACCGGAGAGTCGGACGACGCGCCCGCCGAGGACGTCGATGGCCGGAATGATCTCCAGTTGTTTGCGTGTTAGCACACTAGCATGGTAGCATGTACGAATGGCGCGAAGAAGCTCCGACCAGGTGACCGCCGCCGCACAGGACGTCGAGTCGGTGCCCGGCCTGTCCGAGCTCGCGGACGCCGTGACGACCTTGCGCACCCGAGACGAGGTCACGCGGTTCCTGCGTGACCTCTGCACGCTCCCGGAGCTCGAGGCTCTCGCGCATCGCTGGCAGACGGTCCTGCTGCTCGAGCAGGGCGTGCCCTACGTCGAGATCGCACAGCGGGTTCCCACGTCGACGGCCACGGTGACCCGCGTGGCCCAGTGGCTCCGCCACGGCACGGGCGGCTACCGCCTCGCGCTCGAGCGCACGCGACGCCGCCGGGGGCGCTCGTGACCGCGACGTTCACCCGTGCAGGCCTGAATGGCCGGTTGACGCTCGCCGTGCCTGCCAAGGGGCGGATGGCGGAGCCGGCGCTACGGCTCTGCTCCGACGCCGGCCTCTCGTTCGAGGTGACCGAGCGGTCGCTCGTCGTCCCCTGTGCGAACGCGCCCGTCGATCTCCTGCTCGTCCGACCGAGCGATATCCCGGAGTACGCCCAGGACGGCGTCGTCGACCTCGGGATCACCGGCGCGAACCTCGTCGCCGAAGCCGACGCGGACGTCGTCACCCTCGCCGCATTGGGGTTCGCGCGGTGCACGCTGGAGGCGGCCGTGCCCACCGACGGCCCACAGCAGGAGCTCGCCGAGCTCCACGGGTTGCGCGTGGCGACCGCCTATCCCGTCTCGACGCGCCGCCTGCTGGCCGAGCATGGAGTGGAATGCGAGCTGATCGCGGTGTCCGGGTCGGTCGAGGCGACGCCGCGTCTCGGGCTCGCGGACGCGATCGTCGACCTCGTTTCGACCGGCTCGACGATGAGCGCCAACGGGCTGCGCCCGATCGGGAAGCTTCTCTCCTCGGAGGCGGTCCTCGTCGGCGGGCGCGCCGCGGTCGAGGAGCGGCGCGACGTGGTGAACCGGCTCGAGCTGATGCTCTCGGGGGTCGTCGCCGGCCGCCGCCGGCGCTACGTGATGATGAACGCGCACGTCGACGATCTTCCGGCGATACGCTCGGTCCTCCCGGGCATGGGCGCGCCGTCGGTGCTCCAGCTCGCCGACGAAGGCGAGATCGCCGTGCATGCGGCCGTCGAGGTCGACGAGATCTGGGAGCTCCTCCCGGTGCTTCGCGAGGCGGGCGCGACGTCGATCCTCGTGCTGCCGATCGAGAGGCTCGTCGCGTGAGGTCGCTCGACGGCGCGCTCGAGACGGTGATGCCGATCGTTGCGGACGTCCGCGATCGCGGGGACGCTGCACTGCTCGAGTGGACCACGCGCTTCGACGGGCCGCGACCGCACGGCCTGCGCGTATCCGAGGATCGCATCGCCGCCGCCTCCGTCGAGGACGACGTGCTCGAGGCGCTCCGGGCGATGATCGACGCCGTCCGTCGCTTCAGCGAGGCACAGCGCCCGCGCGACACGTCGGTCGAGGCGGCGCCAGGCATCGTCTCGGAGCGTCGCTGGCTGCCGCTCGACGCGGTCGGCGTCTGCGTCCCGAGCGGGCGCGCGCCGCTCCCGTCGTCGCTCGTCATGGCGGCCGTTCCCGCCCGGGTAGCCGGCGTGAGCCGGGTCGCCGTCGTGACTCCGAGCCCGGCCGACGCGATCCTCGTCGCCGCGCGCGAGCTCGGGATCGCCGAGGTCTACGCGATCGGCGGCGCCCAAGCGGTCGCGGCGCTCGCATACGGAACCGAGACGGTCGCCCGTGTCGACGCGATCGTCGGGCCCGGGAACGCATACGTGGCCGCGGCGAAGCTGCTCGTCTCGAGCCGCGTCCGGATCGACCTCCCGGCCGGCCCGAGCGAGGTCGTCGTCGTCGCAGACGGCACGGCGTCGCCGGAGCAGGTCGTCGCCGACCTGCTCGCACAGGCGGAGCACGGATCCGACAGCGACGCGCTCCTCCTCACGGACGACCCCCGTCTCGCGGCTTCGGTCGAGGCTCTCGTGGCGGGCCGCGGTAACGTGCGCGTCGAGCGGACCGAGACCCTGGACGACGCGGTCGCACGGTCCGAGGAATACGCGCCCGAGCATCTCGAGCTGCACGTCGCCGACCCGGACGCGCTGCTGCCGCGCATCCGGAACGCCGGGTCGGTGTTCGTCGGGTGCTCGTCCGTCGTGGGCGACTATGCGGCGGGCGCCACCCACGTGCTGCCCACCGGTGGGCTCGCGCGGTCGACCGGCGGGCTCGGGCTCGAAGCGTTCCTGAAGCCCATTCAGATCGTGACGGCGTCGGTCGAGGGCGCGCGCCGCGCGGCCGCGGTCGTCGGCCCGCTTGCGCGCGTCGAGGGGCTGCCGCTCCACGGGGAGGCGGTGCCGGCATGAGCGCTGCGCGCCTGCGCGTACAGCAGGTCGGCGATGGCTTCGCGCCGTACGCGTGGGCCGCGAGCGTCGAGGACGTCGCGGCGCGCCACGGGATCAGGCCCGAGGCGGTGCTCAAGTTCGACCAGAACACGCCACCGCTGCCGGGGGTGCCACAGGTGCCGCTCGCCCGCAGCATGTCGCGGCTCGAGCAGTACCCGGACGGGACGTACCGCGAGCTCCGTGAGGCGGCGGCGGCGTACGTCGGGTTGTCGGCGGACAACGTCGTCGTGGGCGCCGGTGCGGACGATCTCATCCTGCTCGTTGCGCAGACCTTTCTCGGGCCGGGCGTGCGTGCGGCGGTCGATACGCCGACATACGCGCTCTACGGCATCGCGACCAGGCTGCACGGCGGAACAGTCGTCGACCTCGGCGACGAGGCGGAGCTCCGCTGGGTCTGCAACCCGAACAACCCCGTCGGCGACTGGGTCGGCCCCGACGAGATCGTCGAGCTCGCACGGCGCGAGCCGCAGACGACGGTCGTCGTGGACGAGGCGTACGTCGAGTACGGCGCGCGGTCGTGCGCGCCGTGGGTCGACGAGCTCGAGAACCTCGTCGTCGTCCGGACGATGTCGAAGGCCTTCGGTTTCGCAGCGCTCCGCGTCGGCTACGCCCTGGCGCATCCCGAGACGGCGGCGCTGCTGACGGAGCGGCGCGCCCCCGCACCGATCGCCGGCCCGGCGGCCGCGATCGCCGCGGCGGCCCTCCGCGACCCCCGGCTCGGCGACGTGGAGGCGACGATCGCGGAGCGCGAGCGGATGCGGGCATCCCTCGTGTCGGCGGGCTACGAGGTCGCTCCGACCGCGACGAACTTCCTCTTCGTACCGACCGAGGAGCCCATGGCGGAGCGGCTCGAGGCGGAGGGCATCGTCGTCCGGTCGTTCCCCCGCGGAATCCGGGTCTCGATCCGCCGTCCGTCGGAGAACGACGTGCTGCTCCGTGCACTCGGGGCCGATCCGGGCCCCCCGGTCGGGCGGGACGCGACGATCATCCGCACCACGACCGAGACTGCGATCCGGCTCACGCTGTCGCTCGACGGGCAGGGGCGCGCCCGAGTCGAGACGGGGATCGGGTTTCTCGACCACCTGCTGACGTTATGGGCCTTCCACGCGGGCTTCGACCTCGAGCTGCTCGCCGGCGGCGATCTCGGCGTCGACGAGCACCACACCGTCGAGGACGTCCACGCCGTGCTCGGCGCGGCGCTCGCCCAGGCGCTCGGTTCGCGGGAGGACGTCGCGCGCTATGGCTCGGCGGTCGTGCCGATGGACGAGGCGCGGGCAACGGCGGCCGTCGACCTCGTCAGGCGGCCGCACGCCGAGATCTCGCTCGCATTCGGGAGCGACCGTGTCGGGGCGCTGGCGGTCTCGCTCCTTCGGCATGCGCTCGAGCGCTTCACGATCGAGGCGGGCTGCACCGTGCACGTGGACTCGGTCGGGGCTGACGATCATCACGTCGCCGAGGCCGCCTACAAGTCGCTCGGCCAAGCGCTCCGGCAAGCAGTCGCGCCAGGCGCCGCCGGCATCCGGTCGACGAAGGGGGCGGCGTGAGCGGCTGGGCGGGAGAGCGGCCTCAGAGACCGAATCTTGTCAAGCTCAAACAGCGCCGACTTCGCGCCAGTCGATCCACATGCCTCGATCCCGCATCGGTAGGCGTTTCGTCCCGCGGGCGAGCCGGGATGGAGCGGTGCGCCTCGCAACATCCGCCGCGTCGTACGGACGGATTCACTGGCCCGGACGGCTGTGGAACGATCGACACAATCTCGGCGCTCGCCTCCCTTGACGAGAAAGGGCCTCTGAGGCCGTCCTCACGCAGGGTCGCGGTCGCGAGATGAGGGTCGCGATCGCCGACTACGGTGCGGGAAACCTGCGATCGCTGTCGTCCGCGCTCGTACGTGCGGGGGTCGAGCCGGTGATCACCGTGGATCCCGAGGCGATCCGTGAGGCGCCGCTCGCGATGATCGCCGGCGTTGGTCACGTGGAGAGCGCCGCCGCGGGCCTCGCCCGCCACGGACTCGACGACGCGCTCCGAGAGCGCGCCGCCGCCGGACGGCCCGTGGCCGGAGTCTGTGTCGGCATGCAGCTGCTCTTCGGACCGAGCGAGGAGGGCGGGGAGGGCCTCGGCCTGCTCCACGGCCCGGTGCGGAGGGTGCGGGCCAGGCGGGTGCCCCACATGGGGTGGAACACGCTCGCCGCTCCGCGCGCGAGCGCGCTCCTGGAAGGCCTCGACGGCGCGGATGTCTACTTCGCGCACAGCTACGCGGCCGCACCTGACGACGAGGACGTCGTCGCGGCCACGGTCGACCACGACGGCACGCTCGTCGCTGCGGTCGAGGCAGGATCGCTCGCCGGGGTGCAGTTCCACCCGGAGCGGAGCGGGCGCGCGGGCGCCCGCGTCCTCGAGAACCTCGTGCGATGGTCAAGCGGCGCGTGATTCCCTGCCTCGACGTCGCCGAGGGGCGCGTCGTCAAGGGCGTGAACTTCGTCAATCTGCGCGAGATGGGCGAGCCGGTCGAGCTGGCGCGTCGCTACTCGGAGCTCGGAGCCGACGAGCTCGTCTTCCTGGACATCACCGCGACACTCGAGGGCCGTGGGCCGATCCTCGACGTGATCGGCCGTGCCGCGGACGAGTTGACGATCCCGTTCACGGCAGGCGGCGGGATCACGGGCGTCGGCGACGCACGCGACCTCCTTCTGGCCGGAGCCGACAAGGTTGCGATCAACCGGGCCGCGTTCGACGACCCGACGGTCCTCACGTCGCTCGCGGCCGAGTTCGGCTCGCAGGCGGTCGTGTGTGCCATCGACGCGCGCGGGGGGGAGGTCGTGACGCACGCGGGCCGCACACCGCGCGGCCGCGACGCCGTCGACTGGTCGCGCGAGGCGGTGGAACGGGGAGCGGGCGAGATCCTCCTCACCTCGATCGACGCCGACGGGACGCGCGCCGGTTACGACCTCGAGCTGACTCGGGCGGTTGCCGACGCGGTCGAGGTTCCGGTCATCGCGTCGGGCGGCGCGGGCGACGCGGGCCACATGGCGGACGCGTTCGAGGCCGGGGCGGAGGCGGCGCTGATCGCCTCGATCGTCCACGAGCGGCCGGAACGACTCCCCGAGCTGAAGGCCGAGCTGGAGGAGGCCGGATGGCCGATGAGGCGCTGACCCCGGTGATCGTCCAGGACGCGGCGACGAGCCGCGTCCTGATGCTCGCATACGCGAACGACGAGGCGCTCCGGCTGACGCGGGAGACCGGCGAGGCATGGTTCTGGAGCCGCTCCCGGGGAGAGCTCTGGCACAAGGGCGCAACGTCCGGCAACACGATGGCGGTCGAGGAGATCCGCGACGACTGCGACGGCGACGCCTTGCTCTATCGCGTCCACCCGAGCGGCCCGGCGTGCCATACCGGCGCGGAGTCGTGCTTTGCCCCGTGGCTCTGGCGCGTGGTCGCGGAGCGCGCGGCGACCCGGCCGGAAGGGTCGTACGTCGCGAGCCTGCTCGACGGAGGGCCTGCCGCGGCCGCGCGCAAGGTCGGGGAGGAAGGTGTCGAGGCCGCGCTCGCGGCGGTCACCGAGTCGGACGAGCGGCTCGTAGAGGAGCTTGCCGATCTCTGGTTCCACAGCTACGTCCTGCTCGCCGCGCGCGGCCTCCAGCCCTCGGCTGTGGAGGACGAGCTGCGCCGCCGCCACGCGGCGCGGTAGCGTCAGCTCTGCGCTAGCTCGCCGAGGAGCCCGCGGAGCTGCGCGAACTGCTTCCGGCCGAGCTTCGCCTCCCACTCCCGCTCGACC
>NZ_DATMBZ010000131.1:0-4611 GCF_035558935.1 Gaiella sp. | reverse complement strand
GAGCGCCATCGTCGTCGAGTTCTCTCGCTCCCCGCTGCCCTCGAGCACGTTGTCGAAGGGCGCGGGCGTCGGGAGCGACCCGGCGTCCGTGTGCCGCGCGGGGAGGCTCCCGCCGAGCGCCTTGCGGCGCTCGAGCAGATGCGCGAGCTCGGGGCTGTCCTCGGGCGGCCGGTAGAAGAACGCGCCGGTCGCCTGCTCGTCGGTGAGCGGGATCCCGAGCCGGTCGCGGATCGCGAGGCGGGCCTCCTCGTTCATCGACTTCTGCTGGTGCGTGATGTTGCGGCCCTCTCCGGCCGTGCCCATGCCGTAGCCCTTGATCGTCTTCGCGAGGATCACCGTCGGCTGGCCCGTGTGGCGCACGGCCGCGTCGTACGCGGAGTAGACCTTGCGCGGGTCGTGCCCGCCGCGCCGCAGCGCCCAGATCTCGTCGTCGGTCCAGTCGGCGACCATCGCCTTCGTCTCCGGGTAGCGCCCGAAGAAGTGCTCCCGGACGTACGCGCCGTCGTTGGCCTTGAAGGTCTGGTACTCGCCGTCGACGCACTCCTCCATCAGCGTGCGGAGGACACCCTCGTCGTCGGCCTCGAGCAGGGGGTCCCAGTTCGAGCCCCAGATCACCTTGATCACGTTCCAGCCCGCGCCGCGGAAGTTCGTCTCGAGCTCCTGGATGATCTTTCCGTTCCCGCGGACGGGCCCGTCGAGCCTCTGCAGGTTGCAGTTGACGACGAAGACCAGATTGTCGAGCCGCTCGCGCCCCGCGAGCGAGATCGCGCCCATCGACTCGGGCTCGTCAGTCTCGCCGTCGCCCATGAAGACCCACACCTTGCGGTCGCCGTGCTCGACGATCCCGCGCGCGGCGAGGTACTTCATGAAGCGCGCCTGGTAGATCCCCATCAGCGGCCCGAGCCCCATCGAGACGGTCGGGAACTGCCAGAAGTCCGGCATCAGCCACGGGTGCGGGTACGACGAGAGGCCGCCGCCGCCGACCTCCTGCCGGAACCTCCGCATCTCGTCCTCCGAGAAACGGCCCTCGAGGAAGGCGCGCGCGTAGAACCCCGGCGACGAGTGCCCCTGCAGGTAGACGACATCGCCGAGGTGGTCCTCGGAGCGGGCGCGCCAGAAGTGGTCGAACCCGACCTCGTACAGCGTCTCGGCCGACTGGTAGCTCGCGATGTGGCCGCCCAGCTCGGTCGACTCGGCGTTCGCCTGGAGGACGAGCGCGACGGCGTTCCAGCGGACGAGAGCGGTCGCCGCCGCCTCGAGCTCCGGGTCGCCCGGAAGCTCCGGCTCGTCCTCCGGGAGAATCGTGTTGACATAGGGCGTCGAGAGGCCCGCGGTCGTCTGGACACCGAGATCCTGGGCGTGGTCGACGACGCGGTCGAGAAGATAGGACATACGGCCGCGTCCGTCGCTGTCGACGACGGCGTCGACCGAGTCGAGCCACTCGCGGGTCTCGACGGGCTCGATGTCGGGCGCGTTCGTGCTCATGGCCCAAGTGTTGCGGAACGACGCGCCTCCGGGCTACACGACCCCTTCGTAGGTGTCGCGCATGTATTCGAGGCGGGCGTCGCGGTCACGCGCCGAGCTCAGAAACCGGGCCCACGCGAGGCGCTCGTGCGCGACGACTCCGAGCTCCCAAACGCAGAAGGTCGGCCGGTGCGTGCCGTCGAGCGGCCACGGATGGAACTCGCGGTCCTGGTCGCCGTCCTTCGCCCAGACCGTCTCCCAGAGCTCGTTGTCGTTCTGCCACGTGGAGACGAGCAGGAAGTAGAAGCCCCCGCCACAGCGGTGCAGGATCACGAACCCGAGCTCGCCCCCGAGCCGGAGCTCGCCGAGCCTCGCGGCGTCGGCGAGGCCGAGGCGGGCGAGGTCGGAGACGGACGGCGGCACCGGTTCTCCGTCCGGAGCGATCTCGTACCACTTGAGCAGCGTGTTCCCGAGCGCGGCGCTCTGCCCGAACTGGGCCGTCTTCGACACGTGCCGGTAGGACGCGCCGACCCCCTCCCCGTTCCGCTCGATCACGCTCACAGGGCGTCACCGGCGGGCGTGAAGTCCATCACCCAGTTCGTCTCCCACGTCCTGCCGCCGTCGTCCGAGAACGCCTGCTCCCACCGGGGCGTCGGCGTGGTCACGCCCGACCAGGTGAAGCGCACGAGGATCGGGCGCCCGTTGAGCACGTCCTCGCCCTCGAAGACACCGACGTCTCCCTCGAAGCGGCCGACGACCGGCGGATCGAGCTCGCCCGGGCGGCGCGAGTCCGCCCAGTAGATCGACCAGCGTTGCCGCTCCGGGTCGAAGAAGCGGAACGACATGCCGACGAAGCCGCCATCGTGGTCTGTCGTGAAGACGTCCTCGTTGCCGAGGCCGTCGAGGATCGGCCGCGCCACGGACGTCGCGGAGAACTCCTCCCAGTCGTCCGAGCCGGCGAGCCGCCGCTTGAGCCGCCGGTTCGCCACCTCCCAGGCCCCCATCCAGAAGTCGAAGTCCGCCGCCGACGCCTCGATCTGCAACGTGTCGCTCATCGCTCGCCTCCCGTCCGTCTCGATGCCCGGACGCTACAACGGAAATAGGGCAATATCCGCCCTCTATCCGTGCTTGACTCCCGTCCGATGCAGACGCCGACCGCACGGCTCCTGGAGCTCCTCGAGCTCCTCCAGGCACGGCCGCTGACGACCGGGCGCGAGATCGCAGAGCAGCTCGCCATCGACAGCCGCACCGTGCGGCGGTACATCGCGGCGCTGCAGGCGCTCGAGATCCCCGTCGAGGGACAGCGCGGCGTCGGTGGCGGCTACCGCGTCAGGCCGGGCTACCGGCTCCCTCCGCTGATGCTCTCCGACGACGAGGCCGTCGTGGTCGTCCTCGGCCTGATCGCCGCCCGGCGCCAGGGGCTCGACAGCGACTCGGGCTCGGTCGACGGCGCCCTCGCGAAGATCCACCGTGTCCTCCCCGATCCGCTGCGCCGGCGCGTCGAGGCGCTCGAGACGGCGCTCGGCTTCACCGCCACCCCGCGCGCCGGCGCGCCGGTCGCCGGTGACACCGTATTGCTGCTCGCCGAGGCCATTCGCCGCGGGCGCCGGGTGAGGACGGCGTACCGCTCCTACGCCGGCGAGCGGACGCGACGGGAGTTGAGCCCCTACGGCATCGTCGTCCACGCGGCGCGCTGGTACCTCGCGGCGCACGACCACCTCCGCGACGACATGCGGACGTTCCGGCTCGACCGGATGTCGTCGACGGCCCTGCTCGAGACGGCGGCGACGCCGGCGCCCGACGACTTCGACGCCGTCGACCACGTCAGCCGCTCGCTGGCGCGCGTGCCCTGGGGCGTCGAGGTCGAGGTGCTGCTGGACCTCCCGGTCGATCGCGCCGCGCGCCGTCTCCCCTCCACCCTGGCCGAGCTCCTCGAGACCGAGGGCGGGACGCTCCTGCGCATGCGGGTGGACTCGCTCGACTGGATGGCCGGGACGCTCGCGAGCCTCGGCTGCGGCTTCGAGATCCGCTCTCCCGACGAGCTCCGCGCGAGCGTGCGCGAGCTCTCGGCACGGCTCGCTGCGGTGGCCTAGGTCCGACTCCGAGTCGCACACGAGCTTCGAACGACCGAACGACGCGTAACCGGAGCGACCACTCCGCTTCTGCTACCGTGACTCGGTGCCCACGCCGGAGACGACCGCGCCGACGCTTCGACGCGACGCGCGAGAGAACCGCAACCGCATCCTCGCCGCTGCGCGCGCCGCCTTCGCCGCAGAAGGCGTCGACGTGCCGGTCGAGGCGATCGCCGACCGCGCTGGGGTCGGGATGGGGACGCTCTACCGGCGCTTCCCGACGAAGCACGACCTCGTCCAGGCGGTGATCGAGGAGTCGCTCGACGCCTTCGTGGTCGCCGCCGAGGAGGGCCTCGCGGAGGACGACCCGTGGACCGGGTTCACCGGGTTCGTCGAGCGCGTGCTCGAGCTCCACGTCGAGAACCGCGCGCTGCGCGAGGTGCTCGCCGGCACCGAGCACGGCCACGCGCGCGACGCCGTCCGCAGGCGTGTCCGTCCGCTGGTGCGCCGGCTCATCGAGCGCGCGCACGCAGACGGCTCTCTGCGGCCGGACTTCGCGCCGGAGGACATGCCGCTCGTCTTCATGACCGCGGGCCGCGTGCTCGAGGCCGGACGCGGCGTCGCGCCGGATCTCTGGCGACGCTATCTCGGGCTGCTCCTCGACGGCCTCCGCGCCGGAGGCGCGACCCCCCTTCCGCGCGGCCCGCTCACGCAGGCGCAGATGAACCGGCTCCTCGAGGGAGAGCGACGTTGAGCGAGCGCGACGACCACGCGATCGAGATCCCGGACGAAGGGCTTCACGGACGGGCGCTCACAACGGTGTTCGTGGCGCTGATGCTCGGCATGTTCCTCGCCGCGCTCGACCAGACGATCGTCTCGACGGCGCTGCCGACGATCGTGGGCGAGCTCGGCGGCCTCGATCACCTGTCGTGGGTCGTGACCGCGTACCTCCTCGCCTCGACGGTCTCGACGCCTCTCTACGGGAAGCTCGGCGACATGCTCGGGCGCAAGCCCGTGTTCGTCGCGGCGATCGTGATCTTCCTCGTCGGCTCGATGCTCTCGGGCCTCTCGCAGA
>NZ_DATMBZ010000130.1:0-15864 GCF_035558935.1 Gaiella sp. | reverse complement strand
GATTCAGTGATGGCGACTCCCGCCGGCCCACTTCGCGTTCGCTCCGTCGTCGAGCTGGCCTACGACGAGCTCCGCGCACGGATCGTGGACGGGCGCCTCCGGCCCGGCGCGCGCGTCGGCCAGGCGGAGCTCGCGGATGCGCTCGGTATCTCGCGCGGCTCGGTGCGGGAGGCGCTGCGCCGCCTCGCGGGCGACGGGCTCGTCGACTTCGAGGTCAATCGCGGCTTCTTCGTCGCGGACGTCGGGCTCGAGCGCGTGCTCGAGCGTCTCGAGGCGCGGCTCCTGCTCGAGCCCGGTATTGCGCGGCTTGCCGCCGAGCGGCGGGACGACGCCGACCTGCACGAGCTACGGCGCTGGGTGGTCGCCGAGCGCGCGGCCCGCACGGCGGCAGCTGCCCACGATGCGAGCCGCGGTTTCCACGCCGCGCTCGCCGCCGCCACACAGAACGACGCCCTGGGGCGCATCTTCGACTCGCTCTGGATCGCAGACGTCGGACGCCGGCTCCTCGCGAGCCGACGCGCCCAGCCGACCTGGCAGGACGCCGACGTCGCCGAGCACGAGGAGCTTTGCGAGGCGATCGAGGCCGGTCACGGCGACCGGGCGGAGGCGCTCATGCGCGCCCATGTCGAGAGCGCGTGGCGCCACTGGTCGCGCCGCCCCGCCGGCGAGACCGACTCCGGATGAGCGTCCGGCTCGTCCACGTGCTTTCCGAGAACTGGACGCTGACGCAGCCGCGCGACCTGCGGGCACTCGTCGGGATGGCGCAGGAGGCGGAGGACGCAGGCTTCGACGCGGTCATGGTCAGCGAGCACGTCGTCCTCGGCCCGGGCGCCGATGCGGACGGCCTGATGCCGAACCCGCGCGACTACGCGCTCCCCGGCAACCAGGACCCTGCGACGCCCTGGCCGAGCTCGATCGTCCTTCTCTCGGCGATCGCCGCCGCGACCACGACGCTCCGTCTCGCCGCGTCGGCGATCATCGCGCCGCTACGGCATCCGCTCCTGCTCGCGAAGGACCTTGCGACCCTCGACCTGCTCTCCGAAGGACGCCTCGTCGTCCAGCCCACGGTGGGCTGGCACGAGCCGGAGCACGCGGCGCTCGGCGTGCCGTTCGCCGACCGCGGCGCGCTGCTCGACGAGCACCTCGCCGCCTGGCGGGCGGCGTGGGGGCCGTCGCCCGCATCGTTCGCCGGCGAGCACTACCGCTTCGAGGACGTCTGGCTGGAGCCGAAGCCGTTCCGCGAGGACGGCGTGCGCCTCTGGCTCGGGTCGAGCACGCTGCACGACCGCCTCCTGCGCCGGCTCGTCGAGTACGGGCACGGCTGGAATCCCCTCGGCCGCCCCACGGACGAAGACGTCGCGCGGCTCCGCACCGCGCTCGCGGAGGCCGGCCGCGACCCCGCCGACATCGAGCTCGTCGGCGGGACACGCGGCCGCTTTCCCGACGCCGACTCCGTCGCCGACCTCGACGAAGCGCTCGCCACGATCCCGTCCCAGATCGACCGTGGCTTCACCTCGATCTGCATCAAGCCGTCCCAGTTCCTCGACGACCCCTCGCGCCACGCCGAGTGGTGTCGCGAGGTCGTCGCGAAGGTGACCGCGCTGACCGCGTAGGCTCGCGGCGTGCAGCCGCGGATGCACGAGAGCTGGCTCGCCGTGCTCGGCGACGAGCTCGAGCAGCCGTACATGCAGGAGCTGCGCGAGTTCCTCGTCGCTGAGGTCGCGGCCGGGCGCCGCTTCTACCCCCCAGCCGACCGTGTCTTCAACGCGCTCGCGCTCACACCGTTCGACGCCGTGCGCGTCGTGATCCTCGGCCAGGACCCGTACCACGGCCCCGGGCAGGCGATGGGACTCTGCTTCTCGGTTCCGGCGGGCGTCCCGCCGCCTCCGTCGCTCCAGAACATCCACACGGAGCTCGAGCGCGACCTCGGGCTCGAGCGACCGTCGTCGGGCGACCTGACGCCGTGGGCCGAGCGAGGCGTCCTGCTCCTCAATGCGGTGCTGACGGTCTCGCCCCGAAGCGCTGCCTCACATGCGGGCAAGGGCTGGGAGCGGTTCACCGACCGCGCGATCCGCGAGCTCTCCGAGCGGCGCGACGGACTGGTCTTCCTGCTCTGGGGCCGCTACGCGCAGCAGAAGGGGCGCATCGTCGACACCACGCGGCACCACGTTCTCACGACGGCGCACCCCTCTCCGCTCAGCGCGTCGAACGGCTTCTTCGGCTGCCGCCACTTCTCCCAGGCGAACGCGCTGCTCGAGGCGGCCGGGCGCGAGCCCGTCGACTGGGCCCTTCCCTAGAAGCTCTTCAGCGCGTCGCGCAGCTCGCCCGGCACGAGCCGCGGCTTGCCCCGCTCGACGGAGGTGACGGGCACCCAACGGTTGTTCCGCACCCAGAAGACGTTCGGGCTCAAGGCGCCGGGGGCGTCGCGGAAGTCGAGCCGGGCGACCTCGAACATCCGCCGCAGAGCCTCACCCGCGTCCGGCGCGTCGACCGGGCGGTACAGCAGCCGGTGCCGACCGGGAACCGCGACGAGCGTCCCGCGCCCTCCGTGCTCCTCGGCGGAGAAGCGTCGCACGGCCTCCGGCAGGACCAGCGCAAGGCTGGCCGTGAAGAAGGAGGGATCCGTGACCGACGTGAAACGCCCCTTCGCGCCCTCACCGACGACGGAGCCGCGTGGCTCGTCGGCGGCGAGCAGCGACAGCAGGTTGGCCCGCCCGCGGCCGAGCTGGTCGCCGAGGATGCCTCGCGCCGCAAGCTCGTCCTTCGAGGGCGTCACCACCGAGTCGCCGAGGTCGACCGACAACACCTCGAGCAGTCCTGGCACGACGACACGCGCATGCCCGAGCCCGTCGGGGTCGGGCAAGGAGGCCGCGTCGGCGAGGCGCAGGTGCAGCGCCGCCTCGAAGTCCTCGCTCGTCAGGTCTCCGAGGTCACGCGGAGGCGCCGTGACGAGGGCGACGTGCTCGGCGATCAGGTCCGGCCACTCGTCGCGCTCCGCGCCCGCGCACAGGTGCCCGATGTTCCAGAGCCCGAGCGTGGTGCCGTCGCGGTCCTCGATGCGGTCGCCGTACACCGAGACGTCGTGGCCGGACGCGCCGAAGGAGCGTTCCACGAGCCTGCGGAACTCGTTCGCCTCCACCAGGGTGAAGTACGTGAGGTGGTCGTCGAACGACCGTGACGGCTGGCGGCGGTTGAGGAGCTTCATGCGTCCGCTCACAATGGTCGCGCGCCCCGCCCGCAGCGCATGCCCCATCCGGGTGAAGCGACGCGTACGATTGGCCCATGCCGTTCGGGCTCGGCATCTGGGAAATCGTCATCCTCCTCGGCGTGCTCGCGCTGCTCTTCGGCGCGAAAGGTGTGCCGGATGTCGCCCGACGACTCGGCACGGGCGTCCGCGAGGTGAAGGACGCGGTCGGCGAGGTCGACCCGCGACGGATGCTCGAGTCGGGCGACGCGAAGAAGGATCCGCCGCGGACGGCAGCGCCCAAGCCTCCGGCCCGCGAGCCGGACGCCTGATCAGGCGAGCCAGGGGACCGCGCTGCCGTCGAAGAGCGGCGTGGCGGCCTCCCGCCCGACGGCAGCCTCGACCGTCGCGTACGCCGTGTCGACCCGCGGCGGCCGCCCGAAGCCGTGCGCGTCCGACGCGACGAGGGAGACGACTCCGTCGTCGAGCAGCCGCCAGGCGATCCGCTCGGCCGTCGTGCCGTGGTCACCCGTGAGCGAGGGGCCGTTCAGGCAGAGCGGCCACCCGGCCTCGGCGAGCGGCCGCACGGAGGTCGGGTCGTCGGCCACGGCACGGCAGCGCTCGGGATGGGCGAGGAGCGGCACCAGCCCCGCCTCCTCGACGCGCCGGGCGGCGGCGGCGACGAGCTCGACCGCGTCGTCGATCCGGAGCCACCAGCCCGGGAACTCCACGAGCACCGCCCGCGTGCCCTCGAGCCGATACGTGTCCAGGTCGACAGGCCCGTCCGTCAGCAACGAGGGGTACACCTCCCAGCCGCGACGCAGATCGAGGCCCCACTCCGCGACGGCATCGCGGACGCGCGGGAAAGCCCGTTCGAAGATGTCGACCCGGCCGCTCGTGCGGGGAAACGTGTCCCACGCCGCATGGGCGTGCGGCGTCGCGAACAGCACCCGCGTGCCCGCATCGAACGCGATCTGGCAGAGCTCGATTCCCTCCTGGACCGTCGCGGCGCCATCGTCTCCAGACGGGACAACATGGGAGTGGACGTCGACGAAGCCTCGGATGCGTCCACGGTAGCCACACGGCACCGGCCCGGTGCACGCCCTCCGGCCGCATCCACTACTGTCGTCCGGCGATGAGCGAGCGACGCAGGCTGCTGGTTGCCAACCGCGGCGAGATCGCCGTCCGCATCTTCGAGACGGGCCGCCGGCTCGGGCTTCGGACCGTCGCGGTTGCGGGGCCGGGCGACGAGAACGCGCTCCATACGCGCGTTGCGGACGCCGTCGTCCCCGTCGCCTCGTACCTCGACGCCGATGCCCTCGTCACGGCGGCGCACGAAGCGGGCGCGCACCTCGTCCACCCCGGCTACGGCTTCCTCGCCGAGAGCGCCGCGTTCGCCGAGGCGGTGCTCGACGCGGGGCTCACGTGGGTCGGTCCCCAGCCCGACGCGCTGCGGCGCGGTGGCGACAAGCTCGAGGCGAAGCGGATCGCCGCCGCCGCCGGCGTGCCGACGCTCGAGGCCGGGGAGCCGGCCGAGCTCGGCTTCCCGCTGCTCGTCAAGGCCGCGGCGGGAGGCGGCGGCCGCGGGATGCGGGTCGTCGAGCGGCCGGAGGGCCTCGACGAGGCGCTCGACGCGGCATCGCGGGAGGCCGAGGCGGCGTTCGGCGACGGCACCGTCTACTGCGAGCGCTATCTCGCGAGCCCGCGGCACGTCGAGGTGCAGCTCATGGGCGATCGCCATGGCAACGTGCTGGCGCTCGGGTTGCGCGACTGCTCGGTTCAGCGCCGGCACCAGAAGGTCGTCGAGGAGTCCCCTCCGCCCGGCGTCGCGCCCGATGTCCTCGACCGGCTGGCCGCACACGCGGTCGCGTTCGGTAGGGCAATCGGATACGAGAGCGCCGGCACGGCCGAGTTCCTCGTCGACGGCGACGAGGCGTTCTTTCTCGAGCTCAACGGCCGGATCCAGGTCGAGCACCCCGTGACCGAGGCCGTCACCGGCCTCGACCTCGTCGAGCTTCAGCTTCGGGTCGCAGACGGCGAGCCCCTGGCCGGGCTCCGTCCGGTGACGACCGGGCACGCCGTGGAGGCGAGGCTCTACGCGGAGGACCCGCGAACGTTCCTTCCACAGCCGGGAACGGTGCGCTGCCTCGAGCTTCCGGCCCGGATTCGCGTCGACGCAGGCATCGAGACGGGCGACGAGGTCGGCGGCGGCTACGACCCGATGATCGCGAAGCTGATCGCCCACGGGGTCGACCGCGACGACGCGCTCGACCGCCTCGGGGAAGCCCTCGACGAGACGGTCGTCGAAGGCGTGACCACGAATCTGCCGTTCCTCCGCTGGCTGGTCGCGCACCCCGCGTTCCGCGCGGCGGAGGTCTCGACGGGCTTCCTCACGCGGTTCCCGCCGCTCTCGCCGGCGCCTCGCGCAGCACAGCCGGGGCCGTGGACCGGCGGCTTCAGGCTCAACCTGCCCCAGCCACCGACCCTGCCGGCGCTCCAGGTCGAGGAGGCCGCGCACGGCACGGTCGCGGGCGGCGACGGCCGGGTGACCGCCCCGATGCCCGGCAAGGTGATCGAGGTGCGCGTCGAAAGCGGGGAGCGCGTCGAGTCGCGCCAGCCGCTCGTCGTCCTCGAGGCGATGAAGATGGAGCAGGTGGTGACGGCGCCCTACGACGGAGGCATTCGCTCGGTCGACGTCGCCGTCGGCGACCAGGTCGCGACCGGCGCCGTGCTCGTGACCCTGGAGACGGCATGACGGTCCTCGCAAGCCGCATCGCGCGCGACGAGACGTTCGCCCGTCGCGAGGCGCTCATGCGCGAGCTGGTGCAGGAGCTCCGCGACCGGACGGCGCTCGTCGCCGCGGGCGGCGGAGAGAGGTCAGTCGAGCGCCACCGCTCGCGGGGGAAGCTCCCCGCCCGGGAGCGCATCGACCGCCTCGTCGACCCCGGCTCGGCATTCCTCGAGCTGAACGCTCTCGCCGCGTGGGAGGTGTACGAGGGCCAGGCGCCGTCGGCGGGGATCGTCACCGGAATCGGGATCGTCGAGGGCCGAGCGTGCGTGATCGTCGCCAACGACGCGACGGTGAAGGGCGGCACGTACTTTCCGCTCACGGTGAAGAAGCACCTCCGTGCGCAGGAGGTGGCCGAACAGAATCGCCTCCCGTGCCTCTACCTCGTCGACTCGGGCGGCGCCTTCCTCCCGCTGCAGGACGAGGTCTTCCCCGACCGCGAGCATTTCGGCCGGATCTTCTTCAACCAGGCGCGCATGTCCGCGAAGGGGATCCCGCAGATCGCCGTCGTGATGGGCTCGTGCACGGCGGGCGGTGCCTACGTTCCGGCGATGTCGGACGAGACGATCATCGTCCGCGGCACGGGAACGATCTTCATCGGCGGGCCGCCGCTCGTGAAGGCTGCGACCGGCGAGGAGGTGAGCGCCGAGGAGCTCGGCGGCGCCGACGTCCACACGCGACGCTCGGGGGTCGCCGACCACTACGCGACGTCGGACGAGCACGCGCTCGCGCTCGCACGGCAGATCGTGCGAAACCTCGGCGACCCGCCGCCGTGCCCGTGGCAGCTCACACCGGTCGAGCAGCCCGTCGTCGACCCGGCCGACCTCCACGGGCTCGTCCCGGAGGACTTCCGCCACGAGCTCGACCCGCTCGAGGTGATCGCCCGGATCGTCGACGGCAGTCGCTTCCACGAGTTCAAGGCGCTCTACGGTGAGACGCTCGTCTGCGGCTTCGCCCGGATCGAGGGTTTCCCGGTGGGGATCCTCGCGAACCGCGGCGTGCTCTTCGCCGAGTCGTCGCAGAAGGGCGCTCACTTCGTCGAGCTCGCCTGCAAGCGGCGGATCCCGCTCGTCTTCCTCCAGAACATCACGGGATTCATGGTCGGCCGGGAGTACGAGGAGGGTGGGATCGCCCGCGACGGCGCCAAGCTCGTGATGGCGGTCGCGTGCGCCGACGTGCCGAAGTTCACGGTCGTCACCGGCGGCTCGTTCGGCGCGGGCAACTACGCGATGTGCGGCCGCGCGTACGGGCCGCGCCAGCTGTGGATGTGGCCGAACGCGCGCATCAGCGTGATGGGTGGGGACCAGGCCGCGATGGTGCTGTCGATGGTCGGCGACGCGGACCCGGACGAGATTCGCGCGACGTACGAGCACGAGGGCTCGCCCTACTACTCGACGGCACGGCTCTGGGACGACGGGATCATCGACCCGCTCGACACGCGGCGCGTCCTCGCGCTGGGCCTCGCAGCGGCGGCGAACGCACCGGTGCCCGAGACGACGTTCGGCGTCTTCCGCATGTAGGTCGGACGTGGCTTCGGCCGGGTCCGGCCGGGGTGCCGCCTCGCGGAGACGCGCGGCGCGTATCCTCGTCGGCGTGAGCGACAGTCTCTCCGGCGTCGCACTCGTCACCGGCGGCGGTCGCGGAATCGGCGCGTCGATCGCGCGCGAGCTCGCGGACGGCGGCATGCGCGTCGCCGTCACCGGCCGGACGCAGGCTCAGGTCGAGGCCGTTGCCGGCGAGATCGGAGGGCTGGCCCTGGTCGGCGACGTGTCGCGGCGCGACGATGTGGAGGCCTGGGTGCGACGGGTCGAGGAGGAGCTCGGGCCGGTCGACCTGCTCGTCGACAACGCGGGAATCGAGTCGGCCGCCGGGCCGCTCTGGGAACAGGACCCGGATGCGTGGTGGCACGTCTTCGAGGTGAACGTGCTTGGCGCAATGCTCTGCTGCCGCGCCGTCCTGCCCGGGATGGTCGAGCGGCGCTCGGGTCGCATCGTGAACATCGGGAGCGGCGGCTCGTATCTCCCCGTCCAGGCGGGGTCGATCGCGCTGGGCACGGCGTACGGGCCGAGCAAGGCCGCGCTCGGTCGCTTCGGCGAGCTGCTCGCGGCTCAGGTGTGGGACCTCGGGGTGCGCGTGTTCGTCATCAGCCCCGGGCTCGTCCGGACGGCGATGACAGAGGCCGCCTTCGGTAACGACGCTCCCTGGACGCCACCCGAGCTCGCGCCGCGCCTCGTGCGCGTGCTCGCGTCCGGGCGGGCCGATGCCCTGGCCGGGCGATACCTTCACGCCGAGCACGACGACGTCGAGGACCTCATTCGCCGTGCGGACGAGATCGTCGCCGGCGACCTGAACGCGATCAGGCTGCGGCGCTGAGCCGTCTCCGGGCCGGGTCGCTCAGGCGGACGCCGCCGCGAGCAGGTCGCCGACGCGCACCTGCTCGGTCAGGAGCCGGTGGAAGCGCGCCGGGTCGCCCGCGACGTAGGCCTCGCAGAGCTCCTTCCCGGCCGGATAGGTGACGACGTACGTCCGCGACGTCGGCTCGCGCAGGAAGCGGATCGCGTGAGCCGAGAGCTCGGGCGTGAGCAGCTCCCAGCGCTCGAGGTACGCGCGCACGTCGGCCTCGTCCGCCGCCTCCTCGTACAGGAGCAGCGCGGCGTTGACCGCGGCCCACTCGAGCGGCTCGCGGGCGCGTTGCACCGCGAGGACGTCCGCGAGCTCGAGCTCGATGCCCGCGTCGCGCACGATCTGCGCCAGTGCGGCCCCGCCTGCGCCCTCGAGCAGCAGGGACGGCGCGAGCTTCGCGATCCCCTCGGAGACGAGCGACTGCGGTGTCGGCACGAGGACGATGGTCTCCTCGAGCAGCCCCCGGGCTCGTACCAACGAGTGCTCTTTGCTGCAGCGCTCCGCGTGGTGGCCCGGATAGGTCTCGTGCATCGTGGTGACGAGCACCTCGATCGCCGAGAACGGCAGGTCGACGTTGATCGCGATCCGGCTGCGCAGGCCGCCGAGGTACGCGCAGAAGGCGAGCCACGGCTCGTCCCGCACGATGTCGAGCTCGACGTCCTCGCCGTCCGGCAGCCCGAACAGGTCGCGCGTCTGCCTGCGAGCCTCCTCGATGACAGCCGCCGCCATGACCTCGACCTCCTCCGGAGGGACCCGGATCGACGCCTCCCAGCGCTCGAGCCGCCCGGCGAGCGTGCCGTCCCCGGGAAGCAGCTCGTCGAGTCGCTCGTGGGCTTCGGCGAAGACCGCCTCGTCCGTGTGCGTCGGCCGGAACCCGTAACAGGCCTCCACCTCGTCGGCGTAGGCGCGGCGCACGCCGGCGAGCACACCGGCGTACGCATGGAGCCCGAAGACCTGATCCCGCAGCCAGCCGTCTGCGAGCTCGTCGAGAAGGCTCTCCGCCTCGGCGACGAGGACGCTCGGCTCGGCGGGCGGCGCCGCCTCCACCTCCTCCGCGAGCTCGGGCGGGCCGAAGTACGCGTCGACGATCCCTTCGACGTGGCGGTCGACCTGGAGGCCGAGCCGGAGGTAGCGCTCGGCTGCGCTCACTCGCCCTTGAACTCGGGCTTGCGCTTCTCGCCGAACGCCTCGACGCCTTCGCGGAAGTCGTGCGTCTGACGCAAGAGGCCGTAGGCGAGACCCTCCACCTCGAGGCCGAGGTGGAGCGGCCCGTCGTACGCGGTGTTGAGGACGCGCTTCGCCATCGCGAGCGCGAGCGGCGAGTGGCGGGACAGCTCCTCGACGAGGCCCGCGATCGCGGCGTCGAGCCCGTCCCCCGGCATGATCGCCCCGACGAGCCCGAGCTCCAATGCCTCCTGCGCCATCACGCGACGTCCGCGCATCACGATGTCCTTCGCGCGCCCGAGGCCGACCAGCCTGACGAGCCGCTGCGTTCCTCCCGAGCCCGGGATCATCCCGATCGTCACCTCGGGGAGGCCGAGCTGGACGTCGAAGGCGGCAAGCCGAAAGTCGCACGCGAGCGCGAGCTCGAGCCCGACACCGAAGACGTACCCCTCGAGCCGCGCGATCACCGGCTTCGAGCAACGCTCCGGCGCGGCGACGTTCCTCGCAAGCTGCGAGACCTGCCACGGCGAGCGCTCGAGGAATCCCGCGATGTCACCCCCAGCCGTGAACTGGCCGCCAGCACCGGCGAGGACGACGAACCGAATGTCCTCGTCGGCGTCGAGCTCGGCGAAGACAGCCGAGAGCTGGTCGCGCGCCGCCATCGAGACGCGGTTGAGCTTGCCCGGGACGTCGAGCGTGATCCTCGCGACCGCGCCCTCGCGGTCGACCCGGAACCCGTCGTAGCCCGTCACGCGTCGACCGTCGTCTCGTCGCGCAGCATCCTGCGGAGGATCTTCCCCGACGCGCTCTTCGGAAGCGAGTCGACGTGTCGGTACTCCCGCGGCCGCTTGAACCGCGCGAGCGGCGAGGCGAGGCAATGCGCGTCGAGCTCCTCGGCCGTCGCCTCGCCGACGACGATCGCCGTCACGCGTTGCCCGAGCCGCTCGTCCACGACGCCGATCACGGCGACCTCCACGACGCCCGGGTGCCCGGCGAGCACGTCCTCGACCTCGAGCGGATGGACGTTCTCACCACCCGAGATGATCATGTCGTCGACCCGGCCGTCGATCCACAGGTCTCCGTCGGCGTCGACATGCCCCGTGTCGCCGGTCGCGTACCAGCCGTCGCGGATCGCCTTCTCGTCGGCGTCTGGGCGGTTCCAGTAGCCGGCGAACGCCTCGTCCGAGGAGAGGTCGACGCAGACCTCCCCCGTCGCGAGGAGCTCGAGCCGCGTGTTCACCGCCGGCCGACCCGCGCAACCCGGCTTCGCGAGCTGGTCGCGCCCGATCGAGAAGGTGTAGATCTCCGTCGAGCCGTAGTGGTTGACGAAGACCTCGGGCGAGAACGCCTCGGCGCAGCGGCGGACGAGGGTCGACGTCATCGCGGCGCCCGCGTAGCCGAGGGCGCGCACCGAGGAGACGTCGCGCGCCGCGAGCTCCGCGTGGTGGACGAGGTCGTGGAAGAGGGTCGGCGCGAGGTAGAGCGAGCTGATCCGCTCCTCCTCGATCAGGCGCAGCGCCTCGGCCGCGTCCCACCGCGCCTGCGGCACGAAGCAGCCGCCGACGAGGTGCATCGCGAGGAGTGAGTGGATTCCCATCGTGTGGTAGAGGGGCATCACGCCGAGCGTGCGGTCGCGCCACCCGTAACCGTGCTGGAGCGCCTGAGACCAGCCGCCGGCACGGTCGGCCGCGTGCGAGCGGGGCACGCCCTTCGGGCGGCCAGTCGTCCCGGAGGTGTAGAGGATGAGAGAGATCTCGCGCTCGTCGCGGTCGAGCGCGCCAGGATGGTCGAGGCCGTCGGGCAGCGGGTCGCCGTCGCGCAGGACCACGCGGGCGCCGCAGTCGGCGAGGCAGTAGTCGAGCTCCTCCTCGGAGAGGCGCCACGAGAGCGGGACGAACACCGCCCCCGCCCATTGCGCGGCCCAGTAGAGAAGCGCCGTCTCGAGCCGGTTGTCGAGGACGGTCGCCACGCGGTCGCCGGGCTCGACGCCGAGCCCACCGGCGATCCGACGCACCCGCGGCAGGAGCTCGCCGTACGTCAGCCGCGGGAACGCCTCGAGCTCCGGATGCCGCTCGGACGCGGCCAGCAACGACTGCGCGAGGTTCATGCGCGCGCGGCCTCCTCGATCGCGTCGACGATCGGCGCGTAGCCCGTGCAGCGGCAGAGGTGGCCGGAGAGCAGATCGACGATCTCGGCGCGGGTCGGTGTGCCTCGGGAGAGGAGATCGGTCGCCGCGATCAGGATCCCGGGCGTGCAGAAGCCGCACTGGAGGGCGTAGTGGCGGCGGAACGACTCCTGGAGCGCGGTCAGCGGCCCGCTTCCGGCGAGGGATTCCACCGTGTCGACGCGGCTCCCGTCCGCCTGGACGGCGAGGACACAGCAGCCGCGCACGGAGGTGCCGTCGAGCATCACCGTGCAGGCTCCGCAGACGCCGTGCTCGCAGCCGACGTGCGTCCCGGTCAACCCGAGCCGGTGGCGGAGGAAGTCCGTCAAGAGGAGACGCGGCTCGACCGTCTCCCGGACGCGGCGGCCGTTGACCGTGAGCTCGATCTCCGTCACGACGACGCCTCCTCGATCGCCCGCGTCACGAGCGTTCCGGTGAGCGCGCGGAGGTAGCGCGGGCTCGCGTGCACCGAGCCGGGCGGGTCGACGAGCCGCGCGGCGAGTGCTCCCGCCTCGGCGGCAGCCTCGGCGCCCCCGGCGCCGACGAGAAGCTCTTCCACGTCGTGGAGGCGGGTCGGGCGGTCGGTGACCGCACCGACGGCGACGCTCGCGGACACAACGCCGCCGGTGGCGTCCCGGCGCAGGAGGACGGCCGCCATGGCCTGCGCGAAGTCGCCGGCGCGGAGCGCGAGCTCTGCGAACGCAGACCGCTCGCCGGCCGCGGCCCGCGGCCAAACCGTCTCGACGACGAGCTCGCCGGGACGCAGCACCGTCGTGAAGTGCGTGACGAAGAACTCCGCGGCGGGAATCTCGCGCCGTCCGTCCGGGCCGTCGACGACGACCGACCCCCCGAGCGCGACGAGGCAGAGAGGAAGCTCGGCGGCGCCGTCCGCGTGGGCGATCGACCCGCCGACCGTGCCACGGTTGCGCGTCACGAAATGGCCGACGAACGGCAGGGCCTGCCGCACCAGGGGGTGCACATCGCCGTCGCCGGCGAGCGCGGCCTGGCGCGTCGTCGCGCCGACCCGCAGAGCGCCGTTCGCCGTGATCCCGTCGAGCCCGGCGCGGCCGATGTCGACCAGCACGCTCGGCCGCACGAGCCGCATGTTGAGCGCCGGCACGAGGCTCTGCCCGCCGGCGATCGGCTTCGCGTCGTCACCGCCCTCCTCGAGGGCCGCCAGCGCCGCCTCGAGCGACGAGGCGCGCACGTAGGCGAACGGCGCCGGCTTCATCTCGCCTCCTGGAGGAGGTCCCACACGCGAGGCGGGGTCAGGGGCAGCTCGACGTCGTCGCGGCCGAGCGCGTCGGCGACCGCGTTCGCGATTGCGACGGGGACCGACATCGTCGTCCCCTCCCCAAGCCCCTTCGCGCCGAGCGCCGTGAACGGCGACGGCGACTCGAGGTGCTCGACCCTGAGGGCTGCGACGTCGGGTGCGGTCGGGGTCACGTAGTCGACGAGCGAGGCGCTCGTCGGGTTCCCGTCCTCGTCGTAGGCGTGGCGCTCGTAGAGGGCCGAGCCGAGCCCGTGCGCGAAGCCGCCGAGCACCTGCCCTTCGGCGAGCGCCGGATGGAGCAGGGTGCCCGCGTCGTGGACGCTCACGTAGTCCGTCACCGTGACGGCCCCGGTGCGGCGATCGACCTCGACTGCGCAGACGTCGACGATGAGACCGTGCGCGCCCGACGACGCGACGCGGTCCTCCGCATCCGGCGGGTCGAGGTTCGGTGTCGCGTGGAAGGCGATCGCGGAGAGACCCGGCTCCATACCGTCAGGGAGGCTCTCGGGGCTCCAGTGCGCGGTGCCGGCGACCCTGCGAAGCGACGCCTCGGGCATGCCGAGATGCTCGCGGATCGCGTCGGCCTTCTCGCGGACCTTGCGCGCGGCCGCCTGCACGGCCCCGACGCCGACCCCGGAGAAACGAGACGAGTAGTTGCCCGAGGCGACCGTCCACGGCGTCGTCGCGGTGTCGAGCTCGGAGAGGACCGAGACCTCCTCCGGGGTGCAGCCGAGCTCGTCGGCGACGACCTGCGCCGCGACCGTGCGATGCCCCTGGCCCTGCGGGGTCGTCCCCAGCCGCACCGTGATCCCGCCGAGCGGGTCGACCGCGACCGACGCGCCCTCGGCGTTGCCCGACTTCGGCAGCGTCCCCGCGCGCTCGACGGCCGTCTGCGCGAGGGTGATGTAGCCCATGTTGGAGATCGACGGCTCGACGACGCAGGCGAGCCCGACCCCCACGAGCCGGCCGTCCGCCCTCGCCCGCTCGGCGCTCGCGCACAGCTCGTGGTAGCCCGAGGCCTCGAGCGCCCGGTCGAGGCACGCCTCGTAGTCGCCGGAGTCGTAGAGCGCGCCGGACGGCGTCCGGTAGGGCATCTCGTCGGCGCGGACGAGATTCCTCCGGGCGAGCTCGGCCGGGTCGAGCCCCAGTCGCCGCGCGGCGATCGCCATCGTCCGCTCGAGACCGAAGTACAGCTGAGGGCCGCCGAAGCCGCGGTTCAGGCCCGAGGGAAGGGTGTTCGTGAGCACGAGGCGGTTCCGGGCGGCGACGTTCCGCACCCGGTAGGCGCCGCCGAGCGAGCCGTGCATCCGGTAGAGCGTCGCCGGCTCGGGCGCGCGGACGTAGGCGCCGACGTCCTCCAGCGCGTCGTAGCGCAGGGCGAGCAGCTCGCCGTCGGGCGCGAAACCGGCCTCCAGCTCGGTGACGCGCCCGGTCGACGCGGAGCTGCCGACGAGGTGCTCCAGGCGATCCTCCGTCCAGCGCACGGGAACGCCGAGCGCCCGGGAGGCGAGCCCGATCAGGACGACGTAGCCGAGCACGGCGGCCTTGACGCCGAACGACCCGCCCGAGTCGGGCGGCGTGAGCAGGCGCAGGCGGTCGCCGCGCAGGCCGAGCGCCGCGGCCGCGACGCCGTGGAGCGTGAAGGGGCCCTGGAAGTTGGCCCACGCGGTCAGCCGGCCGGAGCCCTCGTCCCAGTTGCAGACGACGCCGTAGCACTCGACCGGAAGGCCCGTCCAGCGTGGCACTCGGAAGGTCGAACGGACGACGAGCGTCGCCCGGGCCATGGCGTCGTCGACGTCGCCGTAGTGGAACCGGCGCTCGTGGATCGGCTCGGCTGCGAGGGGATCGACAACCGGGTCGAGCGGCTCGTACTCGACCGCGACGAGCTCGGCGGCGTCCTCTGCGAGGTACCGGTCCCGCGCGACGACCACCGCGAGCGGCTCGCCGACGTAGCGCGCCGTCCCGACCGCAGCGGCGTAGTGCGGTGCGGGCGAGTCGATCGCCGCCGGAAAGGGCCGCGAGAGGCGCGCGACGTCCTCGCCGGTGACGACGCCTGCGACGCCTTCGAGCTCGCGCGCCGCGGAGGGGTCGACGGCGACGCGCGCGTGCGCGAGCTGCGAGCGGACGATCGCTGCGTGCCAGGCGTGCGACACCGGCTCGAGGTCGTCCATGAAGCGGCCCTCGCCGCGCAAGAGCGCCTCGTCCTCGAAGCGCGGCACGGAGCGCCCGACCCACGTCTCCCGCCCCGATGCGACCGCCAAGGCTCTACGCCGCCTGCCGACGGGCGGCACTCGCGATCTGCTCGGCGGTGGGGCCGCCCGCCTCGAGGGCACGGAACGCCTCGATCACGGCGCGCGGGTCGCGCCGGTGACGCTTGGCGGCGAGCGTCAGCGGCTCGCGCACGGCGCCGCCGCAGTGCGCGCAGGGGAACTGGATGTCGCTCATCAGCTTCGCCGCGCTCCCGTCGGGGAACATCCTCAGGAGCTCGAGGATCGTCGTCGACCCCCGTATCTCCCGGCCGACCTCGTCCGTCGCCGCCACGCCGGACGCCCGGAGGCCCGGGATCGTCCGGCGGGCGGCGTCGGTCATGCCCTAGTCCCGCCCCGCGTACGCGATCACGCTCTCGTCGGCGGGCTCCATCCGCACGGCGTTGCGCGGCAGCTGGTAGCGCGCGTACGGGAGCACGATCACCTTCGCATCGGGCCCATGGCGCTCCATCGCCTCCGCGAACGCCTCGTCGAGCGAGGTGGTCGCGTCGATGCCGATGTCGGCCGCCATCTCCAGGTTTTCCTCGAGCGTGACGAGCTTCAGGTGCTTGCGCGTCATCACCTCGTAGATCGGCACCCAGATGCAGCCGGCCCACATCTGGATCACGCGGCCGTGGATGT
>NZ_DATMBZ010000129.1:0-6896 GCF_035558935.1 Gaiella sp. | reverse complement strand
GCCGGACCCGGTCACGCGTCTCGTGGCGACACTCCCGCGACGCCTCGGCCTGCGGCTGCCCCGGTGACGACGGACGTCGTCCCGAACCGACGGTAGGCTCGCGCCGTGACCGTCGCCGCGCTCCAGGAGATCCAGGTGAGCGCCGATGCGGATCGGTCACGGGGTCTCGAGCCCGAGCCGATCGAGCTCGTCGCTTCCGTCGCGGTGCGCGACACGCTCGGTGCGCTCGGGCGGACGACGAGACCTTCGAGCGCGCTCGGCACAACCCGCAGGAAGGAGGCCCGAAGGGCATCGACCTCGACCCGCGCACGAAGCTCCTGATCGTCACCTCGGAGTCGACGCCCCTGGCCTTCTTCGACGTCGCGGGAACCGTCGACCATCCGTGGGACGCGGGCCGAGACGAGGCGGCGCTCCTTCGCAGCGAGCTGCATGCCCTCGCCGTGCGCGACGAGGTGAGCACGGCCGCGAGGGCGTCCGAGGCCGGGCTTCGGGCGCAGGTGGACGCAATCGAGCAGTCGCTGACCTGGCGGCTCACCGAGCCCGCCCGAGGCGTCTACCGCTCGGTGCGCCGACTGGCTCCCGCTAGGTCACGCCGTCCGGCACCGTTCGCGCAGCGGCGAATCGGTCGAGCACCGCATCGAGCGAGACTGTGTCGAGTACCTCCTCGGGCGCCCCGTCGACGGCTGCAGCCGCCAGGTCGCCGTAGACGATGGCGAGTGCGGCGAAGAGATCCTTCCGCAGGCCGGCCGCATCCTGGGTCCGCGCGATCTCCTCCATCTCGGCGACGTAGCGCCAGGCCTTCGCCGATGCGCGCGCGAGTGTCGCGCCGGTTCGCTCGGGATCGGCCAGGCCCGCCTCGACAAGGTCGTCGAGCACGTGCTCGACGACGCCGTGCGCGTGAGCGGTGCGGAGGGCCTGCGCGAGCAGAGCGACCCGACCCTTGTAGACCGACGCGGTGCACATCTTGACCGCAGAGGCGAGGCCGACGTCGTCGCCCACGACGACCCGCTGCACGCCGTCGAGAGGCAACGCCGCAACCTCGGCCGCGCGAGGGCCGGAGAGGTAGACGCGTGTCGTCCCGGCTTCGCGCGGAGGCGGCCCGGAGATGGAACCGTCGACCATGTCGAGACCGGCCTCGCGCAGCGTCGTCGCGATCCGTTCGGCGGTCGCCGGTGCGACGGCGTTCAGGTCGGCGACGAGAGGCATCGGGGTTCGCGCGTTCGCCGCAATCGCCGAGGCGACCTCGAGCGCGGAACCGGGAGGCACGACCGAGAGGACGACCGCCGCCTCGCGCAGCAGGACGTCGAGCGAGCCGACGTCCTCGAGGCCGGCCTCCGTCGCAAGCCGTCGCGAGCGCTCGCTCCGCCCGTCGAGCGACACGACGACGCGAGAGCCGCCGGCACGGAGCGTCCTCCCGAGGGCGCTGCCCATCGCGCCCGGCGAGACGATTCCGACGAACGGACGGCTCGCAGGCATCGGCCCCAGTCTAGGCCAGCGGCTCAGCGCGCCCGGGAGGATTCGAACCTCCGACCCGCGGATTAGAAGTCCGCTGCTCTGTCCCCTGAGCTACGGGCGCTCGACGAGCAGGGTAGACGGTTCCCCGGCGCCCTCGGCGTCAGTCGTGCGAGCGCGGAAGCTGCCGCGTCGTACCCACGCGAGCAGTGCACCGACGAGCGCGGCGGCGGCGCCGACGGCAAACGCGGCCCGCACGCCGCGTTCGTCGACGATCGCCCCCGCCGCCGCCGACCCGGTCGCGATGCCGATCGAGACGGCGGTGCCGAACCAGGCGAACGCCTCGGCCGCCGTGCCGCTTCGCGCTGAGCGGTCGATCAGCGCGTACAGAGCGCCGATCGTGGGGGCGATGGGGAGGCCGGCGACGAACGCGAACAGACAGAGCGTCGGGATCGACGTCGCGAGCTGGAGCGAGAGCAGCGCGACCGTCAGGAGAAAGGCCCCGACGAAGAAGCGCTTCAACACGCTTTTCGGCGGCCGCATGCCGGCGGCCAGCCCGCCGGCGAGGCTCCCGGCGGAGAACGACGCGAGCGCGAGGCCGCCGAGCTCCCGCGAGCCGTGCGCCTCCGCGAACGCCGGCATCGCGAGCTCGACGGAGCCGAAGCCGACGCCGATCGTCGCCGCGTAGAGCACGACCGTGCGGATCCCGGGGGATCCGAGCGCCCCGACGAGCCCAGCGCCGACCGCCCGCGAGGGCGGCGTCTTCCGGACGGGAGGCAGCAGGGCGGTCGCGGTGGCGCCGACCAGGCTCGCGGCGCCGGCGCCGGCGACGGCGGCCGCGGGGCTCAGCGCGGCGAGCCCGGCGGCGAGGAGAGGGCCGCCGACGAAGAACACCTCCTGCAGGGACGCCTCCAGGGCGTATGCGGTCGAGCGCAGCTCGTCGGGCGCCAGCCGCGGCCACACGATCCTCACGGTCGACGAGAGCGGCGGCAGGGAGAGGCCCGCGAGCGCCGCGACCCCGGCGATCGGCACGACGCCGGCGTCGAGCACCGCGAGGGCGACGACGGCTCCGACGAGCAGGGCGTAGAGGACGGCCCGGATGCGGAGCACCGTCGTCGGCCCGAACCTATCGACCTGGCGACCCGCGATCGGCGCACCGACCCCGACGGCGACCGCGTAGAGAGCCACGACGACACCGGCGGCGCCGTAGCCCTTCCCCTCCCCGCGAACGAGGAAGAGGAGCGCGAGCGGCGTCATCCCGAGCGGCAGCCGGCCGAGCAGCGACCAGGCGAGCATCGCGCTCGCGTGCGGAAGGCCGAGAAGCTCCCGGTAGGGGCGAGCGCCGCTCACGACCGAGAGGAGCTCACCTCGCGCGGACGATGAGCGGTGCGCACGGCGCGCCGGACGCGTCGAGCACGACGCCGCCGGAGGCGGTTCGCGGCTGCACCGTCAGCGTCGCCGAGGTCACGGTCACCTGCGCGTAGCCGTATTGATCGGTCTGAGCGCACCGGAGACCGAGCCCGCGGGGCGGAGCCGGCTTGAAGAACGCTCCGGTCACGACCGCCCCGAACCCCGGAGCACCGAGGAAGGAGTCGATCTCCTTTGCGTACGTGTTCGTCGCGACCGGGCCGGTGACGACCTCCCAGATACCGGTGCCGACCGGGCCGCCCGCGGCGAAGGTGTCGGTTCGAATCTCCCCGATCAGGTGGGCGTGCGTGTCCGTCGTCATGACGACGACGTTCTTCACCTGGCGCAGGACGGCCAGCACGCGCGCCCGCTCGGCGGCGTAGCCCTCCCAGCGGTCGTACGGGAGCGCGTAGAGCTGCATCAGCGGCTCGGGATTGACGACCACCTTGAACGTCGCCTTCGACGACCGGATCGCCTTCGTGAATGCGGCGAGCTGCGCGGCGCCGAGAAGGGTGCGCGACGGCGAGGCGATCGCGTCGAGGCACGCCTGCGGCACAGGTTTGGCGAGCGCAGGCGACAGCGGTGCAAAGGCCTGTCGGACGGCCGGCGGCGCGGTCGGCGCGATGTCACCGTCGCAGGCAGCGGTGACCTTCGGGCTGCGGAAGCTGCGGCCGTCGAGGATGAAGAGCTCGAGGTTCTTTCCCCATCGGAACCTCCGGTAGTCGCCCGTTCGCGGGCTGTACGTCGCAGGTGTGTAGTCGAGGAAGGCCTTGACACCGGCGCGGTAGATCGCGTCGCCGTGCTCGGCCCGCGAGTAGTCGTTCACGAACTCGTGGTCGTCCCAGCCGCTGTAGACGCCCGTCGACGACTTGAGCCGCTGGAGCGGCACGAGCGCGAGACCGAGGCGGTATTTCGCCCACTTCTGCGCGACGGTTCGGGCCACGGGCGCGCCGCCGACCCCCGAGTCGGAGTAGATCGTGTCGCCGAAGTTGAGCGCGAAGTCGTTCCGCCCCCGCGCCATCGCGCTGTACGTCTCGAAGCCGTTGAAACCGAGCTTCCCGCTCGCGTCCCGGGTCGCGTCGGCATCGCCGGAGATCGCGAACCTGACGGTTCCCGCCGAGGTCGCCGCCGGCGCCGTCTCGAAGCTCCCGATCGCGCTTCTCGTCCTTCCCTGCGCGAACGAGTAGCGATACGTCGTGCCCGGCCGCAGGCCGCGGACCGTGCGCTGGGCGGTGAGGTCTGACGACGGCCGTGCAACGAGCGCGAACGTGCGTGTCGTCCCCGCGCCGGTGAGCATCAGAGTGACGCGACCGACGCCGGGTGCGCGCGTCCAGAGTCGCGCGGAGGTCGGCGTCATCTCCCCGGCTGCCACGCCGTATGCGAATCCGGGAGCCGACGGCGCCGCCGGTGCGACCGCGGCCGATACACCACCGACGAGGACGGCCGCGCAGGCGAGGAAGGCGCGGACCGGCATCGCGTCAGGCTACTTCCTCGAGCCGCTCCTGCTCGGCGAGGAACCTGGTGAACCAGAGGGCGAAGACGACGAAGAAGACGACGGACTGCTCGCCCGCCATCGTCATCCCGCCGAGCTGCTGATCCTCGAGTCGCGCGATCCCCCAGACCCGCTCGGGTGCATGAGCGTAGAAGTCGTAGAGCGGCCGCGGAACGAGCGCGAGGACGAGGCCGAGCGGTGCCGAGAGCACGAACGCCGCGACGACGTACCCCGCGCGCGCGATCGCCGAGAGGCGGTGGGGCGCCTCCTGCCACACGCACCACCAGAACAGGACGCCCGAGGCGACGTACGTGGCGTGCTCGAGCGCGAGCAGGCTCGAGGGGTGGCGAAGCGCCGCGTCGTAGAGCGCCGGCACGTGCCAGAGCGCGTAGGTCGCGACCCAGAGCGGCAACGCGACGAACGGCGTCGTCAGGAGACGGATGGCCCGCGGCCGGGTCAGACGCTCGGCCAGGCCGGGCGGGATCCCGAGCACGAGAAGGAGCGGCGCCCACTCGGCGAGGACGACGTTCTGGAGCAGGTGCGCCCAGACGAGGTACTCGCGCGCGAGCGTATCGAGGGGCGTGACGAGCGCGGCGACGAGCAGCGCGCAGCCGGTGAGGAACGCCGCAGTGCGGCCCCTGGTGCTCTCCCCGCGGGTCCCGACGAGGTAGAGGCCCGCCAGCGCGACGGGAACGAGCGCTTCGGCGTTCCACGACCATGCTCCGGGGCCCACGCCGCTACGCTACTTTCGCGCGGGTGTAGCTCAGTTGGTAGAGCGTCAGCCTTCCAAGCTGAATGTCGCCGGTTCGAGCCCGGTCGCCCGCTTGCCGCCCGCCCGCCGAGGTACGTTGTCTCATGTGAAGACAGCGGAGCGACTCGTCGTACGGGCGGTCTAACGGCCGCTCGCGGAGAAGTGCTGATAGTCCTTCGCGCCCGACCAGCGGCCGCCCCAGGACCAGCCGACCGCCTCGAACGCGCGGACGGCGGCTCCGGCCTCCACCGCCATTCCCGGACGGTACGGAGCGCGGCGGAGGTACGGGCGGCTCGCAGGATGCGAGGTCGTTCCGGACGAGGTCACGTACGGGTTCTCGATCGGGTTCAAGTCGATCGCGCGGCCGTAGGCGTGCTCCGACCAGCGGGTCGTGCCGTCGACGAAGCGGCAGTTGAAAGCCGACGTGTTGTCGGCCTCGATCGAGCGGAAGTCCGAGCCGCCGTACGCGTCGACCGTGACCATCCGCCGGATCGGGAACCGCTCGGCGTAGAGGCGACGGAAGGCCCTCAGCACGTCGGCGGCCACGTCACGGTGGACGACGATCCGCCCCGTTCGCGTGCGGCCGTCGAAGCCACGGTACGACGCCGTGACGACGCGCAGGTCGCGAAGCGGCACCGGACAGCCCGGACGCCACGAGACGCCCGTCATGCGGGCGGCGAGAGCCTTCGAGATCGGAGCCACGGAGAAGGCGGCGCCGGTCGCGCTCGCGGCGACACCTCCGCCGTGGAGGAGAAGCGCGACCAGCGCGGCACCGAGCAGCGATCTCCTCACGAATCGGGGTGGCCGGATTCGAACCAGCGACTTCCTGTCCCCAAAACAGGCGCTCTGACCAGGCTGAGCTACACCCCGTGAAACGCAAGTCTACGGTCCGCCACGGCCGGCCTCCCCCACGAGCACCACGACCAGGCGTCGCGGGCCATGGACGCCCTCGACGCGCTCGAGCTCGATGTCGGAGGTCGCCGACGGGCCCGAGACGAGGACGATCGGGCGCCCATCGCGGGCGGACGGGGCGAGGCGGGCGATCAGCTCGGGCACGGTCTCGACGACCTGCTCCTCGCGGACGACGCAGACGTGGAGGTCGGGCACGAGAGCGATCGCGCGGCGGCCCTGGCCCTCGCCGCCGTCGAACGCGATCGTGCCCGTCTCGGCACACGCCGCGGCACAGGTCGTCAGGGCGCCGTCGAGCCCGTCGAGCTCGGCCGGCGAGAGGCCACGGTCTTCGATCAGCTCGACCTCGGCCGGCGTGACCGCGTCCGGCAGATCGGGTGACACGACCACCCGGGCGGCCCCCTGCTCGCGGAGCGCCACGCCCACAGCGAGCCCGGCATCGCCCGTACGGACGACGACCGCGCCCGTCTCCTCGAGCCGCTCGACGAAGAGCGCGACGACCTCCCCCGACGACCGCGACCCGTGCTCGCGGTACGCGCGCGGCACGTCGGGAAGCGCGTCCTCTCCGGCCAGTGCGGCGCGGATCCGACCCAGCATCACCTCACGGCTGTCGCTCACGCGACTCCCACCACTCGCGAAAGGTCTCGGACGGGATCCCGGGGAGCGTGCGCGACCGTCCCCACGCTGCCAGGGGGCCGGGGAGCCAGCGCAGGCGGCCGCGCCTGAGGAAGGGTCGCTGAAGCGTGCGCGCGAGCCGCTGCGCGCGCTCGTAGCGCTCGATGCTCGAGAACGACCGGCCGAGAGCCCGTAGCGCTCGACCCTCGACTCCCGGCCGTGCGCGCGCGACGAGCTTCGCCCGCTCGTGGACGAGGATGCGGGGGATGT
>NZ_DATMBZ010000128.1:0-13153 GCF_035558935.1 Gaiella sp. | reverse complement strand
TTCGTCGACGAGATCCACCGGCTGAACCGCTCGGCGGAGGAGATCCTCTACCCGGCGCTCGAGGACTTCCGCCTCGACATCGTCTTCGGACAGGGGGCGGCCGCCCGGACGCTGACTCTCGATCTGCCGCCGTTCACGCTCGTCGGCGCGACCACGCGCACCGGCCTGCTCACGACGCCGCTTCGCGATCGCTTCGGGATGACGTTCCGGCTCGGGTACTACGACCCGGGCCAGCTCGGCACGATCGTGCGCCGGTCGGCCGGGATCCTCGGCGTCGAGATCGCCGACGACGCCGCCGAGGAGATCGCGTCACGGTCGCGCGGGACGCCGCGCATCGCGAACCGGATTCTCCGGCGCGTGCGCGACGTCGCCGAGGTGCGGCACGCCGGTGCGATCACGACCGGGGTGGCACAGGAGGCCCTCGAGCTGCTGGAGGTGGACGGGCGGGGCCTCGAGCGGATCGACCGCGAGCTGCTCGAGGCCGTCGCGGAGAAGTTCGGTGGCGGGCCCGTCGGGCTCTCGACGTTGGCGGTCGCGCTGGGCGAGGAGCCCGACACGATCGAGGACGTCTACGAGCCGTACCTGCTCCAGCTCGGGTTCCTGCAGCGGACGCCGCGCGGACGCGTGATCACCGAGCACGGACGTGCTCACCTCGGAGCGGCACGCGAGGAGGGCAGCCTGTTCTGAGCGGCGTCATCTGGACACCGGGCATGGCGGGTCCGCTCGAAGACCTCGTGCAGCGCATCCTGCGCCGCGTCGAGGCGTTCAAGGCCGAGCACTCGCTCGACGACGCCGAGGTGAGCATCGAGCTCGTGGACGGCTCGCTCTACCGTCTGAAGACGCTCTCCGCGGAACCGGGCTTCGGCTTCGTCAGCTTCACGCCGCACGGTGAGGGCGGCGATCCGGAGCACGTGATCGTCCCGCTCGGAGCGGTCCGCGAGCTCCGGATCGCCGCGCCCGAGCACGAGCACGCGCTCGGGTTCAGCACGCAACCCGCAGCGGCTGGCTAATCGCGCCGGAACTGGAGCGCGCGCCAGGACGGCGTCGGAGCGAGCTCGAGGAGCGCTCGGCCCCCTTCGGGCTCGGCGTACGCGAACTCGCCGCTGTCGTCGTCCCACACGACCTCGAGCACCCCCTCCTTGACGCGGTGGTCGAGGTACGCACCGCGGAAGACGAGCTTGCGGAGCCAGTAGACGAGCGACTCACCCTCGACCAGCGCGAGCCGCTCCCAGTGGCGGACGAGGTAGGAGCCGAGCGGGCTGCGGGCCTCCGCGATCCGGCCGTCCGCGGCGAGCTCGACGAGGTCGGCCGTCTCGTCTTCGTCCAGGTCGTTCGTCGGGACGAGGCCGAGCCGGACGGCCGCCGCCGCCACGCGCTCCTCGAAGTCGGGGGCGCCGAACGAGAACCTGTACCCCAGGAACTCGAGCGTGTAGTCGTCGCCGGACGAGTAGTTCGACATGACGTCGGCCATCGACCGCACGCTAGCTTGCCGTTGTGAAGAATCGAGCTCTGGTCGTCGGAGTCGTCGCCGCCGTGCTGCTCATCTGGCTCGTCGGCGCCGCCGTCACGAAGTACTCGCTCGAGCAGATGGCGTTCTTCGCGCCCCTCGCCGTGTGCGTGATCGGTGCGACCGCCGCGATCGTGCTGCTCTGGGTGAAGATCATCCTGCAGCTGACGCGCGAGCGCCGAGAACGACGTGCGTAGCTGACGCTGTGGCAACGGGGTAGTTGCGACGGCGCCAGCCGGCGCCTCCAGGGATTTGCGCCGACCGAAGTCGGGATCAAGCGGCGGGAATCCGGGTCTGGGTTCCCGCTTCGCGCAAAGCAAGCACAGTTCCGTCCGACGTCCTCCGTACCGTCGGCTGGGCGATGCAGGAGGGCCGCTGGATCACCCGACCGTGCGACTGGAGTCGCGTCGAGAAGCTCGCCGACGCCCTCGGCGTCAGCGAGACGACGGCCACGGTGCTCGTCCGGCGCGGTCTCGAGGAGCCCGAGGCCGCCCGCGCCTTCCTCGCGGCGGAGCCGCCTCGACACGACCCGTTCGCGCTCGGCGACATGCGCCGCGCGGTCGAGCGCATCCGGTCGGCCATCGCGGCAGGCGAGCGGATCTGCGTGCACGGCGACTACGACGTCGACGGCATCTCGGCGACCGCGGTCGCGGTGCTGGTGCTCCGCGAGGCGGGCGCGGACGTCGAGTGGCGCTTGCCGAGCCGCTTCGAAGAGGGCTACGGCCTCGCCGCGGAGACGATCGAGCAGCTCGCGGAGCAGGGCGTCGACCTCGTCGTCACCGTCGATTGCGGGATTACGGCGGTCGAGGAGGTCGCCCGCGCGCGCGAGCTCGGCCTGGACGTCGTCGTCACCGACCACCACCGTCCCGGCGAGACGCTGCCCGACTGCCCAGTCGTGGCGACCAGGCCGTCGGAATACCCGTGCCCGGAGCTGTGCGGCACGGGAGTCGTCTACACGCTTGCCCGAGCGTTGCTCGGCGACGACCATCCCGTCGTCGCAGGCGTCCTCGATCTCGTTGCGCTGGCGACGATCGCGGACGTCGTCCCGCTCGTCGACGAGAACCGGGCGCTGGCGGCCGCCGGGTTGCGGACGCTCGCGCGGACGAGTCGCCCGGGCCTGAAGGCGCTCATGCGGACGGCGCGCGTCGACCCTGCTGCGATCGACGCCACCGCCGTCGCGTTCAGGCTCGCCCCGCGCATCAACGCGGCGGGCCGGCTCGGTCGCCCCGACCTCGCGCTCGAGCTGCTCCTGACCGACGACCCGGCGACAGCCCGTCAGCTTGCAGACACGCTCGAGGACCTGAACCGCGAGCGCCAGGCCGTCGAGGAGCGGATCCTCCGGGAAGCCGTCGCGCGCGTCGAGTCGTGGCCTGCGGAACGGCGCGCGCGACGGGGATACGTCCTCTGGGACGACGGGTGGCACGAGGGCGTCATCGGAATCGTCGCCTCACGGCTCGTCGAGCGGTTCCATCGCCCCGTCGTCCTCGTCGCGCGAAGCGGCGAGGGTTGGAAGGGCTCGGGACGCTCCGTCGCCGACTTCGACCTCCATGCCGGGCTCGCCGCCTGCGCGTCCCATCTCGGCCGCTTCGGCGGTCATCGGGCCGCCGCGGGGCTCTCGATCGAGACGGAATGCCTCGACGCGTTCTCCGAGGCGTTCGGCGTTCACGCGGACGCCGTCCTTGCCGACGCCGACCTGCGACCGACGACGACGATCGACGCGATCGTCCCGGCCGGAGCGCTCACCCTCGAGCTCGCGCAGGAGCTCGACCGCCTGGCGCCGTTCGGCCTCGGGAACCCCGAGCCCACGCTGCTCGTGGCGAGCGTCGAGGCCGCTGGGGCGGGCACGGTGGGCGAGGGGAAGCACCTGCGGTTCCGCGTCCGTCAGCAGGGACGCGACGGCGGCTCGGCGATCGCATTCGGCCTTGGCGGTCAGCTCGACCGGCTGCGCGACGCGGCGCGCTTCGACGTCGCTTTCCGGTTGAAGGAGAACCGCTGGAACGGCACCGTCGCGCCGCAGCTTGTGGTGCGACGCCTGTTCGACGCGGCCGCCTCGTACGAGGCGCTCCGTGCCTGGCTGGCGGAGCAGTGGAGAGCCGGCGAAGCCGCCTGGGCACCGGACGCGCGCCGCATCTTCGCGGAGCTCGACCTCGCGGCGGGCGCACGGCGTCAGCTGCTCGAGTCGGAGACCTTCCGCGGACTGCTCGAGCGAGCCGACGTCGAGCTGCCGCGCGCCGCCTAGGCTCAGCGCTCGCCGTTCAGATGCGTCTCGACGAACCAGAGATGCTTGTCGATCGCGCGGGAGATGTCCGTGAACAGATCCGCCGTGTCCATGTCCCCGAGCTCCTCGCCCGTCGTGTCGATCGCCTCGCGGGCGGCGGCACCGTACGCAGCGAGCCGGTCGGCGACGAGCTGCACGGTCTCCTGTCCATCGGTGCCGTCCAGCGGATACTCGTCGAGCGAGGTCGCCTCCGCGGCCATCCGCACGGTCCCCGTCGCGAGCCCGCCAAGCGCGGTCGCGCGCTCTGCGATCTCGTCGACGAACGGCAGCACCGTCTCGGCGACCATGTCGTAGAGCTCGTGCAGCTGGATGAAGTTCGGCCCCTTGACGTTCCAGTGAGCCTGCTTCACCTGGCTGTAGAGGTCGAGCGTGTCGGCAAGCCGGGCGTTCAAGAGCTCGACGAGCTTCTCTCGGCTCTCGAGCGGGAGGTCGTTGCGCGTGTCGAACATGGTCCGTGTCTTGGTCGCCACCGTCGGGCTCCTTTCGGGCGAAGACGAGAAGTCGGGCGCGCGCGGGCGCCCAACCAGACTCGTACCCCCGGCCTTGGCCCGGGAAACCGTCAGCGGCGAGACGCCGCGGCGAGCATGAAGAGCATCCGGCGCAGGCGCCGCCGCTCGATGTAGTCCCGCAGGAGCCGCATGACCCATACCGTTCGTCTCATTCGCCCGACGTCCTTCCCCCCTTAGGGGGAACTCGAACCCTCGGCCCGTACACTGGGTTGATGGCGGTCGTCGGTACCGAGCAGCACCACGAGAACCTCGTCGAGGAGCTACTCGCAAGCGTCGAGACCTACAACCCGGACGTCGACCGCGACCTCATCCGGCGCGCGTTCACGACGGCCGAGGAGCGCCATCGGGGGCAGCTGCGACGCTCGGGCGAGGACTTCATCCACCATCCGTACGGCGTCGCGCGGATCTGCTCGGAGCTCCACCTCGACGAGCAGACCATCGCCGCGGCGCTCCTCCACGATGTCGTCGAGGACACCGACGCAGAGCTCGACGATCTGCGCGCCGAGTTCGGCGCCGAGATCGCGCAGCTCGTGGAGGGCGTCACCAAGCTCACGCGGATCCAGTTCTCGAGCCGGGAGCAGGCGGAGGCGGAGAACTACCGCAAGATGATCGTCGCGATGGCCCAGGACGTCCGGGTCATCCTCATCAAGCTCGCCGACCGCCTGCACAACATGCGGACGATCGAGTACCTCGGGAAGCAGAAGCAGGTGCAGAAGGCGAAGGAGACGCTCGAGGTCTACGCTCCCCTCGCACACCGGCTCGGGATCCACGCGCTCAAGTGGGAGCTCGAGGACCTCTCCTTCCAGGCGCTCCATCCGCGCAAGTACGCGGAGATCAAGGCGATGGTCGCCGACCGCCGCGCCGACCGGGAGTCGCAGGTCGACCAGGCGGCCACGATCCTCACGCTCGAGCTGGAGAAGGCCGACATCCCGGCGACGATCTCCGGGCGCGCGAAGCACTTCTACTCGATCTACGACAAGATGGCGAAGAAGGGTCGCGAGTTCAACGAGATCTACGACCTCACCGCGATGCGCGTCATGGTCCACCGCTCGGGCGAGGAGGGGACGCGTGACTGCTACGGCGCGCTCGGGATCATCCACTCGCTCTGGAAGCCGATGCCCGGGCGGTTCAAGGACTTCATCGCGATGCCCAAGCTGAACCGCTACCGCTCCCTGCACACGACGGTGATCGGGCCGACGGGAACGCCGCTCGAGATCCAGGTGCGGACGCGCGACATGCACGAGGAGGCGGAACTGGGCGTCGCAGCCCACTGGCTCTACAAGCGCGGGAAGTCGGCCAAGGGCGACGACGAGTGGCTGACCTGGGTGCGCTCGCTGATGGACTGGCAGGGCGACGAGCAGGACGCCGCCGAGTTCATGCGCACGCTGCGCACCGACCTCTTCGACGACGAGGTGTACGTCTTCACGCCGAAGGGCGAGGTCAAGACGCTGCCCGCCGGCGCGAGCCCGATCGACTTCGCGTACGCCGTCCACACCGATGTCGGCCACCGGACCGTGGGCGCCAAGGTCAACGGCAGGATCGTGCCGCTGCACTACCACCTGAAGAACGGCGACTTCGTGGAGATCCTGACGTCGAAGTCGGGGCGCGGGCCGTCACGCGACTGGCTCTCGCTCGCGCGGTCGTCGCGCGCCCGCAACAAGATCCGGCAGTGGTTCCAGCGCGAGACGCGCGGCGAGACCGAGCAGAAGGGCCGCGAGGCGCTCGACCAGGCCCTCAAGGCGCAGAACCTGCCCTACCGGAAGCTGCAGGGCTCGAGCGTGCTCGCATCGGTGATCCGCGAGCTCGGTTTCAAGAAGGCCGAGGACTTCTACCTCGCGCTCGGCTCGGGGAAGATCGGTACGGGCCAGGTCGTCAACAAGGTGCTCCAACGGCTCAAGGTCGACGACGTCACCGAGGAGCCGGTCGTCACCGCCAAGCCCGCCGCGCGGAAGCGGATCGTCACGGGGACGTCGCTCGGAGTCGTCGTGCCCGGCGTCGAGGACGTGCTCGTCCGGCTCGCCAAGTGCTGCACCCCCGTTCCGGGCGACGAGATCAAGGGCTACATCTCCCTCGGTCGCGGGATCACGATCCACCGCGCCGATTGCCCGAACGTGAAGGCGCTGATGCGGAACCCGGAGCGCTTTACCGCCGTCGAGTGGGAGGGAGGCACGGCCTCATCGAGCTTCCGCGTCCAGATCGCAGTCGACGGCTGGGACCGCGCGCGATTCCTCGAGGACGTCGCGCGGACGTTCGCCGAGCACGGCGCGAACATCGTCTCGTACGGCGGCAGCGTCGAGGACGGGATGGCGCGGAACTGGTACACGGCGGAGATCGGCGACGTGAAGGCGCTGCGCTCCCTGCTGACCGCGTTGCGCAACCTCGATGCGGTGTTCGACGCCTACCGGATGACGCCCAACGGCTGAGCTCGTTCGCGAGCAGGAATCCGCCGAGCGGATTCCTGCCGCTCGGATCCCCGCCTTCGGCGGGGCAGATCCCTAAAGGCGCCCGCTTCGCGGTCGCAACTGAGCGTTATCCGTCAGCCGTCCGCCTGCAGCCGGTCGTGGAGCGCGGCGAGATCCTCGTCGCCGAGCGCCCATTCGCGCGACTTGGGCTCGAGCTCGATCGCGCGCTGCAGCGTCGCCCACGCGTCGTCCGTGCGCCCGGCGAGCGCCTCCCAGCACGCAGTCGAATAGACGACCCCGGCGTGGTCCGGGAACCGCTCGTTCGCCTCGTCCATCAGCCGCAGGGCCGCCTCGGGGTCGAGCGGGTCGCGGAAGCGCTCCGCCTCGAAGTACCACTCCCAGGCCGACGGCGTGTAGGCCTCGCCGGGCTTGCCGCCGACCGCGAGCACCATCGTCCCCGACTCGGCCGCAGTCGCGTAGCGGCGCACCGTCGGGTCGCGCAAGAAGACGATCGTCCCTGCCGGAGCGTCGAGCGTCTCGCCGTCGAGCTCGAAGGTCGCGCGGCCCGCGAGCACGACGTAGACCTCCTCGTGGCGCAGGCTCTCCTCGCTGTGGCGCTCGACGACGTCGTCACCCGCACGCTCGGCGGTGTATGCGTTCATGCCGAACGCCTCGATCCCGAGCGTCCGCCGGATCGGTTTCCAGCGCAGGTCGCCCGCGACCTTGATCGAGGGCACCTCGTCGACGCGGAGGCTTGTCCAGCGATCGCTCACCGGAGCGACGCTACCCCATCCAAGAGGGGCGAGGCTGGAGCCACGCCCGGGCCACGCCCCGCACGCCCCCCGGAACCTCACCGGTACGCCGGGTGTAGAAGGGGCGAGTGGGGAGCCGACCACCGGACGAGGGCACGCTCGTCGCGCTTGCGAAGCGGGGCGACGCGGCTGCATACGAGGAGCTCGTGCGCATGCACCAGGGAATTGCGTTTCGCGTCGCCTACGTCGCCGCCGGCGAGCGGGGCGACGCGGAGGAGGCCGTTCAGGACGGCTTCGTCAAGGCCTACCGCGCGCTCGGCCGCTTCCGTGACGGCGCGCCGTTTCGGCCCTGGCTCCTGCGCATCGTCGCCAACGAGGCACGGAATCGCAGGCGGTCGGCCGGGCGGCGCACAGGGCTTGCGCTGCGCGCGGCGGCCGCCTCGGGGGACGCGGCTCCGTCCCCCGAGGCGGCCGCCGTCGCGGCGGAGCGAAGGGATGAGCTGCTCGAGGCGCTCGGGCGGCTCGACGAGCGCGACCGCGAGGTGCTCGTGCACCGGTTCCTCCTCGAGCTGGGCGAGGAGGAGACGGCCACCGCGCTCGGGATCCGGCGCGGGACGGTGAAGTCGCGCACGTCGCGGGCGCTAGAGCGGCTTCGCGCGATGGTCGGGGAGGCTGAATCGTGAGCGGTCTCGAGCGCGAGCTCCGTGCTCTCTCGGCCGTCGTCGACTGGCCGGCCGAGCCCGATGTCGCAACGACTGTCGCAGACCGGTTGGGAGAGCGGCCTCCGGCACGGCCGCGCCGATTGCGAGTCGCGATCGTCGCCGTCGCCCTCCTCGCCGCGCTCCTCGCCGTCCTCGCCGTGCCTCCTGCCCGGACGGCGATCCTCGACTGGCTGGGGATCGGCGGCGCTCGCATCGTCCGGGTGGACGAGCTGCCGCCCCTGCCGGCTCGTCGCGACTTCGACGTGCTCGGCCAGCGGACGAGTTCCGTCGCCGCGCAGACGGGGGCCGGGTTCCCCCTTGCCGAGCCACCGCGCGACGAGCCGGCTCCGGACGAGGTCAGGCTGGCGCCCGGGCTTCGGGTCAGTTACATCTGGCGCGACGGCGACGACGTGCGCCTCCTGATCACGCAGTTCCCGGGGCGTGTGGGAGACCCGGCGCTTCTGAAGAAGCTCGTGGGCCGGACGACGGCGGTCGACCGGTTCGAGGTCGACGGCGACCCCGCGGTCTGGCTCGAGGGCGGGCCGCACGCCGTGCTCTTCGTCGCGCCGGACGGGACGATCCGCGACGACCAGGGCTGGCTCGCCGGCAACACCCTGCTCGTCGACCGCGACGGCGTCACGATCCGGGTCGAGGGACAGCTCGAGCGGGAGGCCGCCGTCGAGCTCGTCCGGGCTACGCGCGGCCGGTAGGAGCCGCGTCCCTCGTTCGAGGGATCGAACCGAACGAGTGAGTGGTACCCCGTTCGGGGGATCGGATCACTTGAACGAGGGATGACGGCCGGACTGGGTGCCAATACAAGGCGTATGGGGGAGGGGAAGCCGCGCCGCGCCCGTCCGGGCTCTTCCGGACGGGCGCGCCGGCCTGTCGCACCCTGCGCAAGGCCGATGGCGGGGCGCCACTCGACCGCGCTTCTCCCACGGGCGAGGCTCCCTTCATCATCGAGAACGGCGTCTCTCGGGGCTCACTCGACGAGGTCGCCGCCCTCGAAGGCGCGGATCGGCGCGCGGGACGGGTCGGGGATCGGGATGGGACGCCGCGTCGCGAGGTCGACGAGCACGACCGTCTGGGTGGCCGTGACCATGAGAACCTCGTCGGGCAGGCGCACCGCGACGCACTCGTAGGTGGCGCTCGTGCGGCCCAGGCGGCTGACCCGGACGAAGCACTCGAGCAGGTCGTCGAAGCTCGCCGGCGCGTGGTAGTCGACGCTCGAAGCGCGCATCACGAACTCTGCTCCCCCGACTCCGAGGCTGCCGAGGTGACGGTGGTACTCGGTGCGCGCGTGGTCGAAGTACGGGAGGTAGCGGCCGTAGTAGACGACTCCCTGGGCGTCGGTGTCCGAGAACCAGACACGCGTGAGTGCCGAGTACTTGAACGGCGGCCGCCGATCGGTGACGCGGCCGAGCTCCGGCGCGGTCGCCACTCTAGACCGGGCCGTGGGTCAGCTCGGTGAGCGGCTCGTTCACGTGCAGCAGCTTCGCGCGGATGTCGCTCACGCCGAACCCTTCGAGGCGCGCGGTGTGCTCTTCGAGGTAGGCCAGCGCGGTCTCGTCGTCCTCGAAGAGGTAGATGCCGCCTCCGATGCCCTCGTCCTCGTTCTCGGTCCAGATCTTCCAGCGGAGGCCCGGCGAGCGCTCGATGATTCCCGCCAGATCGCGGAACGCCTCGGCGAGGTCGTCGCCCCACGGGCCCTTCATGGGGAAGTCGAACTGCAGGAGTGTCGGCACGCCCGTCCTTTCGTCGCGGAGTCAGCTGCGGATCAGCTCGAGCACCTCGTCGCGCCGCCGCTCCATGGTCTGCTCGTCGAGCGCCTCGAGGTTGAGCCGCAGGAGCGGCTCGGTGTTGGAGGGGCGGACGTTGAAGTGCCAGTCGTCGAAGTCGACGGAGACACCGTCGAGATGCGAGATCCGCCCGCCCTGCGCGGCAAAGCGCTCCTCGAGCTCGCGGAGCTTGTTCTCGACGTCGGCCACGGGCGTGTTGATCTCGCCGGTCAGGAAGTACCGTGAGCGGAACGGCTGGAGAAGCTCCGAGAGAGGCCGTTCGGCGCGCGACAGGAGCTCGAGCATCACGAGGAACGGCACGACGCCCGTGTCCGCCTGCGAGAAGTCGCGGAAGTAGTAGTGCGCGGACACCTCCCCGGCGAAGAGCGCGTCGACCTCGCGCATCCGTTCCTTGATGAACGCGTGCCCGACCCGGTTCACGAGCGCGACGCCGCCCGCCTCCTCGATCGCCCGTGGCACCGCCCAGCTCGCACGGACGTCGTAGATCACTTTCGCCCCCGGCTCCTTCTCGAGCATCGCGCGGGCGAGGAGCGCCGTGACGAAGTCACCCGGGACGAACTCGCCCGTGTCGTCGACGAAGAAGCACCGGTCGGCGTCGCCGTCGTACGCGACGCCGAGGTCGGCTCGTTCCGTGCGCGTCCGCTCGACGATGAACTCCCGGTTCTCGGGGAGCAGCGGGTTCGGCTCGTGATTCGGGAACGAGCCGTCCGGCTCGAAGTAGCAGCGGACGACGTCGAGTTGCGGGAGCCGCGCGAGGACGGGCGGCAGCATCGTCCCCGCCATGCCGTTCGCCGCGTCGATCACCACGCGGAGCGGGCGGATCGCATCGGGCTGGACGAACGAAAGGACCTTGGCCGCGAAGCCCTCCCAGACGTCGTCGGGGCGGACCTCGCCACGGCGGGTCGTCTCGCCGAATCCCGCCTCGGCGACGCGACGGACGTCCTCGAGCCCGGAGTCCCCGCCGACGGGAAGCGCCCCGCGGCGGACGATCTTCATGCCCGTGTACTCCTTCGGGTTGTGCGACGCAGTGACGACGATGCCGCCGTCGAGGCCCTGCTCGCCGACGGCGTAGTAGAGCATCTCCGTGCCGATCAACCCGAGGTCGCGGACGTCCGCGCCGCCGTCCGCGGCTCCCTCGATCACGGCCGCCGCCATCGAGGGAGAGCTGAGGCGCATGTCGCGACCCACCGCGATCGCCGTCGGGTCGAAGTGCTCGACGTAGGCGCGGCCGATCCGGTAGGCGCCGTCCTCGTCGAGCTCGGTCGGGTGGATCCCCCGGACGTCGTACGCCTTGAAGACCTTCGGGTCGAGCATCGCGCCGGATGCTAGTTGGTTCGGTGCGGTAAACCGCCCGCCCGACCAGAGGCCCCGAACCTAGACTTCGAGGCATGGAGCGCAAGCTCGCGACGGCGCTGTTCGTCGATCTCGTCGACTCCACGGCCCTCGTCTCCTCGAGCGACCCCGAGGTCGCCAGGCGGCGTGTGACGGGCTTCTTCGAGCGTGCCAAGGCGCAGATCGACGCCTACGGCGGCACTGTCGAGAAGTTCGCCGGCGACGCGGTGCTCGCCGTCTTCGGCGTCCCGACCGCGCACGAGGACGACGCGGAGCGGGCAGTTCGCGCCGCCGTCGCGATCGTCGAGAACGCGGACGGAGATCTTCCGGTGAGGGTCGGAATCGAAGCGGGAGAGCTCGTCGTCGAGGACGGAGATTCGACCTTCGCTACGGGAGAGGCGATCAACGTCGCCGCCCGCCTTCAGCAGACGGCGGCCCCGGGGGAGATCCTGATCGGCCCGACGGCCCACGGCCTCACCTCCGACCGCGTCGTGACCGAGCTGCACGACGGCGAGCGTCTGAAGGGCCTCCGCGAGGGGCTCGAGGTCAGGCGCGTCGTCTGTACGGAGCGCCCGATGGGGCGGCCGCTCAACGTCGTGGCACCGTACGTCGGCCGCGAGGAGGAGCTCGAGCTGCTCGAGAACGCGTATGCGCGTGCCGTGCGCGACCGTCGCGCGCATCTCGTCACGATCTTCGGGGATCCCGGAATGGGCAAGAGCCGGCTCGCGCGCGAGTTCTTCGCGGGGCTCGAGCGCACGACCGTGCTCGCGGGGCGCTCGCTGCCCTTCGGAGAAGGCCTCGCGTACCGGCCGCTCGCGGAGATGGTGCAGTCGGCGGCGGGGATCTCTCCCGACGACTCGCCGGAGGAGGCCTTCGAGAAGCTCCGCGAGGCCTGCTCGAGCGACGCGGTCGCCGACCTCCTCGGGCTCGCCGCGGGCGTGCTCGACACGGTGTCCGGGACCCGTCGCGGGCAGGAGATCGCCTGGGCCGCACACGAGTGGGCGGTGAGCCTCGCCGAGGCCCAGCCGCTCGTCCTCGGCTTCGAGGACCTGCACTGGGCCGAGGATCCGCTGCTCGACCTCGTCGAGCACCTCGCCGACCGCATCGACGACGCCCCGGTCCTCATCGTCTGTCTCGCCCGCCCCGAGCTGCTCGAGGCGCGGCCCGGCTGGGGCGGAGGCCGCCGCCGCGCGATCTCGATCGACCTCCCGCCGCTCGCGGACGACGAGGCGGAGCAGCTCGTCGACGGCCTCGTCGACGGCGCGGGGCTGCCCGCCGGGCTGCGGAGCGCGCTGCTCGAGAAGACCGAGGGAAACCCTCTCTTCGTGGAGGAGACGGTGCGGATGCTCGCCGAGCACCGCGACGGGGGTGCCGTGCGGATCCCCGACACGATCCAGGCGCTGATCGCGTCGCGGATCGACCGCCTTCCGCCCGCCTCACGGTCGGTCGTCCGGCACGGCGCCCTCGTCGGGCGCGTCTTCTGGCGCGGCGCGGTTGCGGAGCTCGACCCCGCGCTCGACGTCGACTCGGCGCTCGAAGACCTCGTCGACCGTCAGCTCCTGACGCGCGAGCCGCTCTCGACGATCTCGGGCGAGACGGCGTTCCGTTTCCGCCACATCCTCATCCGCGACGTCGCCTACAGCGGCCTCGCGAAGGGCGAGCGCGCCCGGCTTCACCGTGCATTCGCCGACTGGCTGCGGTCGCGGTCGGCCGACGAGCTCGTCGAGGCCCAGGCCTTCCACCTCGATCGCGCGGCGGCGCTGCTCGCCGAGCTCGACGGGCAGGTTCCCGCCGACCTGAGGGCGGAGGCCGCTGACGTGCTCGAGCGGGCCGGCTGCCGAGCGCTCGCCCGCGAGGCGAACCGAACGGCCCG